>MGUS01000137.1:2904-7694 GCA_001800085.1 Elusimicrobia bacterium RIFCSPLOWO2_01_FULL_60_11 | reverse complement strand
TCGCGGAGGGGGGCGGAGAGGAACCCCGCCCGGGTGGTGGCGCCCACCAGCGTGAACCGTTTGAGCGGCATGTTGATGGTCTTGGCGTAGGCGCCTTCGCCGACCGCGAAATCGATCTTGAAATCCTCCATGGCCGGGTAGAGGAATTCTTCGACCACGATGGGCAGGCGGTGGATCTCGTCGATGAAAAGGATGTCGCCGTCCTTGAGATTCGTCAGGCTCCCCATGACGTCGGCCGACCGCTTGAGCGCGGGCCCCGAGGTGAGGAAGATCTTCTTGCCCGTCTCCTTGGCGATGATGTGGGCCAGGGTCGTCTTGCCGAGGCCCGGAGGCCCGTAAAAGAGCATGTGCTCCAGGGGTTCCCCTCTTTTTTTCGCGGCTTGGAGCGAGATGGTGAGCTTCTCCACGAGGCGCTTCTGTCCGGTGAATTCAGAGAGGGTCTCGGGCCGCAGCGACGAGCTCCATTTCTCCTCTTCGGGGGATATGGGGACGGGCGAGACGATGCGTTCCCTGGGCATCAGCGTTCGGCGGGAGATCCGGCCGCGTTCTTCATGCGGAAGATCTCCCGGATCATCTCCTCGGAGGATTTGATCTTGGCGTTGCCCGAAAGCGCTTGATGGATGAGATCGGACGATTCGGCGTCCCCGTAGCCCACCTGGCGCAGGACCTGGAGCGCTTCGGAGCTGATGTCGGCCTCGGGGCCCGCCGTGAGCGGCTCGTCTGAAAGGTCCAGGGCGAATTTCTGCATGCGTCCTTTCAGGGTGGCCACCATCTTCTCCGCGGTGCGCGTGCCGATGTGGGGCAGTTTCTTCAAAGTGGCCAGGTCGTTCCGTTCGATGGCGAGCGCGATCTTCTGGATGGGGAGGACCAGGGACTTGAGCGCGGTCTTGTAGCCCACGCCTTCGACGCCGGTATAGAGCTGGAAGAATTCCTTCTCGACCTTGCGCTTGAAACCCACCAGGCGCATGAACTGGTTGCCGTGGCCGCTCGCGCCCTCGATGTATTGGATGGTGTGGAAGGTCTCCGGCTCTTTGGGCGCGCTCCCGTTCGTCTTCCTGCGGTAGTGGGCCACCACGCTCGTGGGCACGAAGATCTCATAAGCCAGGGCGCCGACTTCGAGCGTAAGGGAATAATCCTCCACGGCGGTCACCGTCCCTGAGACCTGGCAGATCATGCCACGGCCTCCAAGCGGGCATGTTGGCCCGCGTGGCAGAGCGCGATGGCGATGGCGTCCGACATGTCATCCGGACGGACGGCCTTGTCCAGCCCGAACATGTTCTCCACCATTTTCTGGACCTGGGATTTGCTGGCGTTGCCGTTGCCCACGAGCGATTTCTTGACCTGGCGGGGAAAGTAGGAGAAAACGGGGATCTTTTTCTGGGACGCGGCCAGGAGGAGGACGCCCCTCACGTGCCCGATGGCGATGGAGCTCCTGGGGAAAGCCGGGGACGAGAAGATCTCTTCCACGGCGACGGATGCGGGTTTGAACTCCTCGAGGAGTTCGACCATGCGGGCGTAGATCTCTTCCAGGCGGGCGGAAAAGGGGGTGTTCTTGGCGGATCTGAGAACGCCGGCTTCCAGGAGTTTCACGTTCCGGATGTCGTCCGGGTCGGCTTCGATCAAGCCGTAGCCCGTGATCCCGAATCCCGGATCGACTCCCAGAATGATCATCCGGCTTTCTCTAAGAGCTCCTTGGGGATGTCGAAATTGGCGAAAACGGTCTTGACGTCGTCGTGGTCCTCCAGGTCGCGCACGAGGGCCAGGACCTGGTCGGCCTGGGAGCCCGTGACGGGCACCGTCGTGCCGGGGAGGAGGGTGACCTCGGCGAAGCTGACGGGGATGTTCTTGGCCTTCAGGGCCGCCTTCACTTTCTCGAAATCGTGGGGGGCCGTCGTGATCTCATAGGCGTCCTCGTCCGTGGTCTTCATGTCCTCGGCGCCGGCCTCCAGGGCCAGGTCCAAGAGGTCTTCTTCGGCTGCCGACTTCTTGTCAACGGTGATATATCCCTTGGAGGAGAATATCCATCCCACGGCGCCCGATTCGGCCATGTTGCCCCCGTGGCTGCTGAAGATCTTGCGGATCTCGGGGGCCGTGCGGTTGCGGCTGTCCGTGGTGCAGTCCACCAGGAGCGCGACTCCGCCCTGGCCATAACCTTCATAGCGGACTTCTTCGTAAGTCACCCCCGGGATCTCCCCGGTGCCCTTCTGGATGGCCTTCTTCACGTTGTCCTGGGGCATGTTGGCTTCGCGGGCGTCCTCGATGGCCTTCCTCAAGCGCGCGTTGTGGTCCGGGTTGCCCCCGCCCGCCTTGGCCGCGACGCTGATCTCGCGCGCCAGCTTTGTGAAGGTCTTACCCTTCTTGGAGTCGGTGATGGCTTTCTTGTGCTTGATGCCCGCCCATCTGCTATGACCTGACATGAAAGTTATTTTACCATTTTGCGGGGAAAATGCTGCCATCCGTTTTGTTGGGGCTCTAATCCCACGGGTTCCCTTCCGCGCGTCTACATTGACAAATACCGTTGTTTCTGGTAACTTTAAAACAATGAAGGTGCGCGACATCCTCAGAAAAATCCGGGAAGACGGTTGGTATTTGGTCGCGACAAGAGGCAGTCACCAGCAATACAAACATCCTGAAAAACCCGGCAGGGTGACCGTAGCGGGACATCCAAACGATGATTTGGCTCCGGGAACTCTCAACAGCATTTTAAAACAAGCTCAGTTAAAGGAGGTTAAATAATGAATAGATTTCTTGTAGTAATTGAAAAAATGGAAAATAATTACTCGGCTTATTCGCCGGATCTTCAGGGCTGCATCGCTACCGGCGCCACTCGGGAAGAAGCGGAAAAAAATATGCATGAAGCGATAGAAATGCATGTTGCCGGATTGAGAGAAGATCACCAGGATGTTCCCGAGTCCCGCTCTTTTGCGGAGTATGTAGCCGTATAGAATCCCCAAATTCACTTCCGGGGCGGGTAGCGGTTGTCTGACGTCTTCCGGGTGCTAATGGGTCCGTCAAACTGTTCCTCAGCTTTAAGGTAAGAAAGGAGTTTCCCAATTTCCGGATAGCGCTCAATATAATTTTGCGCCGCATTCTGAAAATCATGTAGTGAATCGATAAGATATGTGGTACTGCAATCTTTACCTGGTTCCGATTCCAGGTTGTCGAAGTCCACTAAGTGTACCTTCACATGCTTCCCGTTTGAATAGACTGCGTTAACTACTCCTCCGCTGACGCTAATGATTACTCTCGTTAACATATGACTCACCTCTATTTCACGCTTATTACTCGATACCGTCCTTGACCTAAAAATTCTAAAAGGCCAAAGTCTCTTAGTTTCTGCAATTGTTGTCTGATTTTTGGACGTACATTTTGGTTTCTTGGGTATTTCTCTGTAAGTTTTTCCTCAAATTCATATATATCAAATAGAGAGAATTCAGACTTGCCTACCAGACGTACAATGTTCAGCACACTCAAAGTCCAGCCCCTTACGTTGGCTTTCAGCATTGATAAAGGTTTGATCAAGTTGAATCGTTCTCGAACTAGTTCGCGTGGAATGAGAATACCGTCCGCAACTAATATGAGTTTTCCGTCCGGTGGTATTTCCCGGAGCAATATATTGCATCCGACCCAACCCGCCCGACGCGCTGAAGGAGAAAGAGGATTACGTTTTTCGATACTAGTTTCTGTAAAGAAGAACGACGGAACGAAAAGTAAGTTTTGTACCTTCCATTGAGGCGTATATTGCATGACCATTAGATTCGGGACACTATCACTGCGGATTGCAGCAATCATCGAGGAATACGCGGAATCGATTATTTTGTGCTGATTCCAAGTACGACTGCTTTTAAGTTGAAAAGCACGATTACAGTTAGGACATAAGAAATCAACAGCACGTGTATTGGTTGGAAACTGCCTCAACGAATTCGATGGACATGCCGGACAAAATAGATTTTGTGAAGCCCAATTTTCTGTGACGACACGAGCGATCTGAGGCGAGCTTTTGTATCCCGCAGCAAGACTTACATTTAGATCAAGTTTCATGATCTAACATATTCCCCTTAGTTTTTTATACAAGAATCATCTGAGATCAAGCCCCGTGGCAACCGCCACTCCTTGGACTTGGAAGTCGCCTCGTAAAATAATTGGCTGATGTTTCTTATTGTGTGATTTTGGCTTTAAGATTACAGCATCACCTGAGCGGTGAAACTCTTTTAATGTAGCCTCGTCGTCAATCAAGGCAGCGACGATGTTCCCATTCTCTGCCGTAGGCTGTTGCTTCACCAAAACGAAATCACCATCCTTAATGTTGGCCCCCGTCATGGAATCGCCTTTGGCCCGAAGCAGGAAGTAGCGATGGCCCGAACGGATGAAGCTTTTTGATACGGGGACCATGGCCTCGATGTTCTCCTCGGCTAGAATGGGCGCTCCGCAGGCGATGGTTCCCACCAGGGGCACATCGACCGTGCGGGCGTTGCTCACATCCTCTTCCGGGTCATGGATAAGCTGCATTGCTCCACCAGGACGCCGCTTCAAAACTCCTTTGCTGATGAGGGCTGAGAGGATCAGCGATGCCGATCTCGGCGAGCCGTATCCCAAAGCCCTCTGCAGTTCTCGCACGGTAGGGGCGTGACCATGGTGCACCAAACTATTTCGGATATGACGGATAGCCTTCAATTCCACGGGGGTCATTTTGTCCATTTATACGGATTGTATACTTTTGTATTAAAGTTGTCAAGATAGATTCCCGCGTTCGCGGGAATGACGACATGTAGATAATAAATTGTAGGGGC
>MGUS01000137.1:2310-2858 GCA_001800085.1 Elusimicrobia bacterium RIFCSPLOWO2_01_FULL_60_11 | reverse complement strand
GCCCCTACTGGTTTTTGGGGATGGATTCTAATTTGGGGTTCAATTTGTAGACCAAGGCCAGGTTGGTGGCGGCCGTGACATTGGCAGGGTCGAGCTCCAGGGTTTTCTTGTATTCGGCCACGGCCTTATCCCACAACCGCATCTCAAAACAGACATTGGCGAGGACCAGACGGAGCGCGGAGCATTCGGGCAGGACCTTGACGCAGAACTCCATTCTCTCTTTGATGAGCGGCCAGTTCTTAGCCGCGATCCAGCCGTTCAGTTGGAGAAGGTCTCGGTCCACTTCGGCCAGGGGATGGCGGGAGAATTCGGGCCTGCCGGTCACGGCCCTTATGTTCTTGCGCGTGATGTCATAGAAAGGGTCGATGTCCATGGCTCGCGCGAGATGTTCCAGGGCCTCGGAGAATTCCCCCTTCTCGATGTGATAGAAAGCCAGGTTCACCCAGAGGTCCTTGTTCTTGGGATAGAACCGCACGCCCTGCTTGAAGAGCAGCCCCGCCTGCTCGAGATATTTGGGACGGCCCTGGAGGAAGATGTTCCCGAGATAG
>MGUS01000137.1:0-2300 GCA_001800085.1 Elusimicrobia bacterium RIFCSPLOWO2_01_FULL_60_11 | reverse complement strand
AATAGATCTCGTCATAGCCGGCGTTGGAGCGGAGCGATTCAAGATAGGCCCACATGGCTTTTTGGCGGAAACTTTCCGCGCTCTGGGCGATGCCCTGGCGGCCGGCCTGCTGCGAGAGCCGGGCGTAGGTGTTGGACAGCTCGTAGTTGCTGTTCACTTCCCGGGGGAACCATTTCCAGGCCCGCTCCAGCTGTTCCTTTGCCGCTTCCAGGGGCACGTTCGGGGCCTTGGCGAGCTTGAACCCGCTGAAATAGAAGATCTCCTGGAATTCCTTGCGGAAGGCGAAGGCGGCCGAACCGGAGAAGAACGCGATGCCCAGCCAGAGCAGGAGCATCTTGAAATGGTTGGAGACCGGGATGAGATGATAGTCCAGGGCGGTCTCCCGAGGCGACCGGTCGCTGTGGCGACCGGATTCCTGTTCCGGTTTCCTGGGCGGGGTCTTGGCCATGCCGAACATGAGCCCCGCCTGCCACCAGAATAGGAAGGCGGGAATGCAGAAGTGCAGGGAGACATTCCCCAGGAAATTGTCCACCAGCATGCCCGCAGCGGAGGCGGCCAGGGCCCAGCCCCACACCGGAGCAAAACCCGGCGGGCCCTGCGCGGGCGCGGACTTGGAGAGTTTCAGGCCGAAACCGATGAGGATGACCCAGAGCCATACGTAGATCCCCATGCCCAGGGTTCCTGTCTGGGACCAGATCTCCAGGGCTTCGTTATGCGAATTGTTGGCATGCGTGCGGAAAACGCCCAGGATGGGGTGGAAGAGCATCTCGCCCTGGTAATAAGGATAGAAAAGTTCCATGAGGCCCCAGCCCTTTCCGATCACGGGGTGGTCTTTGACCATAAGGAACGAACAACTCCAGATGAGTATCCTCTGGGACCAGGGGTGGTAGGCCTTGCCGCTGCCGATCTCCTTGAGCTCGGTCAGGCGCTCGAGCGGGTTGCGGTACCCGCCCAGCTTGCTCTTGGGCCAGAAGACGATGGAGGCCAGGACGATGGCGCCGAAGATGAAGAATTTCTTCCGGTTGCTCCCGATGATCCGCCTCACTTGAGGCGAGACGGGCAGAAGCCCCACGGCCACGAGCCCGCCCACCCAGGTCGAGCGCGTCATGGTGGCGATGAGCCCCGTGATCACGGTCACGAGGAGTGCGAGGGAGATCAAGGACCTGGACGGGGTCTTGGAGGTCATGGCGCTCACCGCGAGCGGGGCGATGACCAGGAGCAGATACGACGAGAGGAAGTTGGGGTTGCCGAAGGTGGAGACGGGCCGGTTGGCGAAAGGCGTGAGCGTCTTCTGCCAGATGCGCTCGATGCCGTAGAACTGCATCAGGCCATAGGCGGCGGCCACCCCGGCCACCCAGAAGGTCACCCAGAGGAACCGCTTCTGCCATTTCTCCTCCAGAGTGTAGGCGATGAAAAAGACGCCGATGGCGTTCACCACCAGGAACAGCCAGTTGCGCAGGCCTTCCCAGAACATCGAAGGATGGAAGCGGACCGGGTGGAAGAAAAAGGACAGTCCCCAGGACAGGGTCGCCACGGCGAGGAAGATGAAGAGGGGGGCGTTGAGCGCGGTGCGGGGGAAGACCAGCACTTTCCTCTGCAGAGCTTCCGCCAGCCAGGCGATCCATAGGAAGGATACCCAGATGTTAAAAAGCGTGATCTGCGTGAAGTAGGGGTTGCGGGTCAGGTCGGTGAAGAAGAGGATGGGGCAGACCGTGTGCACCGCGAGCAAAAAAACGATGGCGGTGACCTCGAATTTCCAGAGGGCAGCGATCGCGAGGAGGAGGGCCAGGCCGAAGTTGATGCCGTTCAAGGCGGTGAACCAGGTGGGGCCGTCCATGAAAAAGACATTCATGCCGGGGGGGAACACGGTCTTGAGTTCCTTGTAAAAGAGAACGCTCAGGAGCAGCTGCAGTCCGGCGAGGATCCAGGCGGTTCGGGGGCGCGTGAGCGTCATGGCCGGGGCTGGGCTATTTTTTCTGCGATTGCTGGATCATCTTCTGAAGGTCGGGATCGTCCGGCTTCAAATACTGCACCCTCTGCCATGTCTCGACGGCGAGTTTGGGATCGTTCTGCAGGGCGTAGACGTTGGCCAGGCGCTTCAGGAAAGTGATGTGGTCGGGGAAGGCCAGGTAGGCGCCGGGCCCCGCCGGCTGGCTCCCGTTCTTGAATATCTCGGCGGGGGTGCAGGCCGCGGCCTTTTTGTAGGCCTCTTCCGCCCGGGCCGGGTCTTTCATGACCTGGAGGTAGAAGTCCCCCAGGATCATCCAGGCCTCGGGCTTGGCGTTGATGACGCGGTCGTG
>MGUS01000136.1:6389-7620 GCA_001800085.1 Elusimicrobia bacterium RIFCSPLOWO2_01_FULL_60_11 | reverse complement strand
TAGAGTTCCCGAAGGTTCTGCAGGGTCAGGTCGTGCTTCTCCTGGCTGTAAAGCTTGTCCGTCTTCATCTCCACGGATTTTTGGAGTTCGTTCGTCTGGTAGATGGTCTGGCCGAAGAACTCGAAGGTGCCCACCATATAACGCTGGCCTTCGGTGACGGGGACGGTGAGCGTCATGCGGGTGCGCTCCGGGTTGTAGTCGACGCGCGCCTCCCCCAGCTTCACCTTGGCGTAGCCGTTGTTCTTGTAGAACATCTCCAGCACTTCCCGGTCGGCCTTGAACTTCTCGGAGTTGTACACCTTCTTGCGGCGGGTCTCTTTGAACACCCGCCGGAGTTTCTGGGTCTTGAAGGCCGTGTTCCCCTCGAATTCCACCTTGTCGATCAGGACCCGGTTGCCTTCCTTGATGACGAAGTTGACCGTGACGCGGTTCTCCGCGTCGTCGAAGGTGGTGAAGGTCTCCACTTTGCAGTCCGGATAGCCCTTTTCCCCGTAGAGGTTCAGGAGGGTCTGGACGTCGTTGTCGGCCTTGACCTTGTCGAACCCTTCCTTCGTCTTCAAGGAGATCTCTTCCTTGAGCTTGGAGTTCCCGATCTTCTTGTTCCCCGTGAAATCGATCTTCTTGACCCAGGGCCTTTCCTTGACCGTGTAGGTGACGCGGTAGCCTCCGGCGATCTCCTGCACCTCGAAATCGGCGGATTCGAAATTGCCCGACCCCAAAATTTCCCGGACATCCTCTTCCAGGGCCTTGACCGAGTAGAAGTCCTTGGGGCGGGTGCGGATGAGTTCCCGGACGGAGCGGTCCTTGAAATTCTTGTTGCCCGTGATGCGGATCTCTTTGATGATCTTAAGGTCTTGGGCCGCGGAGGCGGCGTGCAGGGACCGGGCAAGAAGGAACGCTCCGCCGAGGATGCAGAACAAGGACCCAAATCTGATTTTCACAATGGCCTGCCATTTTACTATTTCCCCGGGGAATTCTCCACGGGAGGTTTCTTCTTGAACCACTCGGAGGGATCGAACTTGAGCCCCCCTTTCAGTCCGACCTCGGAATCCGGGTCTCTGCCGAGATTTTCCCTGGAGTCCAGGTCCTGGGAGCCGTAAAGCCAGATGCCTTTGTAAAAGGGATAGCGCAGCTGGACCTGGTGCACCAGGTCCGCCCGGTCCTGGATGCGGTCCAGAGTGGCCTTGTAGCCGACACCCAGGCGGGTGAAAAGCGTCTTCTCGATGAGGAC
>MGUS01000136.1:5358-6379 GCA_001800085.1 Elusimicrobia bacterium RIFCSPLOWO2_01_FULL_60_11 | reverse complement strand
CCTCCACGCCGAACTCCACTTTCTCGATGCCGAACCGTCCCAGGATGGAGCGCGCGATGGGAGAAGCCAGTTCCGAATCCAGGAGCCGCGCGATGCCCTGGCGGAGCTGCTGGTCGCGCTCTTCGGGGGTCAAAGCGTCCAGGTTCTGCCCGAGCCCCGCCCGGCCCGCCACCCTCTCGCTCGAAAGCTCCGGGTTCTGCGCGGAGCGGAAACTCACCTTCTTGGCGTCGAAGCCCTCCGTCAGGGCCGTTCTCTGGAGCTCGAGCGTGATGGTGTCCGTGATCTTGTCTCCCTGGCCGGAAGAGATGAACGCGGTCTTCTGCGCCTTGAACTGAAGGGTGACGGTGTTGTTGAATTTTGCGCTTTCCGTGGAGCCGCCGAATTTGAAATCCTGCTTCGGCGCGATCTCGAGGTTGGCCTCCTTCAGATCGAACCTGGAACCGAAGAGGGTGATGGTGCCCTCGTTCGAATCGAGCTTTCCGTTGATGGTCAGGTCGTCCGTTTCCCCCTTGAACGATATCTTCCCGTTCAGGCGCGCGTAGGCGAAATCGTTCTGATAGATGGTCTGGCGGCCGGTGCGGAGCTCAATGTCCCAGACGGCGTGCTCAAGGAAGAACCGTTCCCTCTTGCGCTTTTCGGGAGGCGGGTAGGAGAAGAGCGCCTGGTCCATCTCCGCCCAGCCGGAGATCCTGGGTTTGGAAGACGGCCCCTGCAGGGTCAAGGCGAACGCGGCGACGGCGCGGGACGGGGCGGAGGGAATGCCCAGTTTTTCCTTGGCGGCCGGAAGCTGGGGGACCTGGATGGGGATGCCTTTCTTGCCCGGAGTCTCGAGTTTAAGGTCATAGGACTCCACGAAGAAATCAGCGCCTTCGAACGCGGTCTGGACGGAACCTTCGACTTTGAGCCGGCCGTCGCCGATGCCGCATCTGGCGTCGAGCAGCGACGCCTTGTTCTTATTGATCCCGATGTCCAGGTCCAGATCCTGCACCCTTCGCGTCAGGTACTTCGAGCTGAATTCTCC
>MGUS01000136.1:3265-5346 GCA_001800085.1 Elusimicrobia bacterium RIFCSPLOWO2_01_FULL_60_11 | reverse complement strand
CCGGGGCCGGAGGCCTTTCCTTTCAAGGTCAGGTCCGCCGTGAACGACCCTTTGGCGCTTTTGACCTGCTCGAGCCCGAAGAGATTGAGGACGGACAGATTCCCGTCCTTGCATTGAGCGCTCAGGTCCACGGCCTGCTGAGCGGCCGGGATGGCGCCCCATTTCATGGGGAAGGATCCGCGGGCGGAAAGGGTGAGATAATCCTTGCTCACGGCCTCCAGGGATGTCAGGGAAAAAAGGCCTTTCCTCCAGGAGAAGACCGCCGAGAGCGATTCCAGGGGGATCTCTTCGGCGCGCCCGCCGCGGAGCGCTACGTCCCCGCTCAAAGCCGGCTCCCCGCCTTTCATGGAGCCCTCGACCTTGAAGTCGGAGGGACCGCTCAAGACGAAAGGAATGTCCAATATCCCTGAGATCACGGCGGCATCCACTCCTCTGCCCTTCATGGTGAACGAAGGCCGGTCCGGGCACCATTCGCCTTCGGCGGAAAAGATCTCGTTCCCGGATTCCTTGACGGACATTTTTTTCAGGGAGACGCAGGGCAGATCCTTGAAATCCGCCGTCCCTTCCACCGACGTCGCCGCGTTCGGAACAGGCAGGAACTTTAGAAGCTTCTCGGAATACTGCGCCTGGACCCGGAAGGGCTTCAAATCCACGTTGTTGGCGGAGAGCTGGCTCATGCTTGCCGTGCCTTCGAAGACCAGGGTGTCCTTCCCTTCTTTGGGCTTCCACTCGCCTTCGGTCACGCCGCTGCCCACGAAGAACACCGGCCCCAGGGAGATGTTGGCGAAATCCGTGGAGACGCGGAAACGGGCGGTCTTCTTTCCCTCTTTGGGCTTGATCCAGCTGTCTTCCAGGACGCTGAAGCGCCAGGAGTCCCTGCGCCCGCGCAGATTCAGACGCGTGAACTGGAGTTCTTTTTCCTGGAAAGTCCCCGAGACTTCCCAGGAATCGAGCTGGATATTTCCCAGCATGCCTTCCCCGCCCTTGATCTCCCCCTTGGCCACGGGGTCCGACCAGGGGCCTTTGACCTCCAGATGTCCGTCCATTTTTCCCTTCAGATCGCGCCAACCCAGACCCTGAAAGACGATGCCGGAATCGATGTTGTTGAAAAGCGTATCCAGGATGATCTCTTTGGATTTGAGGTGGACCTGGCCCAGGACGGTCAAGTCCCCAAGACGCCCCTGGGACGCCCGGACTTTCAGCGACTTGATCACGCCACCGGAAAGTTCCGCGGCTCCGGAGCCGGAAAAGCCGGGGTAGGATTCATCGGGTGCTTCCATGCCGGGCCTGGGCTTGAGCTTCACCTGGGAAAAATCCGATTCCATGGAATGCCGCATATCGGCCAGGGTCCCGCTCACCTTGCCGGAAAGGGACATTCTTCCTTCGATGGGCAGGTTCTCGATGGGAAGGATCTCGCTCCATTCCGCGATGTCCTTGATGCTCGATCTCCATTCGGCTTCGATCTTGGGCGAATCCATCTGGCCGAAGAGGAGCCGCCCTTCGCCCCGGAAAAAATCCCCCCAGCGGATGTCTGAAAGCTTCAGGGTCTTGTCTTTGATCTCCAGGTCCCCGGACATGGCGCCCGCGCTGAACTTGTTGAAGGAGAATTTTTTCGACCTGGCCCGGGTCTCCAGCCACTCGGTCTTTTCGCCGATCCCGTAGATGCCTTCCGCTTCGAAAACCCCGTTCATCACGGAGGTCCCCGTCCGGAAGTTACGGAGTTCGGCGGTCACCTTGAGAGGGTTCTTCTCGCGGTCTTGCGCGGACTCTCCCCTGGCGGTCAGACTCCCGCCTTTCTGGAGGAAACTGAACTCCTCCAGAAAAATGCTGGACTTGTCCGTCCGGTAAGAGAGGTTCAGGGACTCGAAAGGCACGCTTCCCCACCGGCCGTTCCGCACCTTGAGATTTCCGCTTCCCTCCCAAGCCAGAACGCCCTCGGCCGGGTCGGCGCCGTTGCGCCGGACCAGTGCGATGTTCCCGTCCGCTTTTCCTTCGATGTCGGCGGGCCTCCCGGACAGGGCGAAGATGACATTGGGGTCCAGCCCTTTGAAGGCGGCGTCGATCTTCCAAGAACGGTCCTT
>MGUS01000136.1:0-3229 GCA_001800085.1 Elusimicrobia bacterium RIFCSPLOWO2_01_FULL_60_11 | reverse complement strand
TTTGCCGATTTTTCAAGGGTGATGTCCGTGAGAGAGAACAGCTCCGGCGTCCATTCCATGGCCGCGCTCAACGCCCCGATCTTTGCCCCGGTGTTCTTGAGCGCCAAGTTCCGGCCCTTGAGCGTGCCTGACAACGACGGCGACTGGAGATCCCCCGTCACCGCGGCTTGGGCGCTCACTTTCCCGCTGAAATTGGAGAAAAGACCCAGGAGCGGGGCCAGTCGGTCCGTGGAGATGTCCGTCGTTCCGATCCTGCCTTCCAGCTCGTCCGTCTCATGGTCGATGCTCCCGGTCAGAGTCAGAGTTTCTCCCGGAGAGAATCTCAACCGGCAGTTCTCAAAACGGGTCAGGCCGTTCCGCGTTTCCGCCGTGAAAGAAAGGCCCATGGGGGTCTTGGACGACGACACCGAAAGACGAAGGGAATTCTTCGCGGCGGAAAGCCGTCCCGAAAGCGTGGAGCGTTCCTCCTGCCGGTTCCCCCAGAAGAAATCGGCGATCCTCAAGGTCCCTTTCGTCACGACGTTCTTGCGGGGGCCTTTGGCCGATACCGACATGTCGAGCTTCCCCCCCGCCATGGCCTTTTTTTCGGGGTCCCACGGCCTCACGAAGAATGTGTTCAAGGCGAGCCCCTGCACCCGGGCCGAATAGTCGATCTTTTCCGGGGCGAAAGCCCCCTTTGCCGTGATGGACCCTTGCCCCCATTTGAAGTCCGCGGACCGGATGAACAGGGTGTCGGAGGAGAACTCTACGGTGCTTTCCCCGGCCACCGCCATGCCGTAGAGCGAGGCCTCGCGGACTTTGACGGTGGCGGAGACCCTGGGATTCTTCAGGGTCCCGCCGAATGTGACCGCGACATCCGGACCGCCTTTGAAATTATCTTCCTTGCTCCTCCATCCGAGGATCTTCCTCATATCATCGAGTCCGGCATGACCTGTCAGGTCTCCATCCAGGGTCCTTTCACCGAAAATGGATGAGAGGGCTCCCTTGAAAGCGAGGTTGGATCGAGGGGTCTTGAGCGTCAGGCTCCTTGTCTCTATTTTGTCATTGGAGAGGCCGATGGAGCCGGCCAGCTGGGCGGAGATCTTCTCTTTGTTGCGCAGATTCAATACGGAGGAGACGCCGTTCAATTTGACCGAACCTTCGGTCTGAAAGGATGCCCAATCTTTTTTGAGGAGCGCTACGGGCGGAACGGTGACCTTGAGCGACGCTTCCAGCGATCCGCTCACCGTCAGGGTCGAGGTGCCCAGCCGGAACGGGAATGTCCCGTCCCGGGGCGTGCGCGCTTCGATCCGGAGCGTCGGTGAAAGGGAACGGGTGTCCAGGGCGCCGGATATGTTCTCAAGCTTGAAACCGTCCCACGCGGCGCTCGCGCCCTTCACCTGGAATGTCCCGTCCCGCCAGGAAACCTCAAGGGGAAGGATGGTGCCTCCGCCCCGGGTCTTGAATTTCCAGGGTTCGGAGGGTTCAAAGACGGCGGAGGGTCCCGTGAGCGTTATGGAAGCCAGGCCTTCTTCAGGCCGCACGCGCCTTAAAAGGATCTCGGTGAGACGGTAGGTGAGGCGCACGGTCTCGACCCGGGCGGCGGTGCCGTTGACGAACCCGCCCAGCCGCGAGATCTCCACCGGGGAGACCGCGAAGGCGTTGAACCAGTTCGTGGAGACCTTCCCCAGGCGCACCTGCCGGTCCGGCAGGTATCCTTCCATGCGCTTCTGCGCCTTCTTGGCCATCGGCCTCACCAGCAGGCGGTTGCCGACGACGGCCCCGAGGGCCAGGAAAGCGAAAAAGCCCAGCGCTCCCCATAAGATCTTTTTCGATCTCATGGCTTTAGTATACCAAATCCGAAATTTGGCTTAGTGTTTGACGGTTTTTGGGACGGGGGCGGTGCTGAAGGCGATGGACTTCTTGTCCTCATCGAAATAGATCTGGATGAGGGTGGGGTGCTCCGCGCTTCCGGGGGTGATCTTCTTGCCCAGCATCTGTTCGGCCAGGGGGTCTTCCACGTGCTTCTGGATGGTGCGGGCCAGGGGCCGCGCGCCGTTCTTGGGGTCGAATCCCTTCTCCAGGAGGAAGTGCTTCACTTCTTCCGAATATTCGGGCTTGTATCCCTGGGCCGTCAGCTTGTCCGTCACGCGGTTGAGCATCAGGTCCAATATCTTGAACATGTCGTCCTTGGAAAGGGGGTGGAAGACGATGATCTCGTCCAGACGGTTCAAAAATTCGGGGTTGAAGGCGCGCTTCACTTCCTCCATGACGATGTCTTTCATGGCGAGATAGTCCCTGTGGACGTCGTCCTTGACTTCAAAGCCCAGGGATTTGCCCTGCGAGATCAGGCGCGCGCCCACGTTCGAAGTCATGATGATGACCGTGTTCTTGAAGCTCACGCGGTGGCCCAGGTTGTCCGAGAGCACGCCGTCGTCCATCATCTGCAGGAGGATGTTGAAGACGTCCGGGTGCGCCTTTTCGATCTCGTCCAGGAGCACGACGGAATAGGGTTTGCGGCGCACGGCTTCGGTGAGCTGGCCGCCTTCTTCGAAGCCGACATAGCCCGGAGGCGCGCCAATCAGCCGCGAGACGGAGAATTTCTCCATGTATTCGGACATGTCGATGCGCACGAGGGACTCCTCGTCGCCGAACATGAATTCGGCGAGAGCGCGCGCGAGCTCCGTCTTTCCCACGCCGGTGGGCCCCAGGAAAATGAATGAGCCGATGGGCTTGTTGGGGTTCTTCATGCCCGTGCGGGAGCGCCGGATGGCCTGGGAGACGGCCACGATGGCTTCTTCCTGGCCGATGAGCCTCTTGTGGAGTTCGGCTTCCATCTGCAGGAGTTTCTCGGATTCCTTCTCCGTCAACCGGTTGACGGGAATGCCCGTCCACTTGGAGACGACCGTGGCGATGTCTTCGGCGTTGATGGGCGGGAGGTTGATGTCCCGCTTCTCCCGCCATTTCTTCTTGGAGTCCTCAAGGGCCTTCCTTAAATCCTTTTCCTTGTCGCGCAGGCGGGCCGCCTTCTCATATTCCTGGGAGGCGATGGCGGCGTCCTTCTCCTTGGCGAGCTGCTCGATCTGGACTTCCTTTTCCTTGAGCTCCGCGGGCAGCTGCGTGGACATCAGGCGCGCGCGGGAGCCCGCTTCGTCGATGAGGTCGATGGCTTTGTCCGGCAGAAAACGGTCGGTGATGTAGCGTTCGGAAAGCTCGGCGGCGGCCGTCAAGGCCTCGTCCTCATACTTCA
>MGUS01000135.1:3957-6343 GCA_001800085.1 Elusimicrobia bacterium RIFCSPLOWO2_01_FULL_60_11 | reverse complement strand
TCACCGTAGATTTTGTGAATACCGCCGCCGAATTGAAAATCCTGTAGGGGGTGCCCCCCGTGGCACCCCTGCGCGTGCCGACCCTATCCACCCCTGGTCAGAAGACAAGATTTTGAACCAGATTGCCGTGCGGGAAAAATACCGCGGTTACCTGGCGCGCCAGGACCAGATCATCTCCAAGTTCCGCAGGTCCGAAGGCCGGGAGATCCCCAGGGACTTCGATTATGATTCCATCCCCGGGCTCTTGAACGAGTCCCGCCAGAAACTCAACCGCATCCGCCCCGGGACCTTGGGCCAGGCCTCCCGGATCCCGGGCATCCCGCCATCCTGCGTGGGCGTCCTCTCGGTCTATCTGGAACGCCGCTCGTGCGGGCGGAAGGCATTGTTCCTTCTGGCGGCATTGATGCTTGCCATCGCGTGGCCGCTGCGCGCCGAAGACGCGACCGGCGTATATTCCTACCCCAAAGACACGGACTGGATCAAGAATTCCGTCGTCTACGAGGTCTACCTGCGCGCTTTTTCCCCGGAAGGCAAGTTCTCGGGGCTGGAGAGCGAACTCTTCAGGATCAAGGGCCTGGGCGCCGACTGCCTCCTCATCCTGCCGGTCCACCCGTCGCGCGTCTCCGACGCGGGGGGCGCGGCCCACCCCCTGGCCGTGGAAGATTCCTCGGCGGTCAGCTTGGAATACGGCACCAAGGACGGTTTCAAGAACCTGGCGGACCAGGCGCACGGCAACGGCATCCGCGTTCTCCTGGCCTGGGTGGCGGACGGCAAGGCCCCGGAGGCCATGAAAGGCAAGATGCTGGCTTGGATGAAGGATTATCCCCTGGACGGTTTTTTCCTCATCGGCGGCGAAGCCCTGCCGCCGGATTTCCTTAAAGAGCTCAAGGAAGCGTTCGCGGCGGTCCGGCCCGGTTTCGTCACGGCGGTGGCCGACGAGGATTTTTACGGCACCGTCCTGAATGCGGTCTCGGGAGCGGTGCCCGTCTCGAGCTTGAACCCCATCCTGGAAGCGGACGCCAAGAGCGTCTCGGTCTGGCCTGTCCCCATCCGCTTCATCGAGCATTTCGACCGCCCCCGCTCGGCCGCCATACTCGCCGATTCGTCCCGCTCGGCCGCGGCCCTTTTATTTTCCCTCACCGGCGTGCCTCTCCTCTACGCGGGCCAGGAGATCGGCGAGACCCGCCAGCCCTCCCTGGTGGCCCGGGAGCCCATCGATTGGAAGACGGGCCTGAACATGCACGGGGATGTGAGGAAATTCTACAAGAAGCTGACGGCTTTACGGAAGGACCACCCGTCGCTCCCGCGCGGACAGAAATTCCGCGTCGCGGTCGACGGGAACGACTCCATCCTCATCTTCGCCGCGACTTACCGTGAGGACGCGGTCCTGGCGGCCTTCAATTTTTCGCCGGAGCCGGCCGACCTGGTCTTCGAAGTCCCGTCCATATTCTATTCGTCCAAAGGCAGATTGATGCTCCAGGAGGTCTTCGGGAACGGGAAACTTTCTCCCATCGGAGCGGTCTCTACGCGTTTGCGTCTCCCCGCCCATGGATGCGAGATATGGGAGATGAAGTAAAAGAGCGCCGGATAAAGCCCTTCAACTCCTCCTCCCGCCCTTCGCTCCATCCTCCCGCCTTCCAAGGCTCTCCCGCGAACACCCCCGTCCGGCCCTTGCCGTCCCTGTGGGAGATGGGGATGACCAGGAGCGGCCTCCCGAGTGAGCGCAGGCGGGAAAAGATGACGTTGAAGAACCGCAGCCGGTAAGGGGAGAGCAGGACGAGTTCTTCCTTCAGATCCGACACCAGCCCCGATATCCTTTCCCACGCGATCCCCCGCCCGTTCAAAAGAGCCAGCAAGGCGGCTTCTTCGGCGCCGTTCAAGGCCCCTGTGAGAGCCGCGCCGTCCTGCCACCGGATGAACAGGCGGATGACCGAGAGTTCGAATTCCCGCCGGGACTCTCCGGCCCGGCGATGGCGCGGGACCTCCCGGTAAGCCCTTTGGGCGAACTCGCGGATGACATAAAGGACCCTCGAATTGTGGATGACGCCGCCCGGCAGGGCCAGGCAGACGGTCTCGCCGCGGCGCAGGGCTTTCAATATATGGAAGATCGTCCTTGAATAGTGGGAACCGCGCAGGAGGTCTTCAACGGCCGGGATCTTGGTGCCCGGTATCCGGTCCATGGCGATGTGGGCCCGGCTCATGATGCCCTGGTACAGACCTTTGATGGACGGCCTCAGGGTGTCCAAAGCGAAGTCATCCACCGCCTGCAGAAGCTTGAACCTGGAGCCGGGAGAGACCGCGTCGGACAGGCGCAGGGCTTTTTGCACCATCTCGCCCAGAAGGTGCGATTCCCGGGGGGTGGTCTCGGGGTGCGAAGTGACGATGA
>MGUS01000135.1:3431-3940 GCA_001800085.1 Elusimicrobia bacterium RIFCSPLOWO2_01_FULL_60_11 | reverse complement strand
ATGGGACGCGGCATTGGCCCAGCTCGCGGGCGCGGCGCGGATCAGAGTCCCGAGGCCCACCCCGATGAGGGTCCAGAAGGTCTCGACGGCCCGCGATAGGGAGGATTTTTTTTCAAGCGGGAACTTGCCGTAGAGCTTGGCGTCCTGCTCCACGGTGATGGAGAAGAGCTCGCGCTGGAAACGCTCCCCCCGGTTCAATGAAGGGAGGATTTGACGTGGATCTTGCGGGTCACCATGGTGTTGAATTCGTCGGACTTGACGAACTTCTCCCAGGTCCGGAGGATGTCGCCGTCCCACCAGCCGCGCTTGACTTCCTCATACATGACGCTGAAGGTCTTGTCGATGGTCCAGGCGTCCTTGTAGGAACGCCGCGTGGTGAGCGCGTCGTAGATGTCGGCGATGGTGACGACCCGCACCAGCACCGGGATCTCGTCGCGCTTGAGCCCGTCGGGATAGCCCGAACCGTCCAGTTTCTCATGGTGGTGGCGGATGAGGGGGATGGCGTCCTT
>MGUS01000135.1:0-3419 GCA_001800085.1 Elusimicrobia bacterium RIFCSPLOWO2_01_FULL_60_11 | reverse complement strand
AGCGGGTGGGTCTTCATGATGTCGAATTCTTCCTTGGTGAGCGCGCCGGGTTTCAGGAGGATGGAGTCGGGGATGGCCATCTTGCCGATGTCGTGGAGGACGCCGCCCTTGTCCAGCATCTCGAGCTCTGATTCGCTCCGCTTGAGCAGTTTCCCGAGCAGCACCGAGTAGCGCGAGACGCGGTCAGCGTGGCCCATGGTGTAGGAGTCCTTGGCTTCGATGATGCGGGCCAGGGTGAAGACGATGCTCTCCGCGTCGTCCAGATGGTCGTTCAGGGCTTTCACGCGCAGGAGGGAGCGGATGCGGGTGAGCAGTTCCACGGGGCGGTAGGGCTTGGTCAGGTAATCGTCCACGCCGGCTTCCAGGCCTTCCAGCTTGGCCCCCAGTTCGGAGAGGGCGGTGAGCATGATGATGGGGACCATGCGGGTGTTCTTGTGGGCTTTGAGCTGCCGGGCTACTTCGTAGCCGTTCTCCCCGGGCATGTCCACGTCGAGGAGGATGAGGTCGGGGAAATGCTTGATGCCCGATTCCAGCGCGTCGATGCCGTTGTGGGCCAGCACGCATTCGTAACCGTTGTCCTTCAAGAGCTGGGCCAATATCTCGGCGTCGCTCTGGTTGTCGTCGGCCACCAATATCTTCTTGGGCTTCATCGCTTCTTCGAGAGGGCGAGCGTGTTCTTCAGGAGCATGGCGATGGTCATGGGGCCCACGCCGCCCGGCACCGGGGTGATCCAGCCCGCCCGTTCCTTGGCGGCCTCGAAATCCACGTCGCCGAAGAGCTTCCCTTCGGGGCTGCGGTTGATGCCCACGTCGATGACCACGGCCCCTTCCTTGATCCAGGAGCCCTCGATCATCTTGGCCTTGCCCACGGCCGCCACCAGGATGTCCGCGGTGCGGCAGACGGAGGCCAGGTCTTCGGTGCGAGAATGGGCGAGGGTCACCGTGGCGTGGCTGGCCAGAAGGAGCGCGGCCACGGGCTTGCCCACGATGAGGGAGCGCCCCACCACGACGGCGGTCTTGCCCGCGGGGCGGATGCCCGATTTCTCGATCAAGACCAGGCAGCCCAGGGGCGTGCAGGGGATGGGGATGTTCCGGGCGTAGATCTCTTTCATGTCCTTGCAGGAAAAAAGCCGGCCCAGGTTGGTGGGGTGGAAACCGTCCGCGTCCTTGCCCGGGCTCACCGCTTCCAGCACCTTTTCGGAGTCCACCTGCGGGGGGAGCGGCAGCTGGATGAGCATGCCGTGCACTTTGGGGTCGGCGTTCAACTCATGGACTTTTTTCAGGACCGTCTCGGTGGAGGCGTCCTTGGGGAGGGTGTGGTTGAAGGACGCCATGCCCGCCTCCTGGCAGGCCTTGTGCTTGGAGGCGACGTAGATCTTGGAGGCCGGGTCCTCGCCCACGAGCAGGGTGGCCAGGCCGGGCGTGACGCCTGCGGCCTTCAGCTTCTCGACTTCGGCCTTGATCCCGGCGCGGACTTCCGCCGCCGCGAGCTTCCCGTCGATGATCTGCGCCGAGGTCGTCATGAGTTGAATTTTACTAAAAAATCAGGCCGAATTTTTCAGCTTCTCTATGATGGCGCGGGTGGACTTGGACTTGTTGAGGGTGTAAAAATGGATGCCGGGGACCCCCCGCTCCAAAAGCTCCTTGCACTGCTCCGCGGCCAGGCGGGCGCCGTAATCCACCACGGCTTCGGGGTCGTCCTCCAGCTCCTTGAGCTCCCGGAGCGCTTTTTCGGGTATCTTGGCCCCGCACATCCGCGTGAAGCGGATGATCTGGCTCAGATTGGTGATGGGCATGATGCCGGGGATGATGGGGACCTTCACGCCGATCTCGCGCATCCTTTTCTCGAAGGCGAAGAAATCCCGGTTGTCGAAGAAAAGCTGGGTGATGATCAAGTCCCCGCCCGCTTTGACTTTATCTTCCAGACGCTTCCAGTCGGTCTCCCGGTCCGGCGCCTCGACATGGCCTTCGGGGTAGCCGGCCACGGCGACGCAGAACTTGTAATTCTTGCGGATGAATCCCGCCAGCTCCGCCGCGTGGGTGAACCCGTCGGGGTGGGGCATGAACTCGGTCTCGCCTTTGGGCGGGTCTCCGCGGAGCGCGATCACGTTCTCGATGCCCGCCGACTCAATCTGGTCCAGGACCTCTTTGAGCTCCGAGCGGGAATGACCCACGCAGGTCAGGTGAGCCATGGCTTCGATGCCCAGCTCCTGCTTGATGCGCCGCACGATCTCCAGGGTCTTGCCCCGCGTGCTCCCGCCCGCGCCGTAGGTGACGGAGACATAGCCGGGGTCCAAGTCCTTCAATTCCCGCACCGTCTCGAACAGCTGGGCGGTGGCCTCGTCCGTTTTCGGGGGAAAGAACTCGCAGGAGAAGATGGGCTTGCGCCTGGAAAGGATGTCGGTGATCTTCATCCCACTACCTGACTGCCGACCGGAGGTCGGCCTTTCAGGCCGAAGTCAGGTAGTGGGGTCATCGGGGAGTCAGAACGCTGCAGCGGCCCGCGATCTCGAAGGTCGCTTCGCGCACGCGGTCCAGGCCTTCTTTGGACTCGCCGTCCACAAGCACGGAGACGGGCCTTTCGGTCTCCAGCTTGAGCTTTTGAGCGCTGACCTTCAAGATCCTTTTGGAGGACTTCCGGAGCTGCATGGGCAGGTGCGCTTTGCCGATGATGAACTGGAGCGCCAAGTTGAGTTTCAGCATTTTTTTCACGAAGTAGAAGTCGAGCAGGCCGTCGGATGGGTCCGACCTCTTGGAGAAGCGCATGCCGCCGCCGAAATAGGGCGCGTTGGCGCAGAGCATCATGAAGAACTTGCCCTCCATCGAACGGCCGTTCCAGGACGCCTTCAACCCTTCGGGCGCCATCTCGCGCAGGACCCGCATGCCGGCCTTTCCGCCGTCCGTGGGGCGCCGTTTGCCGAAACCGGCGTTGTTGATGAAGAAATGCCCGTTGACCCGCCCGATGTCGATGCGCCGCGCTTTGTTCTTTGTGAGGGCCTTCAAGGCGACGGGCAGGCGCAGGGGGCTCAGGTTCAGGGAGCGCGCGAAGTCGTTGCAGGTGCCGAAAGGGACGATGCCCAGCGTGACTTTCTCCAACGCCCGGCGCGCGAGGAGGGCGTTGACCGCGCGGTTGAGCGTCCCGTCCCCGCCGGCCACGGCGATCCTTTCATAGCCCCCGTCCAGTATGCGTTCCACATGGGTCTCGAGCGAGCGGGGGAGGGAGCGGTCCACCAGGAATATCTCGCGCTCCGCGGGCACGAACTTCTGGATGAGGGAGACGAGGGCGGGGAATTTTTTGACTCTGTGGACGGCCGGGTTGCAGAGGAACGCGATCTTCATCCCACCACCTGCTTATTCGCTGGCAGGCGAATCTTCGATTTGCAAGCAGGTGGTGGGATCATCCCTTTTCCGCTTCGGCCG
>MGUS01000134.1:4936-6661 GCA_001800085.1 Elusimicrobia bacterium RIFCSPLOWO2_01_FULL_60_11 | reverse complement strand
CGCCGCCCAGATCCCCAAGGGCGCAAGCATCACAGCCGCGGCCGCAAGGCCCCAGGCCGTGAGAGACAGGGGGCTCATCCCCATCATGAAGCACTTGGTGAAATGCGTGGCCACGCCGTAAAGGAACGTGGCGCACAGGGCGGCCGCGATGGCCAGGCCGTCTCCGTGGTCGAAAGATAATTTACCCCAGCTCAAGATGACCACTCCGCTGAATCCGAGGATAAGCCCCAGGAGCTGGACCCGGCTCAATCGGTCCTTCAGCCAGAGCCAGCCCACGAGCGCGGTGAAAAGAGGTGCGGTGGAATTCAGGATGGAGGCGAACCCCGCCGTGACGTGGAGCGTGGCATAGGCCAGGAGGCAGAAGGGGAGGGCATAGTTGGACGCGCCCACAAAAAGGATGCTCTTCCAGTTCGCCCGCGCGCCGGATGTCCCTTCCTTGGCCCAGGCGAAGGGCGCCAGGAATGCCGCCGCGATGGCCACGCGCACCGCGATCAGAGCGATCGGCCCGAACTCGGGCACGGCCGCTCGCATGAACAGGAAGGAGCCGCCCCACAGAGCCGCGATCAATATGAAATCGAACATGAATGCGGGACTTACCGCTTGACCGTGAAGCGGACGTGGACTCTCAGCTCGGATTCATGGAAATCGCCGGGAAGGGGCGGGAAAGGCCCGCTCTCGCTCACCGCGCGCTTGGCCTGGTAATCGAAGACGTCGTTCCCTGATTTTTCCTCCACTTCAACGTCCGCCAATGAGCCGTCGCGCGTGATGGTGAAGGCCACCTGGGTATAGATCCTGCGACTGAAGCCCCCGGTGATGTTCCAGTTCCCGTCCAGGTTCTTTTTGATGGTCTGGACATACCATTGATAAGGGAAATTCCCGGCGCCGCTCCCCCCGCCCTTCCAGCCGTCCTTGCCGAACCCCACGCCCACGCCGCTTCCGTCCACCGCGTCCGGGACCGCCGAAGGCAGGTCGGATTCGTCTCCCGCCTCGCCTTTGGGCGCGGGGGCCTTGGGAATGGGGATGGGGATTGCGGAGACCTTTTCCTTTTTCTTCTTCTTGTCCTTCGATTTTAGGAGCAGGTCTTCCTTGGGGTTGACCACGGTTTCTTTTTGGGAATCGATTTTGGGCGGTAGGGAACGGTCGCGACCGTTCCCTACATCCTGGGCGTCCGCCGGGCTATAGAAATCCACCGCGTAATATTCTTTAGAGCTGTTCGAGAAGACCTGCCGGAAGATGAACCCGCCGACGAGGGCGGTGTGGATGGAGAAAGAATAGAAAACGAATTTTTGGATGCCCGGCATGGGCTCGTTATTTCTTGTCAGCCATGACTGCCACGCCCATTTTCTGGGCCCCCTGCGCCTTGGCCTGGTCCATGGCTTTCACCACATATTCAAAGGGCACCGCGGCGTCGGCCTCGATAAGGACGACCGGATCCGCGCGGCCCTGGAGAGCGGATCTCAAAGCTCCGCCCAGGTCGTCGGCCAGAACGGCCTTGCTGTTCACGTAGAACGTCCGCTGGGCGCTGATCTGGACCTTGACGGGGTCCGAATCCGCGGGCAGGCCCGAGACGGTCTTGGGTAGGTTGATCTTGATCTGGGAGGTGACCAGGTAGGGCGTGAGGACCATGAAGATGATGAGGAGCACGAGGGAGACATCGATGAGCGGGATCATGTTGATGTCCGCCATGAGAGGGAAGGGGTGTCTATTTCTTGGAGATGATATCGA
>MGUS01000134.1:4736-4902 GCA_001800085.1 Elusimicrobia bacterium RIFCSPLOWO2_01_FULL_60_11 | reverse complement strand
CATGCGGCGGATCTTGGTGGAATAGTAGTTGTAGAAAACGAGCGCGGGAATGGCCACAAAAAGCCCCAGGGCCGTGGCCGTGAGCGCCTCGGCGATGCCCGCCGCGACCACCTGCGGGCCGCCCCCGCCGGAGACGTCGATGGACTTGAACGCCCGGATGATGCCG
>MGUS01000134.1:3545-4719 GCA_001800085.1 Elusimicrobia bacterium RIFCSPLOWO2_01_FULL_60_11 | reverse complement strand
CCCGATGAAGGGCGCGGCGCCCGCCACCGTGCCCAGCAGGGGGACGAACCGTTCCATCTCGCTCACCTGCATGCGCACCGCCCGGTCCATGGCCAGTTCGAGCGTCGACCGGGTCCCGCCGGCCCCCAAGGCCGCGCGCAGAAGGGATATGACCGGTTCCCCGAGCGACGCTGCGTGCTGGGCTCCGTCCTTTCCGCTGGAAAGCACTTTGGGGATCTTGGCCAGGAAATCCTTGACGTCGATCTTCTTCCTGCTGAAATAGACCCAGCGTTCCAGGATGACGGCCAAGGACAGCACCGAACAGGCCAGAAGGAGCGAGAGGATGGGCCAGCCGATGAGGAATATTTCTTTGACGGAGAATGAGCTCATAAGGACCTCTTTTTAGGGCTCCCACGAAGGCGTGGAGGAAGACCCGGGGATGTCCGAGAGTTTCCTCTGCACGACGCCGTCCGTGGAGGCGATGTAGATTTCACGCCGTCCCTGCCGGGTGGATGAGAACGCGATGAAGCGCCCGTCGGGGGAAAAAGTGGGGTTCTCGTTCCTGCCGGAATCGGAGGTGACCTGGATCTTCCCGCCCGTGGCCAGGTCCTGCAGGATGATGTCGTGGTGGCCGGTGCCGTCCCCGCGCGAGTAGGCGACCTTGTCGCCCAGGGGGGACCAGATGGGGCCGTCGCACCAGCCGCCGTCGGAGAGGCGTTCCGGCTTGGAGCCGTCGGCGTTCATCATGTAGATCTGGGGCGAGCCGGAGCGGTCCGAGACGAATATGATCTTGCGCCCGTCGGCGGAGAACGAGGCGGAGGTGTCGGAGCCCCGGGTGCGGGTCAGGCGGCGCAGCAGGGCGCCCTTGCGGTCCAGAAGATAGAGGTTGGTGGCGTCCTGGTAGGAGAGCGTGGCCACGATGGTCTTGCCGTCCGGCGAGAACGAGGCCGACGTGTTCAAGCCCCGCCGGGAGGAGAGGGTCTTGGACCTTCCTCCTGAGAACGAAAGATAAGCCAGGTCCGGGTTGCCGTCCCGGTAGGTGGTGTAGAGGATGCCCTCCCGGTCCGGGGACCAGCGGGGGAGGATGGCGATGCTCTTGTCGCGCGTGAGCTGCGTCAGGTTCCTGCCGTCGTAATCGATGGCGTAGATCTCCTTGTGCCCGCTCGCGTCGTTGGAGAAGGCGATGCGGGTGGCC
>MGUS01000134.1:0-3533 GCA_001800085.1 Elusimicrobia bacterium RIFCSPLOWO2_01_FULL_60_11 | reverse complement strand
GGTGCGGTAGACCTTCTGGAAGATGGGGTTGCCCTCCGGCAGTTCGAAGACCGCGACCGTGAGAACCGCTTTATTGTCGGACTGGCTCACCAGGCCGCGGACGAGCAGGTCGGAACCCGCCGCTCCCCAGCCCGCGAAATCGATCTGTCCCTCGGCGATGGAGGGCCCGCTTTCGGAGAGGTCGAACAGATGGGTGAAAAGGATGTCGTCCTTGGCGGTGTCGCGTATCTCACGGGAAAGGGCGGGAGTGTCGGGCGAAGCGTCCTTGGCGATGAATTCGGGCATGGCCACGGTCACCTTTTCGCCCCTCTGGATCTGCAGGTAGATGTCCGTGGCGGAAAGGCAGGGAGAAAGGCGGAGAATGGAAAATAGGGAATAGAGAATGAAGGAAAGCTGCTTCATTCTTTGAGCAGGTCTTTGGCGGCTTCGGCTTCAGGGGAACCGGGGAATTCCTTCATCAGGGCGTCCAGGGTGAGCTTGCGGTCCTTGGCCTGTTTCATCCCTTGAAGGGCGTAGGCGCGCTTGAGGAGCGCCTGGGCGCGGAATTCCCGGGAGACGGCAAGCACCTTATCGAACTCGGCGCGGGCGGCCTTGTAATCCTTCTTCTGCAGGTAGCAATCCGCCAGGTAGAACTGGGCGTCGTCGGCCAGGTCGCTGTCGGGGTAGCGCTCCAGGAAACCCTCGAATCCGGAGAGGGCCAGGTCGATCTTGCCGGCCAGGTAGTCGCCGTAGGCGGCGCGGTAGAAGTCGCCCGGCACGGCCACGGCGGCGTAGTGGGTCGCTTCGGAAAGGAGGCGCGAGATGAGGTCCATCCGCGAAACGAGGCCGGTCTGCGTGTCGTCCAGCTTGACGGAGAGGTCCCCCATCTTGTTCTGGTTGCTTTCCAGTCCCGCGTTCAGGGCCTCCAGAGTGGTCTGGAGCTCGTCCAGCTTGACCACCAGGTCCGCCTGGCTCTTCTGCACGGAATCCAGCGAGTCCTGGAGGCGGTCGACGTCAGTCGTGGTGGCCACGCAGCCGGAAAAGACCAGTCCGGCCATTGCTTGTATGAGGAAACGAAACCTGGGATGTCGGCTTCGATTGGTCAAGGGCGGGTCGGCTTGGGAGCTTCCTCCATGTCGGCGGGCGACGCGGCGTCTTCTTTTTTAGGTTCGGACTTGGCGCGAACCTTGGTCTGGACCCTGCGGTTTTGCGCCCAGCAATCCTCGCTGTCCTCGATGCAGAGGGGTTTTTCCTTGCCGTAGGAGAGGGAACCGGCGCGGCCGGCTTCGATCCCCAGGCTGACGTAATAAAGCCTCACGGAGGCGGCGCGTCTCTGGCCCAGGGCCAGGTTGTAGCCGATGGTCCCGCGCTTGTCGCAATGGCCTTCGGTGAGGACCTCGAGGTCCGGGCTTTTCTTGAGGTAGGCGGCGTTCCCGGCGAGGACCTTGCGGGCTTCGTCGGAAAGGGAACTTGAGTCGTAATCGAAGAAAATGGGGGAGAGGTTCTTCGACTCCACGAAGTCCTTGCCGTGAATGTCCAGCTCTTCGGATTCTACCTCTTCCTCCTCGAGCTTGTCCTCCGGCTTGACGACCTGTTTCTTGGCGCAGGCGCTGAAAGAGAATGTCAGGAATCCGCAGAAAAGGATCCAGCTGAAAAGTGCGGCGGGGGAATATCCTCTAGTCATGCTTCCTCCGAATGGTGTGGAATTTCAATCGGTTGTCCGATAGCGGTTTTTGCCCGTAAAAGATAGTTAAACATATCTCCTCCGCCTCTGTCAATGGGGGTCAGGAGAGGGCTTTTTTGAGGAAGCGGCCGGTATGGGAGCGGGGGTCCTTCATGACGGCTTCCGGCGGCCCCGCCGCCACGATCTCGCCGCCCTGGTCCCCGCCTTCCGGCCCCATGTCGATGATATAGTCCGCGGTCTTGATGACGTCGAGGTTGTGCTCGATGACGATCACGCTGTTGCCGCTGTCCACGAGGCGGTGGAGCACGTCCAACAACTTCTGGACGTCGGCGAAATGGAGGCCGGTGGTGGGCTCATCCAGAAGGTAGAGGGTCCGGCCCGTGGCCCTGCGGGAGAGCTCGGTCGCGAGCTTCACCCTCTGGGCCTCCCCGCCGGAGAGGGTGGTGGCGGGCTGGCCCAGGCGGATGTAGCCCAGGCCGACCTCGTCGAGGGTCTTCAAGGTCCTCTGGATCTGGGGGACGGCCGCGAAGAATCCCAGGGCCTCCGAGACGGGCAGGTCGAGCACTTCGGCGATGTTCCTGCCCTTGTAGCGGACCGTCAGGGTCTCCTCGTTGAAGCGCTTCCCGTGGCAGACCTCGCATTTCACGTAGACGTCGGAGAGGAACTGCATGGCGATCTTGATGGTGCCGTCCCCCTGGCAGTTCTCGCAGCGGCCGCCCTTCACGTTGAAGGAGAAGCGGCCGGGCTGGTAGCCCTTCCGCTTCGATTCCTGCGTCAGGCTGAAGATCTCGCGGATGGGCGCCCAGGCCCCCGTGTAGGTGGCCGGGTTGGAGCGCGGCGTGCGGCCGATGGGCGACTGGTCCACCACGATGACCTTGTCCAGGTGCTCGAACCCGCGGATCTCGCGCGCCTTTCCCGGCAGGTCCTTCGAGTTGTGGAGCTTCTGGGCGAGGGACTTGTACAGGATCTCCTGGATGAGGGTGGACTTGCCCGAGCCGGACACGCCCGTCACGCAGACGTTCAGGCCGAGAGGGATGCGGACGTCGATGTTCTTCAGATTGAATTGGGAGGCGCCCAGGATCTCGATGGACTTTTTCCCCGGCTTCCGCGGGGTCCGCGGAGGGATCTTGAGGCGGCCCTCGAGATACCGCCCGGTGAGGGACCTCTTCTCGGCCAGGATGTCGGGCAGGGTTCCCTGCGCGACGATCTCGCCGCCCGCTTCTCCCGCGCCCGGCCCCAGGTCCACGATCCAGTCCGCCGAGCGGATGGTCTCCTCGTCGTGCTCCACCACCACGAGAGTGTTGCCCAGGTCGCGCAGGCGGGTGAGAGTGTCCAAAAGCCGCCGGTTGTCGCGCTGGTGCAGTCCGATGGAGGGCTCGTCCAATACGTAGAGCACGCCCATGAGCCCCGAGCCGATCTGGGTGGCGAGGTGGATCCTCTGGGCCTCGCCGCCGGCGAGGGTCTGGCTCTCGCGGTCGAGGGTCAGGTAGTCCAGCCCCACGTTGGACAGAAAGGAAAGCCGGGCGCCGATCTCCTTAAGGATCTGCCTGGCGATGGCCTTATTCTTGGGGTCGAGCTCGAGGGCGTCGAAGAACCTCACGGCGTCCTTCACCGAGAACCCCGCGACCTCCCGGATGCTCCGGCCGCCCACGAGCACGGCGAGGGCTTCCTCCTTGAGGCGCGCCCCGCGGCACTTGGGGCAGACGTGCCGGCGCATGTAGAGGTTCATGATCTCTTCCTTGACGAAATCGGACTCGGTCTCGCGGTGGCGCCTCTCCAAGTTCTTCACCGCGCCCTCGAACTCCTCGTCGGTCGAGCTCCAGGGGGAGCGCACCCGCGCCTCCGGGCTCCCGAAAAGCAGGAGCTTCTG
>MGUS01000133.1:5076-5560 GCA_001800085.1 Elusimicrobia bacterium RIFCSPLOWO2_01_FULL_60_11 | reverse complement strand
GGCCAGGTAATCGTTGGCGCCCAGCTCGAAACCCCGCGCGATGTCCTTTTCGCTGCCGAGCGTGGTGAGCATCATCACCGGCGCGCGGCTCGAAGAGGGGAGGGCGCGCAGCTGGGCGAGGAGTTCGAAGCCGTCCATGCCGGGCATTTGAACGTCCAGGATGAAGAGGGCCGCTCTGTTCTTTTTTGCGGCCTCCAGGGCCGAGCGCCCGTCCGGGAAGCCGAGGACCTGGAACCCTTCGTTGGACAGGCGGTGGGTGACGAGGGAACGGATCAGGTCGTCATCGTCGGCCACGATCACCTGCCGGGCGGCCGCCGGAGCCAGGGGCGACTTGTCCGATAACACCCGCCCGCGGCCCGCGCCCTTCGCGCGGTAGAGGAGCCGTTCGCAGGCGGACATCACTTCTTCGAAATCGGCATGGTTCGCCGGGACTTGGATGAGCCCGGCGGAGAGGCCCGTTCTCATGGCCGCCTGGCCGGCGAGC
>MGUS01000133.1:3649-5014 GCA_001800085.1 Elusimicrobia bacterium RIFCSPLOWO2_01_FULL_60_11 | reverse complement strand
TTCGTTGATCTTTGAGAACAGGTCCAGATTGAAGAGGACCATGGAAAGCGGGCCGTTCGCGGCCTTCTCGAAAATCGTCTTCAAGGCGTGGCGGTCGGGAAGCCGGGTGAGAGGGTCCAGCCCGGGCTGGGGAAGGGATTGGGCGGTCTCGGCGATTATTTTCTCCACCTCGGCGGCCAGGCGGATGGGGTCGAAGGGTTTGGAGAAGAATCCGTTGGCCCCCAGGGCCAGGCACTCTTCGCGGACCTTCGAAACGTCCATGCCGGTCAGGACATAGATGGGGACCTCGGTCGTTTCAGTCACCTGGCGGACTTTTTTGATGAGCAGGCGGCCGTCGAGGTCGGGGAGCGTGAGGTCGGTGATGATGAAATCGACGGGCCGGCTTTGGAGGGCGTCTTCGGCTTCCTGGGCGCTCGAGCAGACGATGACGTTCCTGCCGTCCTTTTGCAGAAGGGACTGGAGGATGGCGGAGATGTCCGCCTCGTCTTCGACGATCAAGAGGTTGAATTTCCTCCGCGGTTCCGAGCCGATCTTTTTGAGGACGTCCAGAAGGGTCCGGCCTTTTTCAAGCAAGGAGGATTCATCCTCGCACTTTTCGGCATCTTTGGCGGCGGCGGAGACCTGGGGGAACCCGTAGGTGCCGCCCGAACCCGCTAGGGAATGGACCATGGCCCGCGCGTTCTTCACGGCATCGGGCTTGCCGGTCTCCAAGTCCGTGAGGCGGGCTTCCAGGGCGGCGACGCGGCTCGCGAGGCTGCGGAGATAGACTTGCTTGAATTCTTCCGGCGACGGGCTTGCCAGCGGGGCCTCCCAAGGGAAATTTTAGCGGGCAGCGGGAATCGGACCCGCGTATGCAGCTTGGAAGGCTGCCATTCTACCATTGAATTATGCCCGCAGTTGGACTCTAATTTATATCAAATTCAGACGGCGTTTTGAATTCCCCGCAGGGGGCCCAGCCCTCAAAAACGCGTTTTATTTAAAATTTACCGTTGAAAAATGTATGAACATCCTCTATGATTAAGAGATATGCGGGCATTCTCCGAAGGGGTTGACACCCAGTTCAAGACTTCCTTACTGGTCATCGATGACGACCCCGGCCTCACCACCACCCTTTCGGCCATCCTCACCAAAGCGGGCTACACCTCCGTGGCCGTGGCCCACTCCGGCAAGGAAGGCATCGAGATCTTCCGCAAAAGCCGCGACCCCAAGACCCTCCAAGTCGTCCTCCTCGACATCCGCCTCCCCGACTTGAACGGCGTCCAAGTCCTGCAGGAACTCAAGAACCTCGACCCCGGCGTGGGAGTCATCATGATCACGGGCAACGCGGACGTGGAATCCGCCATCGGTTCGCTGCACCAGGGAGCG
>MGUS01000133.1:0-3637 GCA_001800085.1 Elusimicrobia bacterium RIFCSPLOWO2_01_FULL_60_11 | reverse complement strand
ACATCGACGAGGTCAAGCTCTTCATCCTGCGGGTGCTGGAACGCCAGCAGTTGGCGGCGCAGAACGTCCTGCTCATGAAGCGGCTGAGGGATTGGAACGTGGAGCTGGAAAAGACCGTCCACGAAAAAACCGCCGAGTTGAAGACCAAGAACATGATCCTTCTGGACGTCGTGGAAAAGCTCAAAGTGTTGAACGAGCTCAAGTCCCGTTTCGTGGCGAATGCGTCCCACGAGCTCCAGACGCCCATGACGTCCATCCTGGGTTTCTCCAGCATGCTCCTGGACTACTGGGACAAGCTCGACCACGCCCAGATCCTGCGGTTCCTCGGTATCATCCGCGATGAAGCCCAGCGCCTCTCCCGCTCTTCCCGCGACCTGCTGGACCTTTCCCGCATCCAGGACGGCAAGATGCAAATGGAGCGCAAGAAAGTCAATCTGAAAGAAGTGACCGAGCAGGTCGCCGAGAGCTTGAAGGTCGTCAAGGACACCGTGGACGTCAAGATTCATTTTGAGAAAGGCTCCGAAGAGATATGGACCGACCCGGACAAGATCACGCAGGTGTTCACCAACCTCATGGGCAACGCTTTCAAATATTCCCTCGACCACACCCGCCTCACGGTGACCGGCAAGTCCCGCAAGGGACTCTCGGTGGTGAGCGTCGTCGACCAGGGCCCGGGGATCCCGCCGGACAAGCGCGAGAAGATCTTCGAACCCTTCTACCGCATCCACGACGACGTGGGCAAGAACGTGCGGGGTACCGGCCTCGGGCTGCCCATCGCCAAGGCCATCGTGGAAGCCATGGGCGGGGTCATCCGGGTGGAAGGCCAGCCGGGGAAAGGGTCCAGCTTCATGTTCGCGTTGCCGAAGGAGACCAAGGATGAGAACGGAAAAGAAGATACTGGTCGTTGAAGACGACCCCCATATCAACGAGCTGATCTTCAACCTGCTCACCACCCGCGGCTACAGCGTGGCTTCCGCCGTCACCGGGGAAGAAGCCGTCGAATACGTCAAAAGCAAGACGCCGGACCTGGTGGTGCTCGACCTCCTGCTTCCCAAGCTGGACGGCTGGGATGTCTGCAAGGTCCTGCGGGGCGCCGGGGCCAAGACGGCGAAGGTCCCCATCCTGATCGTTTCCGTGCTCTCCCGGTTCGATTCCGTCATCGAAGACCCGGAGCTGACCAACGTGTCGTTCTTCAGCAAGCCCTTCGAATCCGCGGACCTGGTCAAGGAAGTGGACCGCATCTTGGACGAATCCCGGCAATGAGGGTCCTGGTGGCGGATGACGAGATCCACATCCGCACGCTGCTCAAGATCACTTTGGAGATGGCGGGTTATGAGGTGGACGTGGCCGCAGACGGGCAGGAGGCCTTGGAGAGGATCGAGGAACGGATCCCCGACCTGATCCTGCTCGACATCAAGATGCCCAATCTGAACGGCTGGCAGGTGTGCGAGCGGTTGAAAGCCGACGAAAAGACCAGGAAGATCCCCATCATCATGGTGACCGCGTTCGGCCAGAAAGAGGCCCGTCAGAGAAGCATGGACCTGGGCGCCGACGAATTCATCCCCAAACCCTTTGAAACGCCCGCGCTTCTGGAGACCATCAAGAGGATCCTGGACCGCCCGAATGCCTGAGTTTCCGCATCACCGGATTTTCCCCCCGCCCGAAGTAGTCGTGAACCCTTAAATATTCCCGATAAATTTTTCCATAGATCTCCGCATCCTCCCGCTTGGGATTGAAGACCTTGCGCTTGACGGGGGCCATGCGCCGGACCGCCGCGGGGTCCCGTGCCAGGACTCCCAGGACCGCAGCGCCCCTGGCGCAGAGGTTGGCGGCCTCCACCAGTTCGACGGGCCGCCTGCAGACGTCGGCGTAAATTTGGAGCAGGAAAGGACTTTTCTCCGCGATCCCCCCCACGGCGGTCATTTTCTTGACGGGGATGCCCGAGGATTCGAACTGTTCGATGATGCGCCGCGTCCCCATGGCAGTGGCTTCGATGAGGGCGCGGTAGATCTCGTGCGGCGTCGTATGGAGGGTCAAGCCCAGGATCATACCCGAAAGCCCCGCGTCCTGGAGCACCGAGCGGTTCCCGTTCCACCAGTCCAGGGCGAGAAGGCCGTTCTGCCCGGCCTTCAATTTTGCGGCCCCTTTTTCCAGATCCGCGAATTTCATCTGAGAGGTCTTGGTGAACCATCCGAACATGTCGCCCACGGCGGCCTGGCCCGCTTCATAACCGAAGAGCCCGGGCAGGATGCCGCCCTCCGCCACTCCCGAGATCCCCGGCACTTCCCTGCCGCGCCCGTCCAGAAGAAGGTGGCAGGTGGAAGTGCCCATGCAGAGCACCATCTCCCCCGGCCGGGAGACGCCCGCGCCCAGGACGGAGGCGTGCGCGTCGATGATGGAGACGGCCACCGGCGTGCCTTCGGCCAGGCCCGTCGTCCGGGCCTGCGATTTTGTAAGAGTCCCGGCGCGCGTTCCGGGCGCGTAAAAATCCCTCCCGACTTTTTCTTCGAGGATGCGCGAGAGACCGGGATGAAGAGCGTCAAGATATTCTGCGGAAGGGAAACCTTCTCGCTTGGACCAGGAACCCTTGTAGCCCGCCCCGCAGGCCGAGCGGCGCATTTGTCCGGTCAACCGCCAAACGGTCCAGTCCTGGGCCTCGATGAACTTGTCCATGGTTTTCCCCGCTTGATTGGAGCCGCGCAGGACTTCGAGGAGTTTGGGGATGAGCCATTCCGACGATATCTTGCCGCCGTAGCGGCGGATGAATCTCTCCCCCATTTTTTCCGCCTTGGCCGTCATCTCTTCGGCTTCCTTCCAGGCGCCGTGGTGTTTCCAGAGTTTGGGCCAGGCGTGGGGGTCTTTTTTGAATTTCGGGATTTTGCAGAGAGGCGTTCCGTCCTCAGTGGTGGGCAGGACCGTGCAGGATGTGAAATCGATGCCGATGCCTATGATCTGGGAGGGATTGGCCTTGGATTTTTTCAGGATGGCGCGGGAGAGATGCCGGAGCGCGTCCAGCCAATCCTGCGGGTCTTGCAGAGCCCAGTCCTTGCGCGGCACGATGACCCCGTGCGGATAGGAGAACTCCGCGGAGGCCGCTTCCCTGCCGTTTTGGACGTCCAGGAGCACGGCCCGGGCGGATTCCGTGCCGAAATCGAGTCCCAGGGAATATTTCATTTGATTTGGTATTATATAAAGAACGAACCCATGACAAGCGTATTTTTCCACACCTTCGGCTGCCGGGTGAACCAGTACGAGACGGAATCCGCCCGCGCGCGCCTGGAGAAACTGGGCTGCAAAGTCAGCCCGGACGCGGCCTCCTCGGATGTGTGCGTCATCAACTCCTGCTCGGTCACAGAGGAAGCGGACAAGAAGTGCCGCAAGTTCGTCCGCAGGATATTGCGGGAGAATTCCCGCGCCCGCGTGCTTGTGACCGGCTGCTATGCCACGCGCGACCCCGAGGCCCTGCGCTCGCTTTCGCCCCGCGTCGAGGTCTATTCCAACCGGGAGAAGGACCTCATCCCCGAGGCCGTGACGGGTTGTTCGCTCTCCGCGGATGAGAGCCCTGTTCTGACGTTCTTCGGCGGCAGGTCCCGGGCCTACGTCAAGGTCCAGGACGGCTGCGACGCCGCCTGCACTT
>MGUS01000132.1:2555-6165 GCA_001800085.1 Elusimicrobia bacterium RIFCSPLOWO2_01_FULL_60_11 | reverse complement strand
CGGCGGCGACTGGGGGCAGGGCGCGAGGCGCTTTCTGGACCCCCAGGGAGGGAAAGTGGTCCAAAAGACCGTCGATTACACCGTCGAAAATGGCCTGCCTTGGGCTGTCATACAGACCTTCAACGACTGGAATGAAGGCACGGAATTCGAGCCCTCCCTGGAACTGGGGTTCTCCCGCCTTTGGAACGTCATCGAACTATGCTCCCGCATGAAGGGACGCATGCAGGACCCCAAAAAAGCCGTCGACATCGTCGAAAAATTCGCCCTCCGGCAGTCCGGCGGTGCGCTGGACCCGGAAAGGCGGCAGCTTCTGACCCAGGCCCTTTCCGACCTTGAAAGAAGCTTGGACGAGCAGTTGACCCAAGCCGGCAGATCCGACCCCCCCGAAACAAGCCCAAATTAGTCGTCATTCCCCGCTCATCTCCAACCTAGAGCCCTAAACTCCATAATATTCCTTCGCCCGCACATTTTTCGGGTATATTCTGCCCGGAATTTGATATAATACAAACCTGCGGGGGATACCCCAACAATGTTACAAGATGTTTACATATAGTTAAGGACTTTTACAGGTCAAAACTGGTAACCTTAGTATACAGAAAGGAGGTCAATAAAATGAAAAGAATAATAGCAGCAGTTGCCGTCATGGGGATCCTGGCCCTGCCTTGGGCCGCGAGCTCCCTTCAGGCGGCGGATAACACAACCGTGGACGTCGTCATGAGCATCCAGTCGGTGGACGTTACCCTGCTCAACGGCGCGACTACCTTTACCGTCGCCACGGCTGTGGCCGCGAAGAAGATCGTGCCCCCTGAACCGGCCAACCTCAGGAACACGGGCAACTTCTTCCAGGATTATCAGGTCAAGGCCGAAAAGATCGCCGACACCGGCGGCTGGACCCAGAATAACCTCACTGACGGCAGCCCCGTGGGAGTCAATGAATACAGGCTCAGAGGCATCTGGGCCGTTTTTGGCGCCACCATCACGGTCAACTCCTTCGAGACTGATGACGTGATCACCGGCACGTCTCAAACCAGCAGCGCCACCCGCTTCTTTTCGGCCGCGGGGACCCAGGCCAACGTCGGAACGACCGCGGCCAACGGCGGGTTCAACATCCCCGCCTTGGGAGAACGTTCGCTGTCCCTTCTGTTTGAATCCGGGGCAGCCACAACGACGGGAAGCTCCGCCGCCAGGATCACGATTACCGGGATTGCGACTCCCTAGGATTGCCGCAATCCCCATCTAGGGATCGGGGGTCTACATGAGTTCGGGGAAATTCGCGCGGTTGTTGATCCTCTCCCTGCTGTCGTGCCTCTTCACGCATGGCACGGCAAAGGGGAGCGGATTGACGGTCACGATGGGGGAAGTGATCTTAAGGAACCTCCAGCCGGGGTCGACGTATCATCTGACATCGCTGCTGAACTTCCCCCTGCGGCTGACCTATTCCGGCACGCAGCCAATCGCTCTGCGCATCGCCCCGGTCGTGCCCGAGCCCAACGAATATAAAGAAGGTTACGAGCCCATTCCCGATTCCGCCTGGGTCACGGCGGAGCCCTCCCAGTTTAACCTGGAAGGCAGCTCCACGGTGGAGTCCAACGTCTCCATCGCGATCCCGGATGACGAAAGCTTAAGAGGGAGAAAATTCATCGCCTACCTTTGGTCGCAGACATCAGGAGAGGGAAAGGGCTTGAGCCTGGGGCTGGGCGCGAAAAGCCGTCTGCTTCTTTCCATCGCAACGGAGAAAAGCACCGCTCCCGCGCCGTCGCCATCGGGCGGCACCATGGACTTCGAGCTTTCTCCCCCGGCGGCCAACCTCCAGAACATCCGTCCCGGAAAAAAAATAGCGGTCAACAAGCTTCTTCGGAAGGATTTTTTCCTTGTGAATACCGGCAAGGAAGAGCGGAAGTTCAAACTGGAAAAGATCCCGGCATCGTCGCTGGACATGACCCCTTCGCGGGGCTATGAGTGGGGGCCCGAGGACACCGTCATCGAAGTGTCTCCTTCCGCCTTCAGCTTGAAGGCCGGGAAGAGGAAGAAGTTCAACGTCAAGATGCGCGTGCCGGACCGGCCCGCCCACTACGGAAAGCATTACCAGTACCTTCTCCGGGCCACGCCGCAGGGAGCGGGGGTCAGTTCCGGCATCCTCTTCCGCATCAATCTGGACACTCGAAAAGGAGACCTGTGAGGAAGATATCGCTTCTCATCCTGACCGCGCTTTGTTTCCGGGGATGGCTCGGCGCCGCCGATTCTTCGTCGGTCGACGTGGTCATGACCATCCAGGTGCTGGGGTTCTATTGGGTCGAGTCGCCGGGCGACGCGAACGAGCACGTGACGGTCAACATCGACCAGAACGCGGTCGACGCCCGCCGCGTGATCCAAAGCGACGCCAACTGCCAGCAGGATTATTCCATCCGCGTCGCAAGCCAGGACGCCTCGCCCGCCTGGACTCTGATCGAGACTGCCGCGGCCTTAGGGCAGAACCAGTACCGGTTGAGGGGGATCTGGGCGGTTAACAATGCCACCATAACGGCAAATTCCTTCGGGACGAATGACATCATCACCGGCACGCCGCAGACCTCGAGCGCAACCCAGTTCTTCGCCGAAGGGGAATCTTCCGGCGATGTGGGAACTTCCGACGCCGATGGCGGCTTCAGCGTATATCCCGGCCAATATTCCAATATCTATATTTTAGTGGAAGGCGCGCCCTCGCCCTTGAGCGCTGCGGGGCCTTTGACTTCGGTTTTGGAAATCACGATGACCGCGACCCCATGATTCGATGACGAAAAAACGGACGCTCCTCAAAGCATTGCTCCTGGTCCAAGCCCTTTTACTGCGGGGTGCGGCAGGGTATTGTTCCGCCGGGGGGCCTGATTTCGTCCTGAGCTTGTCGTCCGTCAGCTTGGCCAGCACGGGCTCAAATTCCGTTACAGCGGTGGCCAGGAACGGCCAGACCGCGGTGACGAATCCGGTGACCATCAGGAACACCGGCGGCGGCGACGAGGATTTTACCCTTAAGATAACGAGCACCACCGGGAGCTGGCAGGCCGTGACGACGGCCCCCGGGGCCAACGAGTACCGGCTCTCCGCAATCTGGCACTTTTACGCCATCCAACCTTCCGTCTCGGAGTTCCAATCCAACGACATCCTGACCTCCACAGGCCAGGCCAGCTCGGCCTCCGTCTTCTTCAACGATTCCGACACCATCACCGTGGCCACGCAAGGGATGGGTGTCCCGTCCCAGGAGGAAAGAAAACTATTTTTCATGTTCGAGGCGCCCGTCTCGGGCTCCGGCGGCTCGACCGCCCATGTGAGCGTCACAGCCGTGGCTGCCGGAGAAGCCCCAACGGTGACGGTCTCCACGGGCGGCACGGTGAGCGCGGGCGACACCACGGTGACCGCGGACGCGGGAGTCCGGATCACCGACCTCGCCCTTGATAGCGGCAAGCTCCAGCAGACCTTTTTGAGCACCGGCAACGTCGACATCAATTACGGCAACGGCTATTCCCTGGACCTCTTCGCGGGCAGCGAGATGGTCGTGGTCGCCTCCACCAACGGCCTGCAGGCCACCAGCACCGGGACCATCTCGATGTTCAACGCGGGCATGGGCGTGAGCGCG
>MGUS01000132.1:283-2487 GCA_001800085.1 Elusimicrobia bacterium RIFCSPLOWO2_01_FULL_60_11 | reverse complement strand
CCTTGGCTCGGGGGAGACCACCGTGATGATCCCCGCGGGGTCCTTTCCCGAATCGGTGCGCGTCACCATTTCTCCTTTCGGCGATGTCACGTTCTCAGCTCCCCGGGGACCCTTCGCGGCTTCCTCCATCGTGAACCCCATCAATCGCGGGGTGGAGATAACGCTGGACAAGAACCTCCAACCCTCAAAACCCGTGCGGATCCAGCTCCGCTACAGCGATTCGGACCTGGCCGGGGCCGATGCCGCCACTCTCAAGATCGGCCGCCTCGACCCCGCCAGCGGGCTCTGGGTGACCCTCCCCACGGAGCTCGACGACAACGCCCAGGTCGCCGTGGCCTACACCACGCATTTCAGCAAGTTCCAGCTCCTCTCGGTGATCCCCGCCACGGACGTTTCGGGCGCGACCGCGTTCCCCAACCCTCTTCGGATGCATCAGGGCCAGACCGAGATGAGTTTCGCCAACCTCACCGAGGGGGCGGAAGTGAGGGTCTACACCGTCCTGGGCGAATTGGTCCGGACTGTGAACGCGGATTCCGCCGGGGTGGCCCGCTGGGACGTCAAGAATTTCTCCGGCCAGACCGCGGCCAGCGGCATCTACCTGGCCGCCGTCAGGGGTGCGGACGGGTCCAAGAAAGTCATCAAGGTGGCGGTCGAGAAATGAAAAAGATACTCGTTCTCTCCGCGCTGGCCCTGGCCCTCCTCTCCGTCACCCGCCTCCGGGCTGAGACCTCTTTCAGCCGGAAAGCCGTGGGCACGAGCGCGGGACAGTTCCTCAAGATGGGAGTCAACGCGCGGGCGGTGGCCATGGGCGAGGCCTACAGCGCCGTGGCCGACGGCTCCGACGCCATATTCTGGAACCCCGCCGGGCTCCACCGGGTGGAGAACCGGGCCTTCTCATTCATGCATTCGGTCTATGTCCAGGGCATCCAGCACGACTTCGCTTCCTACGCCCAGAAGATCGACGCGCTCGGCACGCTCGGGGTGAGCGTCCAGTACATGGGCGCGGGAGAGCTCGACGAGACGAACGCTTCGGGGGCCAAGGTCGGTTCGTTCCGCCCTTACGACATGGCCGCCACGCTCGGCTGGGGACGGCTGTTCAAGGGTTTTGAAGGCCATGAGTTCGCGGCAGGGGCCGCGCTCAAGATGGTGCGTTCCAAGATCGTCGAGACGGCCCAGACCGCGGCGGTGGACCTGGGCACGCAGTGGAGCCCGTATCAGGACCTGTGGCTCGCCCTGGCCGTGCAGAACATCGGCGGGCAGCTCAAGTTCAAGAACGAGGGCGACGACCTGCCCTTGAACGTCAGGCTGGGCTCATCGTACAATGTCTCCTGGCCCCTGCTCCTGGCCGCGGACGTCAATTTCTCAGGGGACAACAACGCCAGCGCCTCCCTCGGGGCCGAATACAAGCTGCGGCTCGGGCGGGAGTCCTGGGCCTCAGGCAGGGCCGGGTACTCATCCCGCACGGCCTCGGACCTTTCCGGGCTTCCCGGCGTGAGCGCGGGTTGCGGGCTGGCCGGCCCGTCTTTCGGCATCGATTTCGCGTGGACGCCTTTCGGCGACCTGGGCAACGCTTACAGGGTCAGCGTGTCCGGTAAATTTTAGATCCTATCCGGTGAACCTCATGAGATCGTGAAGCGCCTCTTCCTAGCGTTCCTTATCCCATCCCTTCTGACGGCCTGCGCCGGCATGAAAAGCGCTTCCTCGCATGACGCGGGCGTCTCCATCGCCGACGCCGACCTGCCCAGGATCACGGACCGTCTCAGCAAGCGGATGAGCGCCAAAGAGTACCAGTTGCGGTCCGGCACGGCCGAGAAACTCGTTTTTGTCAAACCCTCCGGGTCATTCACGACGGGTTCGCTGTACAGTTCGGGGCCTTACCGTGAAACGGAATCGCTCCTCGAAGTCACCTGCGCTTTTTCCCGGTACCCGCAGGGGTACCGCATCGCGGCAACCTCCCGGAGGATCGAGAACCCGGGCAGCGTCAACGAGAGAAGCACGGCCGTGAACGAGTGGGATGCCCTGCAGCAGGTGCGCGGCATCCTGGAAGAAGTGAAGCGGAATTTGGAGGGAGAAAGATGAAGCTTCAAAAATATCAAAAGAACCCCATTCTGACGCCGAACCCCGGGAACGCCTGGGAAAAGTCCGTGGTCTGCAACCCCGGGGCATGGTATGAGAATGGCAAGGTCTATCTTCTTTACCGGGCG
>MGUS01000132.1:0-110 GCA_001800085.1 Elusimicrobia bacterium RIFCSPLOWO2_01_FULL_60_11 | reverse complement strand
CCAGTACTGGAAAAAGCCGCCGTCATTCCTGCCGGAGATGCCGTATAAGGACGTTCCCTTCCTCCCCAAATTCGTCCGCGAGAACCTCACCATGTCGGGGCTCCTCATGT
>MGUS01000131.1:3471-5221 GCA_001800085.1 Elusimicrobia bacterium RIFCSPLOWO2_01_FULL_60_11 | reverse complement strand
AGGAAATTCTCGTGCCCCAGCGCTTTGAGCTCTTGGACCAGGAGCGCGATCTGTTCCATGCCGCCCGACCATTCCACGCCGTTGGTCACATGGAGGATCTTCATGAGGACGCTTCCCTCGGCGCGCGGGAAAGGCCGATGAGGAAAAAGAGGCAGAGCGAGAGGGTGGCCGTGAGGAGGTTGTGCTCGAAGAACGCGGCCACGGGCAGGGCTCCCAAAGAGGCGAGGACCGCCAGGGCCAGAGGCCGCGCGGCGCCGTCATCGGGAGAATTCTTAAGAAAGCAAGCCTGTTCCAGGATGAGGAATGTCCAGAAAGCGAGGAAAAGAAGAAGGCCGGGGATGCCGGTCTCCGCGGCGAAGGTGAGGTAGCTGTTGTGCGCGTGGGCGTAGGCCGCCGGGTCCAGGGACCAGCCCGGATCCTTCTTTGAATAGGCCGGTATGTTCTGCCGCCATCCGTGGTAGCCCACTCCGGCCAAAGGATGGTCTTTGATCATCTCACCCGCCGCGCGCCAAAGACGCAGGCGGATCCTGGCGGATTCGTCCATGTTCCGGACGCTGAGGGTGTCCAGGCGGTTCTGAAATCCCATGTCCATTCGAGCGGCGGCCAGGATCAGGCATCCCCCGATCAATGTCCCCGCCACGAGCGTCTTGATCCCCTTGAAGGACAGAAGAAAAAGCGCTCCGGCGACGGAGGCCAGGTAATAGCTCCGCGAGCGCGTCAGGACCACGGCGAGCGCGAGCGCCAGGGAGCAGCCCCACCAGAAGAAAGCGTCGGATCTTTTCGGCCCGCTCCGCAGGGCAAAGCTCAAGCCGGTGAGGAATAGCATGCAGTAGAGCCCCCCGCTGTGGAGCGGGTGGGACTGGAAGCCGATGAACCTTTCCTGTTCTATGAGCCCCAGGAGCCGCGCGCCGGAGAGGTATTCGGACAGTCCCAGGAGTGCCACGGCGGAGCCGCAGGCCAGGAGGACGCGCAGGATCTTTTTGACGTCATCCGCTCCGGCGATGAACGCCGCTGGGATGAAGACCATCGCCAGGACGTTCCAGGTCTTCGAGAAGGACTCCAAACTTGCGATGTCCGGCCCTCCCCGGGCGATCCAGCGCGTGACCGCCGCCCAAAGAAAGAAAGCCAGGAGCGCGTAAAGGGAGCCGGGAGGGCGGAAGGGCTTATTCTGCAGTGTGACGGCCGCCGCGAATCCGGCCGCCGCAAGACCCAGAGAGATGTTCGTCGCTGACATGGACAGGGGGAGAGACAGGGCGTAGAGGACGAGGGCCGTCCCCATCATTTCCCCGAAAGGATGTGGTAGGTGAGGACCTGGGTGAGGACGTCGTGCAGAGCGGCCAGGAGACCGGGCACGCCGTCGAGGAACCCAAGCTTCACGACATACTTACTAAGGAACCGCCAAGCCGGTCGGGCGAGACAGAATCGGATAAATGCGGGAAGTGAAGGAGAAATGCCCCTGCGCCGCCATTCCAAAGCGTCGAATTCGGCGGTGCGCCGGGCTTTCATCCACCAGGTGTCCAGGTCGGGGTACGCCTGGTGGTCGATCCAGCCTTTGAGCGTGCCGGTATCGCCCGAGACGATGACTTTTTCGTGCGAGAAATGGTCCGAATACCTCACTTTGGATCTGCGGAACACCCGCACCTGGTAGTCCGGGTATTTTCCTCCATGGGCCAGCCAGCGGCCGAAATAGTGGTTGCGGCGGGGCACTCGGTAAGCGGAAGGCCCATCCGTGCCTTCCACGGCCCTTAAG
>MGUS01000131.1:2998-3407 GCA_001800085.1 Elusimicrobia bacterium RIFCSPLOWO2_01_FULL_60_11 | reverse complement strand
ACGCCTGGTCCAGGGCGTACTGCTTCTGCGCCGCGCAGCTCACGAGGGCTCGCGTGAAGACGCGCGCCCCGGATGACCGGGCGATCGCCAAGGTCCCGTCCGTCGAGTGGTCGTCCACCAGGACGATGTCCTGGATCCACCCCCGCGCGGAATCCAGCGCGGCGGCGAGGGTGGCTTGGGAGTTGTGCGTGATGACGGCCAGGGAGATTTTCGACACGTTGAGAGGAATTATACAAAAGTAGGGGCGGTGCATGCATCGCCCCGACTATTGAATTCCCTCGCCGTAGTAGATATGATTAGGCGTGGACAATTCACTCCGCGTTCTTCTCATCGAGAGCAACGCGAAAGACGCCCGGATGATGCAGAAGATCCTTCAGGAGGTCAAGACCGCCGCCATCCGCCTGGAGAA
>MGUS01000131.1:427-2991 GCA_001800085.1 Elusimicrobia bacterium RIFCSPLOWO2_01_FULL_60_11 | reverse complement strand
AACCTTTCCGAAGGCCTGGAATTCCTCTCCAAAGGGGCAGTGGACGCGGTCCTTCTGGACATCTCGCTGCCGGACGGGCGGGGGCTGGACAACCTGATCAAGGTCCAGACGGTCGCGCGGGACGCCCCGGTCATCGTCCTCTCCGACAAGGACGATCCCATTTCCGAGTCCGAGGTCATTTCGCTGGGCGCGCAGGATTTCCTCATCAAGAAGCGCGTGAACGCCCGCGCCATGGCGCGCATCATCCACTACGCCATCGAACGGCAGAGGATCCGCATGACCCTGGAGAACGCCGTGGCCAAGCTCCAGGAGCTCAACCAGTTGAAGAGCGACTTCATCTCGTCGGTCTCCCATGAACTCCACACGCCGCTCACCATCATCACGGTGGCCGTCAACAACTTCCTCGACGGGGTCTTCGGCGACATGACCGACATCCAGAAGGTGTGGGTGGAGCGCGTCCGCGTGAGCACCGAGCGCCTCACCAACCTCATCAACGACATCCTCGACCTCGCCAAGCTGGAAGCCGGCCGCGTCAAACTCAACTGGAAGAAATTCGACATCGTGCGCATGGTTCTGGAAACGATTGAAGAAGTGGCTCCCCTGGTCCAGAAACGGGGGATGACCTTGAAAAAGGAGATCGTCCCGGGACCCATCGAGGTCTATGCCGCCGAAGGCCGTCTCTCCCAGGTGCTGGTGAACCTTTTCACCAACGCCATCAAGTACACCCAGGAAGGCGGGGAGATCCGCGTCAAGGTGGCCCGGGAAAAATCGGGCGTGAGGGTGGAAGTGTCGGACAACGGTCAGGGCATCGACCCCACCAAACTGGATATCGTGTTCGAGAGGTTCCTTCAGCTGGGGCGGGACAAGACCACCACGCCGGGCATCGGCCTGGGGCTGGCCATCAGCAAAGAGATCATCTCGCTCCATCAAGGCCGCATCTGGGCCGAAAGCGAAGGCATCGGCAAAGGCAGCCGCTTCATCTTCACCCTGCCGTTCGACCTGAAGTCCAAGACGGATAAGTTGCCCACCGTGCTGGTGGTGGACAACGACCCGTCCATCGTGGAACTCCTCTCCATCGTCTTGAAAGAGCTCCATTGCGACGTCATCGAAGCCAAGGACGGCGCCGAAGCCATCGCCGTCCTGCTCTCCAGCAGCAAGAATTCGCCCATCGACCTTTTGATCACGGACATGATGCTCCCGGTGCGGAACGGCGCCGAGATCATCCAGGAAGCCAAGCGGGTCAACCCGGAGACGGTCATCGCCGTCGTCACGGGGTTCCCCGACAACAAGCTTTTGACGGAAGCCATGCGCCACGGCAACATCACCCTCATCAAAAAACCTTTCATGTACAAAGAAATCAAGAAGGCCCTGTCCCCCATCGTGGCCTCTCTGACCGGCAAGGAGGCTTCCTTATGAGCACCATCCTGCTCGTGGAAGACGAGCCCAGCGTGATCGAACTCATGAACATCTATCTCTCCCGCAGGGGATACGAGATCTTCAACGTGGCCGACGGCACCGAGGTGATGAACCAGGTGCGCGTCGTCAAGCCCGACATCATCATCTTGGACATCATGCTCCCCAAGCTGAACGGCTTCGAGGTCTGCGGCTTGATCAAGTCCGACCCCGCGCTCAAGCACATCCCCGTCATGATCCTTTCCGCCCTGGTGCAGAAGAGCGAGATCGAGATGGGCATCCGCATGGGAGCTGACCTCTACATGACCAAGCCCTTCCAGAACACGGAGCTGCTCGCCAACATCGAGAAGCTTTTAGGCAAGCGCTGACATGCTGGGGTTCAGAAAGCACATCCTGATAGTGGAAGACGAGATCGGCCTGGCCGAAGGGCTCCAGGCGCGCTTGAACGTCGAGGGTTACAAGACCACCATCGCTTACGACGGCAGCGCGGGGCTCGATGCCGCCAAAAAAATAAAGCCGGATCTTATCCTTCTCGACATCATGATGCCCAAAATGAACGGGTGGGACGTCTGCAGGGTGTTGAAGACCGACCCCAAGACCCAGGACATCCCCATCCTGATGTGCACCGCCCTGGGTCAGATCGGCGACTCCGAAAAGGCCTTCCAGTCCGGCGCCAACGACTATGTCACCAAGCCCTACGACATGTACCGGCTGATGGACAAGGTCAAAAGATTCGTCGGGGACAAGTTTTGACGAAGGGGCTCCCCGCTCTTTTCCTGTTCCTGCTCTGGGCGTCTCCCGCCCCGGCCGTTCCTGAAAAGTCCCTGGGCCCCGTCAGCGATTTCGCCGCCATCCTCACTCCGGCCATCGAACAGGAGCTCGCCTCCGTCATTTCGCAGACCGAGGGCAAGACCTCCGCGGAGATCGCCGTGGTGACGGTCAAATCCCTGGAGGGTAAAAGCGTGGAGGAATATGCCCACGAGCTCTTCAACGCCTGGGGCATCGGCAAGAAGGGCAAGGACAATGGGGTGCTGGTCCTTGTCGCACCCAATGAAAAGAAGGTCAGGATAGAAGTGGGCTATGGCTTGGAGCCCGTCCTTCCCGACGGCCTGGCCGGGCAGGTCATCCGCGAAGAATTCATCCCCGCTTTC
>MGUS01000131.1:0-403 GCA_001800085.1 Elusimicrobia bacterium RIFCSPLOWO2_01_FULL_60_11 | reverse complement strand
AAAAGGGGGATTTCCCGGGCGGCATCCTGGCGGGCGTCGGCCGCATCGGCTCCATCGTGATGCGGCAGGAGGCGGCGGCCTCCGGGCAGTCCCCGGAGTTCGGCATACTGCCCCAGATCGGGACCCTGCTTTTTCTCTGTCTCTTCGTCATTCCCGGATTCCTCGCGGTGGGCATGGGGATGAGTTCCAAGGTGTTCTTCGGCGTTATCTGGGGCTCGATTTTCGGCGGCGTCGCGCTCCTCATGGGGCTGACGGGACAGTTGGGCCGCGTGTCCCAATGGGTCATGCCCGTCATGGCCGCTTTGAGCGTTTGGCAGGGGCTACGCCTGGGGAGAAAGCATCCTTCGTTCTTGAGGGGCATGTCCGGCGGGAAGTCCTCGGGCTCGGGGTGGATTATTGGCGG
>MGUS01000130.1:5406-8244 GCA_001800085.1 Elusimicrobia bacterium RIFCSPLOWO2_01_FULL_60_11 | reverse complement strand
GTCTCCGATTCCGTGAGGACGAACCGGGGCTTGAGCCTGACCTTGACCTTGTCCCCTTTCGTGCCCAAGCCGCATACGCCTTTTCAATGGCATCCTCAAGGCACTCTCGAGTCCCACCGGGCCAAGCTGCAGGACTTGCGCAAGCGCCTGCCCGCCCAGATCCGCGCGCACGGCCTCGAGCAGATCGTCGTGGAAGGCGTGTTGTCCCGCGGGGACCGCCGCTGCGGCAGGCTCCTTGAGACGGCGTGGAAGCTGGGCTCCATGTTCGATGAATGGACCGAACGCTTCCATTTCGGCGTCTGGCAGAAGGCGTTCGAGGAAACGGGGCTGGACCCTCAGTTCTACTGCTACCGGGAGCGGACCCAGGACGAGGTCCTGCCCTGGGATCACCTTCAAGGCGGGCCGGAAAAGCGCGCCCTCTGGAACGATTATCAGACCTCTCTCAAACAGGCGGTGGAGAGCCCTCCGGAGAATCCGCATCTTAAGGAACATCCCCCGGTGTCCCCGGCCCGCCCCGTCACGCTCCCCTCGGAGAAGTCCATCCAGAGGATCCGTTTCCGCATGAGCCGCAAAGGCGACGTCCGGTTCCTTTCGCACCTGGAGCAGATCGAGATGGTGCGCCGCATGATCCGCCGCGCCGGCCTGCCCGTGGCCTTCACCTCGGGGTTCCACCCGCAGATGAAGGCGTCCTTCGGTCCCGCGATCTCGGTGGGGTACGAGTCCGATTGCGAACTCTTCGACGTGGAGCTGGCGAAGCGCTTGGAGCCGGCCCGGGCTTTGGAGATGATGTCTTGCGAAGTCCCGGAGGGCTTTTCCATCCTGAAAGCGGCGCGGGTGCCCGTCTTCTTCCCTTCGCTGGAGTCCCTCGTGAACCGGGTGGAATACCTCGTGAAGTTCCCGCCGGGTGCCCTTAAGGAGGACGAGCCGGCGCTCCTTCGCCGCCTGGAATCCTTTCTTGAGCAGAAAGAGCTTGTCATCGAGAAGATCAAGAAAAAAGGCACCCCTTCGCAGAAGACGGTCAAGATCGATCTGAAGCCGCTCATTCTCGGGGCGGATTGGCGGCAGATGGGAACGGGTCTTGCGCTCCGCCTCACCCTGCGTTTCGGGCCGGGGAAGAACGCCAAGCCGGAGAGGATCGCCCAGCTTTTGATGGGCTTGACGGAAGAAGAGGTTCTGACACTCAGCATCGAACGCAAGGCCTTCTGGATCGAGAAGCCGGACGGCGCGCTCACGGAGCCGTGACAGAAAAATTTAAACAGAGAGGTGCATCATGAAACAGGAAATAATAGCTAACTGCATGGCCGATGAGACGCGGGTCGCCGTCCTGGAGGACGGGAAACTCGTCGAGATCGGCATCGAGCGGAAAGAGACGGAAAAAGTCGTCGGCAACATCTATAAGGGCAAGGTGGAGAACGTCCTGCCGGGCATCTCCTCCGCTTTCGTGAACATCGGGCTCCCCAAGAACGCCTACCTCTACATCTCCGACGTCATCGACCAGAAGGACCCGGAGGAGCACCCGCCCGCCCATCACCACAAGGCCAGCCAGCACATCGAGCAGATGCTCAAGAAAGGGGACGTCGTGATGGTGCAGGTGGCCAAGGAAGCCATCGGGACCAAGGGCGTCAAAGTGACCATGGACATCTCCCTGCCCGGGCGCTTCATCGTCTACCTTCCCTTCCAGACCTCCATCGGGATATCCAAGAACATCGAAGAAGAACCCGAACGGAGGCGCCTGAAAGGCCTGCTGGAAGCCCAGCGCCCCAAGAAGGGCGGGTTCATCGCCCGCACGGAAGCCGAGGGCATCGATGAGAAGGACCTGAAGCGGGAGGTCAAGTATCTCACGCGCCTCTGGGACAACATCCAGCGCCGTTATGAGAGCGGCACCGTGCCCAACATGGTCCACCGGGACTTGGGGCTCACCTTCCAGACCGTGCGGGACATCCTTTCGGAGAACACCGTGGTGTTCATGATCGATACCAAGCAGGAACAGCACGAAGTCCAGGAATTCGTCCAGATGCTCTCTCCGGAGCTGGCCGACCGCATCAAGCTCTTTGAGAGCAATACCCCCATCTTCGAGGCCTTCAAGATCGAGACGGAGCTGGAGAAAGTGCTCCAGGCCAAGATCAACCTGCCTTCCGGGGGCACCATCGTCATCCAGGAAGCCGAATCGCTCTGCGCCATCGACGTGAACACGGGCAAGTTCACCGGCAAGGAATCCCAGGAGGAGACCGTCACCCTGACCAACATCGAGGCCGCCGACGAAGTGGCGCGCCAGCTGCGCCTGCGCAACATCGGCGGCATCATCGTGATCGATTTCATCGACATGAGAAAGGCCCGCAACCGCCAGAAAGTGGTGGAAGCGTTGCACAAGGCCACCTCCCGCGACCGCGCCAAGATCAAGATCCTGCCCATCACCCGCCTGGGGCTCGTGGAGATGACCCGCGAGAGGAAGCGGGAGTCCCTGCTGGCCTCGCTCTGCCGCATCTGTACGGAGTGCGGAGGCAAGGGCATGGTGCTCTCGGAAGAATCCCTCATGATCAAGATCAAGAAGGAGATCATGGCCATGACCCGCGGCCGGCAGGACGGGCGCCTCAAACTGGTGATGAACCCGGAAGCGTTCCCTTATTTCACGGAACGCAAAGCCGGCATGGAAAAGACCATCCAGCGCTCGCTCGAGATCTCGAGGGACGACACTTTGTCCCTGGAAGATTATAAAATAATCGTGGAGTGACCATGATACACCCGACCGCCGTCATCGGAAAAAAAGTCAAGCTCGCGCCTGACGCGGAGGTCGGCCCTTTCGCGGTGCTGGACGGGGAGGTCTCCGTGGGGGCGAAG
>MGUS01000130.1:1866-5376 GCA_001800085.1 Elusimicrobia bacterium RIFCSPLOWO2_01_FULL_60_11 | reverse complement strand
GGAGCCCCAGGACTTCACTTATAAGGGAGAAAAGACCTTTGTCAAAATCGGGGACCGCAACAAGATCCGGGAATACGCCCAGATCCACAGGGGGACGGGAGAAGGCGGGGTGACGTCGGTCGGCAACGACAATTTCATCCTGGGGTTCTCCCACATCGCCCACGACTGCCGCGTGGGGAACAGCATCATCCTGGCCAACGGCGCTCTCCTGGCCGGCCACGCGGTGGTGGAGGATTTCGCTTACATTTCGGGCCTTTGCCTGGTGCACCAGTTCGTGCGCCTGGGCAAATATTCCATGATGCGGGGCGGGGCCAGGGTCTCCCTCGACATCCCCCCTTATTGCATGGCGGACGACGCCAATTCCTTGAGAGGGCTCAACACGGTGGGGTTGGAGCGGCGGGGTTTCACCGCCGAATCCATCAAAGAGATCAAAAAGGCCTACCGCCGGGTCTTCGGAGGGGAAAAACCCATGGAAGAGCAGGTGGACGCTCTTTTGAAGGACGGTCTCTCGGCGGAAGCGAAATATTTCGTCCAGTTCATCAAGGATTCAGAGCGCGGCGTCTGCAGACCGCAGAAGATCTAAGAACCCCTTCCTGAAATAAGCGTTCTCAAAAAGTCCCCCGGTCAGACGGACCCTCAAGGATTTTTCTTTCAGCTGCCGCCTCACCGATGATGCCAGGCGGACAAGGTGGGACTGGGCCTCATGGATGATCTCTTTTGAGATAGGATCGCCGGCTTGGGCGCGGCGGATCACTTGCGGTGCGAGCGCGGCCAAGTCCCGGACCGATTTGTTTTTAAAGTCCTTGCCGGTCCTGCCGAGGTAGATCTTCCCTATCCAAAATCCGGAACCTTCGTCTCCCCGCTTGGGCCCCAATCCTCCGGCGCGGGCGATTTTTCCATTACTGTTCCGGCCCAAGGCGATGGATCCTGTTCCGGCGATCAGGACGAGCCCCGCTCTAGCTCCGAACACACGGGCATGCGCCATCTCCGCGTCGGAACAGACCAAGACCTTCTCGGCCAGGCCTTTCAGCTTTTGATGAAGGCTGTTTTTTTCTTTTTTCGACCAGACGCTCTTGGCGCCGACGGAAAGGACATTCAGGCGCTTTATTTTCCGGCTGGCCAGAAACTGCCTGATGATGCGGGGAAGCTGGTCGATAGGCCGGGAAGGAACGCTGAGGCATCTGACATTTCCGCCCCTAGGGGCGGAAATGTAAAATCGGATGCTGGTCCCGCCGTAATCAACCTCTATTTTACGGGTCATTTCGTTGCCGGGAACAACATGCGGATGATCGCGTCGATCTGGCAGGTCCGCCAGCCGAAGTCCGTGACACAGGACGCGTTCTTATGCACCAGGTCCTCATCGTAGGGGTCTCGGAGGAGGGCGATGACGGCCTCGCGCGCGCGGATCTGGACCCCGTCCAAAAGCTCCTTGTTGGAGGGGTAAAGGCGCGCGTCGAAACAGAAGAGGAGGGGCGTGTCGAAATCCCCGGCCAGCGACTGGGCTTCCTCTATCTCCTCACGGGACGGTTCGATGCCCACGATGCGTATTTCCAGTTTCAAGCCCAGGGGCTTGAACCGGGCCATGAGGTACTTTTTCTCGTCGCACACTTCCTTTTCGACCATGATCTTGGCGGCAAGGGAAGAGAAGCGGGGGAATAGCACGAGGATCTTCCTTTTTTTCCAATCCTTCAAGGATCTCCGGAGGGGATTCTTGAGGAATGTGACGGACTCGTCGCAGATCCTGCGCGCCAGAGCTTTTCCGGCCGGCTCGGGGCGGGGGGCGCCGCCCTCGAATCGTTTTTTCCTCTTGGCTTTCAGTTTTTCAATCCTCTCGCAACTTTCTTTCAGTTCATTGAGAGAAAGCTCCTTGTTCCGATAGGCATCGAGAAGGGCGTAGTAGACCTTCTTCTGGGCTTCCATGTCGTGGCAGACGAGCAGGATGTCGTGGCCCGCTTCCGTCGCTTTCACCCCGGCCGCTTCGATGGGGCAGACGGCCTTGATGGCTCCCATCTCCAAGTCGTCGCTGAATATGACGCCTTCATACTTCAAGCGCCCGCGCAGGGTGTCATGGACGATCTTGCGGGAGAAGGTGGCGATCAGGTTCGGTTCGGGGTCCAGGTTGGGATAGTAAGGGTGGGAAGTCATGACGGAATGGATGCCGCGCTCTATCGCCTTCACAAAGGGTCTCAAGTGCACCGCCTCCATCTCTTCCCAGGTGGAAGGGATGACGGGCAGGCCCAGGTGGGCGTCCACGGGAGCATGCCCCTTGCCCGGGAAATGCTTGGCGCAGGCGGACACCCCGCCCTTCTGCATGGCGGCAATGCGGGCTGTCCCCATGTCGGCTACGAGTTTCCAGTCCTTGCTGTAAGAGCGGATGCCGATGTTGGGGCTGTAGGAATCGGTCAAAACATCGAGGACCGGGCTCAAATTGACGTCCACGCCCAGGCGGCGCAGTTCTTTGGCCTCTATCTCACCCTGCTTCCGGGCATATGCCACTTTTTTTGTTTTTCCTATGGCGAGGTTGTCCGGAAAAACGGTGATGCCGTCCCTGAACATGACGACGCGCCCGCCTTCGTGGTCGACGCAGACCAGCAGGCGTCGGCCCAGGGCCTTTTCGAGGTCGGTGATGAATTTCTTGATCTGGGCGGGCGACTCGAAATTGATGCGGTAGAATATGATGCCGCCCGCGCGGAGTTCTTTGAAATGGGCGATGATCTCCGGGGTGACCTTGGTGCCAGGTACCCCGATGGTGAGTTTCCGGCCGACCAGAGTTTCCAGATCCATCGTCGTCATTCTAGCAAATATGCATTTATGCTAGAATTGCCGGAATGGAGCTTGCGGGCTGGTTTCAGGGTCAGAGCAACCTCGCCTGGCAGGATTACGCCGTGCTCCTGGCACTCATCGGGTCCTCCCTGTTCTTGGGGATCTATTTGGGGAGGGACGAGAAGGACACCCGGGACTTCTTCCTGGGCGGGCGCCGCATCCCCTGGTGGGCGGCCATGCTCTCCTTCGTGGCCACGGAGATCAGCGCGGTCACCATCATCGCGGTCCCCGCCACGGCCTGCTCGGAGAACTGGCAATACGCGCAGTTCTTCGTGGGGTCGTTCCTGGCCCGCATCGTTATCGCCTTCGTCTTCATCCCCGCCTTCTACAAGTTCAACTGCACCTCCATCTATGAGTTCCTGCGCCACCGCTTCGGGCCCGAGACCCAATATGCCGGCTCCGTGCTGTTCTTCATCACGCGCCTCCTGGCGTCCGGGGTGCGCCTCATGGCCGCCTGCCTGGCTGTCAGCGTGCTGGTCGGCTGGCACATGATCCCGACCATCATCCTATTCTCCGTCGTGGCCATGATCTACATCACCTGGGGCGGCATCAAGGCGGTCATCTGGACGAATGTCCTCCAGGCCCTCACCTTCATCGTGGGCGGGCTTGCCGCCATCGCGTTCATCTATTCCCAGATCCCTGGCGGCTGGTCGACCATCTCCCACATCGTGAACGCGACCGAGCGCA
>MGUS01000130.1:1051-1722 GCA_001800085.1 Elusimicrobia bacterium RIFCSPLOWO2_01_FULL_60_11 | reverse complement strand
TGGAGACGCGCCGCGAGAGCCAGAAGACCATGCTCATCACCCCGCTGGGCAGTTTCCTTGTCCTCATGATCTACCTTTCCATCGGGACCCTGCTCTATGTTTTCTACGCTCAGCCCTCCGCGGTCCTGCCGGAGAAGATCGACAAGGTCTTCCCTCATTTCATCTCCAACGAGATGCCCATGTACCTTCGGGGGCTCCTCCTATCCGCCATCGTGATGGCCAGCATCGATTCGCCTCTGGGGTCGCTCTCCTCGTCGTTCGTGACGGACATCTACCGCCCCCTGATCGGCAAGGGAAAAGAGGAGAGCCATTATTTGAAGGTGTCGCGCGTGAGCGTGGTCCTCTTCGGAATTTTGCTTGCGTTCATCGCCTACTTTTTCAGCCACTTCGAGAAGATCCTCTGGCTGGCTTTCAAGATCGGGAGCGTCACATACGGGGCCCTTCTCGGGGTCTTTCTCCTCGGGCTCCTCACGAAGCGCAAGGTCAACCGCGCCAACGTCCTGGGCATGGCGGGGTCCGCCGTGGGGATGCTCATCCTCCTTATTTTGAGCGAGAAAAAGATCATTCCGCTGGGATGGACCTACCTGCTCGTGATGGGGACGGCGCTGACGTTCTCCATCGGCTGGATATTCGGAGAAAAGGAAGATGATAAACTACGCGAAACTTCCCAC
>MGUS01000130.1:444-1011 GCA_001800085.1 Elusimicrobia bacterium RIFCSPLOWO2_01_FULL_60_11 | reverse complement strand
TGATGAACCGCGAGGATGAGAAGATCCCCCGTGCCGTCAAGCGCGAAATCCCGCGCATCGAGCGGGCGGTCAAGCTCATCACGCGGAGTTTGGAGGACGGCGGGAGGATTTTTTTCGCGGGGGCAGGTACCAGCGGGCGCTTGGGAGTCCTGGAATCGGCCGAACTGCCGCCCACGTTCGGAACACCGCCGTCCATGGTCCAGGCCTTCATGGCGGGGGGGAAGAAAGCGGTCTTCCGCTCCCAGGAAGGCGCTGAAGACGACACCGCCGCGGCGCGCTCGGCCATCCGTAAAAAAGTGCGGCGCGGGGACATCGTCATAGGCATCGCGGCGAGCGGAGTCACTCCCTACGCCAAGGCGGCGATGCGGGAGGCCGGGAAGTGCCACGCCAAAACCATCTTTGTCACCTGCAATCCCGCCGCGCCTAAAAATCTGGCGGATGTCACCATCGCCCTGCGGGTAGGACCTGAGGTCATCACGGGTTCCACGCGGCTCAAATCGGGCACGGCCACTAAAATGGTCCTCAACATGCTCACCACTTGCTCCATGGTGCGGCTGGGCAAGGTCC
>MGUS01000130.1:0-435 GCA_001800085.1 Elusimicrobia bacterium RIFCSPLOWO2_01_FULL_60_11 | reverse complement strand
GTCCGGGGGAACCGCATGGTGGACCTTCAGCCCCGGTCGCGCAAACTCCGGGAGCGGGGCATCCGCCTCGTCCGCGAGTTGACCGGGGTGTCCCGCGCCAGGGCGCGGGCGCTTTTCAACCGCGCGCGGGGCCATGTCAAGAAGGCGGTCGCCCTGGCTCATCCATCGTGAAGTCCCTGGCCCTGGGGCTCATGTCCGGCACTTCGGGCGACGGGATATCGGCGGTCCTGGCCCGGTTCACCGGGGCCGGGTTCAAGACGCTCGGCTATGCCACATATCCTTATAAACCGGCACTCTCCTCAAAACTCAGAAAACCTGAAGAACTGACCCTTCCCGAAATTTCCTCTCTCAATTTTGAGATAGGGGAGGCCTATGCCCGCGCCGCCCTCCGTCTATTGAGGAAGTGCCGTGTCAGGCCGGAAAATGTAGGGGTCA
>MGUS01000129.1:2226-5835 GCA_001800085.1 Elusimicrobia bacterium RIFCSPLOWO2_01_FULL_60_11 | reverse complement strand
TCACGCGGGAGTCCCTGAAAGGCACGCAACTCAAATACAACCTCCACGTGGCCGAAGACGGCATGGAGGCCATGGGTTTTTTGAGAAGGGAGGGCAAGCACATCGGCGTGCCGCGGCCGGACGTGATCCTGCTCGACTTGAAGCTGCCGCGCAAGGACGGCCACGAAGTGCTCAGGGAGATCAAGGAGGACCAGATCTTGAAGCGCATCCCCGTGGTGGTCTACACCACTTCCCAGGATGAACGGGACATCTTGAAGGCGTACAACCACTACGCCAGCTGCTATGTGGTCAAGCCGATGGACCTGAATCAGATCCTGGAAGTGGCCAAGTGGCTGGAGAACTGGCTGAAGGTGGTCAAGCTGCCCAAATAGTCGCTCTCCCGCGTGCGGTAGCCGAAGCCGGACAGGTATTCCTCGGCGCCCGCTGTCCTCCATCCCCTCATTTCTTCGAAGGCCCCGATCGCCGCGGCCGGAGTTTCCCCATAAAGACGGATGTTCTCGGAGATCCAATCTTCCAGCCCCTCCCTTGTTCCCGCGGGCAGGCCTTTGCGCGCCATCCAGCGCGCGAAAACGAATGAATGTCCCTTCCACTTCTTCCAGGCGCGTCCCAGGTCGAGACGGAAAGGGAATCCCCTTTCCATGACCGGGTCCAGGAGGGCGAAGAGCGCCTGGTTCCCGATGAGGAGCCGGGCGGCGTCCGCTTCGGAATAGCCGTCATGATAGGCGGGCTCGACGCCGCAGGTCTCCCGCAGGATGAGGCGGAGGAGTTCGGTCGAAGTGGCCGACTGGGGCGTGAGCCCCACGGATTCGCCTTGAAGGCGGCTGAAGGGTTTTTTGGAAAAAAGTATGACGCTCCCCGCGTCTTCCACCGCCGTGATCCCGAAAGGCAGCAAGTCGAAGTTTTCAGAAAGTCCCGGGATGTTCAAAAGGGAGACGGGTCCCGCGTCGATCTCGCCGCGCAGGGCCATCTGCCCCAGCTCCCGCGGGTGCGCCCATTTCCATTCGATTTCCGTGCCGGGGATGGCGAGGCCTTTCCGCCAGTAGAACGGCGCGCAGTTGAGATAGGGGATCTCGGCGACGGCGAGGCGGCTCATGCGGGGACCAGGTAGGGGCGGGTTTCAAACCCGCCCTCTACGGTGTTGTAAAGCGCGTTTCTCTCAACGGGTACCCGGCCCGCGGAGCGGATGAGACGCTCCAGCCGCTCCTTCGCCATCCCCACGGGGGACGGCGCGTCCGCCGCGTGCATGATGCGCTCTTCCATGACGGTGCCGTCCAGGTCGTCGGCGCCGAAAGCGAGGGCCAGCGAGGCGGTCTCCTCGCCCAGCGTGACCCAATAGGACTTGATGTGGTCGAAATTGTCCAGGAATATGCGGGAGACCGCCATGGTCTTCAAGTCATCCACGGCGGAAGCGGGCCGCTGGATGATGTTCGTCTTGCCCGTCTGGTAGGCCAGGGGGATGAAGGAAAGGAAGCCGCCGGTCTCGTCCTGAAGGGCGCGGAGTTTGTTCATGTGCTCCACGCGCTCTTGGAGGGTCTCCATGTGGCCGTAGAGGAGCGTGGAGTTGGAGCGGATGCCCAACTCGTGCGCCGTCCTGTGGATCTCGAGCCACCGGGGCGCGCCGATCTTAAAGGGGAAAAGGGCCTTTCTCACCCGTTCGGAGAACACTTCGGCGCCTCCCCCGGGCAGGCACACGAGCCCCGCCTCTTTGAGGCGGATCAATATCTCCTTGACGGAACATTTCTCCCGCTTGGCGAAGTAGTCGATCTCCACCGCCGTGTAGGCCTTGATCTGGATCATGGGAAAATGGGCGTGGATCTCGCGCACGATGGCCAGGTAGTCCTCGAAGCTCCACTCATGGTGGAGCCCGCCCACGATGTGGACTTCGCGCAGGTCCTCCGAGCACTTGGAGAGGATCTCCTTGATGCTCAGGGCGTAAGCGTTGGGGCGGCCTTTCTTGGACGCGAAATCGCAGAACTTGCAGGAGAGGACGCAGAGGTTGGTGGGGTTGATCTGGCGGTTCACCACGAATGTGGCGCGGTCGCCCGTCCGCTTTTCCTTGATGGAATTGGCGATCTTGCCCAGACCCAGCAGGTCGGAGGTCCCGTAAAGGGAAAGAGCTTCTTCGGGAGTGATGCGGATCTCCTGACGGACCTTCTCCCAAACGGGCTCAAGACGAGTATCTTTGAACATCATGCCATTTTACAATTTTGGTATAGTGATTTCTAATGATACGCAGAACGGCGTGGTTGGCGGGAGCCGCAGCCCTTATCTACCTCTTGTGGCTCCCCTGGGTGCCCTCCCTCAAGCATTCCATCCCCGAACCCACGGCCATCATGGAACGGCGCGTGTCCCAGGCCGGGAAGAAAGGACTGAAGCTGAATCAAAAGATGGTCTGGCGGAATTTAAGCCGGATATCGCCATCTCTCGTCAAAGCCGTCCTGCTCGCCGAGGATGATGTTTTCTACGGCCATCGCGGTTTTGACCTGGACCAGATCAAGATCGCCCTCAAGCTGAACTGGAGGAAGAAGCGCTACGCCTACGGCGGCAGCACCATCACCCAGCAGCTCGCCCGCACGCTCTATCTGTCTCCGACCAAAAGTATTTTAAGAAAAGCCAAAGAAGCGGTCATCGCATTCTGGATGGAGAGCGTCCTCTCCAAGCGCAGGATATTGGAGATCTACTTGAACGTCGTCGAGTGGGGGCCGGGCGTCTACGGCGCGGAGGCCGCTTCGAGGTATTATTACCAGAAGGGCGCGGAGGAGATATCGGAGGAGGAAGCCGTGGCCCTGGCTTCCATCCTTCCCAGTCCCCGCCGCTGGAGCCCCCTGAAAGAAAGCCCCTTCATGAAGCGTCGCAGGGACGATCTGCGCTCACGGCTCAGGGGTGACAAACCTCAAGCCCAAAAGAGTGGAGACGACGCGGTCGGCGCGGGAGAGCTTGCTCCGTGAATAAGAGTTCGTGACGGCCAGCGCCTTCATTCCCATCCGTTTGGCCGCCGCCACGCCATGGATGGAATCCTCGACGGCCAGGCATTCGCGGGCCTTGAGCGGGTCCTTGCGGAAGCGCGGCAGGCGGTTCAGGGCCGAGAGCCCTTTGCGGTAACATTCAGAGTCCGGCTTCCCGTTCTTGACGTTTTCCGCGCTCACGACGGCGGAGATATAGCGGCGTATCCCCGCCTTCTTTAAGATCCAGTCGATCTCCCGGCGCAGGGCCCCGGAAACAACGGCCAGGGCCAAATGCCTGGCGTGTCCCTTCACGAAAGTCTTGAGCCCCGGAAAAATCCTGGCTTCCTTCCCTATCGTCCTCTTGTAATAGCCCGCTTTCCGTTCGATCAGGTCCTTCAAGACGGATCCGGAGAAGGGTTTGCCGTGGCGCCTGAAGGCGTCCTTGAAACAGCTCCGGTCGTCCATGGCGAGGTAGCGCTTGAAGTACTCTTTGCGGGTGAGGGGGATGCCTTCTTCCTTGAGGACCTTCTGGAAAAGCCGCAGGTGGACGGGCTCGTCATCGATGATGACGCCGTTGCAGTCGAGCAGGACGGCGCGCAGACCCCTTATTTTTTCCACTTGATGGTGCAGCCGATGGCGAAAGTCTCGGGCTCGGCCGGGGATT
>MGUS01000129.1:1018-2202 GCA_001800085.1 Elusimicrobia bacterium RIFCSPLOWO2_01_FULL_60_11 | reverse complement strand
GGCCGAAGAGGAAGATGTGGGGGGTGTGCGTGGCGCCGTAGGCGCGCGCGACCGACTGGGATTCGTCCCTCAGATAAAGGAAATTGAATTTCTTCTCTTTGGCGCGCTCCACCATGTTGTCGAAGCTGTCTTCGGGGTAGTTGTCCGCCTCGTTGGAGTTGATGGCCACGACCTGGACCCCTTTGCCCGCGTAGTCCTTCTGGATGTCCTTGATGCGGTCCTCGTAGGCCTGGACATAGGGGCAGTGGTTGCAGGAGAAGATGACGACGACGGCCTTCTTGTCCTTCAGCCCTGCCAGGGAGTGGCTCTTGCCGTCCACGCCGGGGAGGTCGAAGTCGGGAGCTTTCTTCATGGCGCCTCCAAAAAATGGTGTGCCCGGAGGGGATCGAACCCTCGACCACTCGATTAAAAGTCGAGTGCTCTACCAGCTGAGCTACAGGCACATGGCTTGCGTTCGGGTTTGTCGATGATACTAAATCTCCGTTTCTGTTTCCACTTGGGGTCAGGTCCGTACCTGACCCCGACCTGACCCCATAACACTGGAGCTCGGTCGCGCGCGTGCGTACGAGGAAGGGGCAATTTGTTACAGGAATGTTACAAAAAGTTGAGGACAAAAAAGGATATTTCAGTTAGAATTCAGGTGTCCCAAAACAACCTATAAATGACCCCTAACGGCTCAGGCCTGCTCCCCCGGTGGATCCGACACACGTCTCTCGCGACGTGTGTTGTCTTTGTTTATGTGAACGTCGTATACGGCGCGGTGGAGCCCTCGAAGGATTTCTGGAAGGCGAGGAAAGAGGCCGCAGCCCGGATGAACTCTCCCTCTCCACGTAGTGGAGAGGGTCGGGGTGAGGTGCTCCTAGCCCAACTCCCCGCCCTCGACCTCCACGCCCTGCCCCAGGCCCCATCCGTCAGGAACCTGCCCCTGCCCTCGACCTCCCTCAAGCCCTCCATCCAGCTGCCCGACCGCATCCTGCCCAAATGGATCAATTCCGTATCCGCAAGCCAGGTGACCTTGAAGGACCTCTACCTGCCCCCCTCCTGGAAGCCGGGGGATTTCATGGTACTGCACATCCAAGACGCCCATGGGAACGCCCAGGCGCAGGAGAACATCGCAAAAACATTGGATTCTCTCACGAAGCAGGAAAAAGGACTTCTGCTCGGCATCGAAGGAGCCAGGGGGG
>MGUS01000129.1:0-972 GCA_001800085.1 Elusimicrobia bacterium RIFCSPLOWO2_01_FULL_60_11 | reverse complement strand
GAAGGAGATAGCGGACTACTTCATCAAAGAGGGCTTTATCACGGGGCCGGAATATGTGGGCATGACCTCGGAGAACCTGCCCAACTTCTGGGGGGTGGAGGATGAAGCCCTTTATCTCTCCCATGTGCAGGCGTTGAAGGATGCCACCCCCCTCAAGAAAGAAGCCCTCAATAAGCTGGGAGCGATGTCCGCCAAGCTGGAAGGGGAGAAGGACAGGGAGCTGAACCCGACACTTCGGGAGCTGGACAAGAAGGTCACGCGGCACCACAGGGGGGATATGGGGCTGGGGGAGTACCTCAAATATCTGACAAGCGCTCCCGCCTCTCCCCATCCCTCTCCACTACGTGGAGAGGGGGTGAAACAATTTCTCTCCGCCCTTAAACTCGAAGAATCCTTGGACTACAAGCAGGTGGAGAAGGAAAGGAGCTCGCTCACATTGGCGCTTTCCAGGGAGATCCCCCGCAAGGAGCTGGAGAACCTGGTCAAGGCGTCCCTTGCGTACAAGCTGGGCAACCTCACTCACTCTGCCTTCTACGAATACCTCCGGAACCTCTGCAAGGCCTACGGCATCGACCTCAACAAATACCCCGAGATGGACAAGTACATCCTCTACGTCCTGGCTTCGGAGAAGATAAGGCCGGAGGAACTGCTGGCCGAGGTAGAGGCATTGGAGAATAGAGCAATAGAGAATAACATCAGAACAGCCGGGGAAAGGGAGCTCATCGGCAAGTCCAAGGACCTGGCCATGATGGAGAAGCTGGTGAGATTTGAATTGTCCCCGGAGGAATGGAATCAATATGAACAGAAAGCCGTAGGGAACGGTCGCGACCGTTCCCTACAGGATATGTTGAAACCCTTTGAACAATTCAACCGCGCCGCCGTTGCCCGCAATGATGTATTGGTGTACAGGATATGTTGAAACCCTTTGAACAATTCAACCGCGCCGCCGTTGCCCGCAATGATGTATTGGTG
>MGUS01000128.1:4564-5103 GCA_001800085.1 Elusimicrobia bacterium RIFCSPLOWO2_01_FULL_60_11 | reverse complement strand
TCCAGGAGCGCTTCGATCTCCTGCTTGGTTTCGGCCTTGACGAACTTCTCCGCAATGGCCGCCGTGACCTGGTGCCCCAGCTTGCCCCAGCCGAAACATTGGGAGGGAAGGAGGAGGAAGAGTCCCAGCAGCCACGCAGCGGCGCGGCGCGGGCGTTCCTTCAGGACAGTTCCTTCATCATCTGGAAGATCGCGCGCTCCACTTCTTCGGCCACGGCCTTAAGGGAGGGGTCGTGAAAGAGTTCCAAAAGGGCCGTGGGCTTGATGGTGGCGATCTTCGTCTGCCCTTTTTCCACGAAGACCGAGATGCGGCAGGGCAGAGCCGTGGAGATGCTCAGGTTCTTTTCCAGGACTTTTTTGGCCTGGTTAGGATCACAGACTTCAAAGACCAGGCAATCCTTTTCGAAAGGGATCCCCTTCTGGTTCATGATCTGGCGGAGGTTGTGGACCTCCAGGACCCCGAACTTGTGCTTCGCCGCCACTTCCGGGAACATCTTCTCTATTTCTTCCACGGATCTTTTGCTCTCGATGCTCTGCAGC
>MGUS01000128.1:1476-4547 GCA_001800085.1 Elusimicrobia bacterium RIFCSPLOWO2_01_FULL_60_11 | reverse complement strand
ACAGCCCCGGACGGCTCCGCCCGGAATTGCTCGCGATGGGATGATTATGGGACTAGTATACTATTTGACGCGGCGCGAAATGCTTTGAAAGATTTCTACACAGGTTGACATAAGTCGCTCGTTGAATCGCATGGGTGAATCTGTTAACATTTGGATATGGCAAGGAATGCGAATGAGTTCGTGACGCGAACTGAATTTCTAAATGAAACCCATCTGATCCGGGGGGACATCAAGAAACTGGACGAAAAGCTGGGCACAGGAATTAACTCTCTCGAGCAGAGGGTCGGCTCTTTGGACAGAAGGGTGGGATCGCTGGAAGTAGCAGTTGGTTCACTTGGAAAAACAGTTGGCTCACTGGGACAGACGGTTGGCTCATTGGATGGGAACTATAAAGGATTGACGAAGGAATTCATCGATTTCAAAGTCCGGCTCCAATATGTTGAAGAGAACATGATGCACAAAGACGCTGAGAAACGGATCCTTGACCGGATCGACGCTTTTGCCCACCGGGTGGAGACCTACGACCGGAAAGCCTGGGTCCATGACGAACGCTTTAAACAGATCGAAACCCGCCTGACCCGCCTCGAATCCAAATAATCAGCTCGACTAGGAATTAAAGAACTTCTGGACTTCCGTTAACACGTTGTCGAGCGGGATTTCTTGGAAATTTTTCTCAGAGCGGGGTTTGACTTCGGCGATACCCTTGGCCAGGCCTTTTTCGCCGAGGGTGATGCGCAGAGGGTAGCCGATGAGGTCGGCGTCCTTGAATTTCACGCCCGCGCGCTCGTCGCGGTCGTCGAGCACCGCGTCCACTCCGAGCTTCTGCACTTCCTCATAAAACTTGTCCGCCCATTCCTTGATCTTGGGCTCGGCGTAATTGGTGGGGATGATGACGACCTGGTAGGGTGCCAGCGCCTGGGTCCAGATGATGCCGTTCTCGTCGTTGCCCTGCTCGATGGCGGCCGCCACCACCCGCGAGACCCCGATGCCGTAGCACCCCATGATGAAGGGCTTGTGCGCGCCGGACGCGTCCAGATACATCGCCTTCATCGCGTCCGAATACTTCGTGCCCAGCTTGAAAGTGTGCCCCACCTCGATGCCCCGCGAGCTCATCAAGGGTTCTTTGTTGCACTTGGGGCAGGCCGTCCCGGTCCCGTGCTTCTCGCGGTTGGCCCCGTAGCCGCATGCTTCACAAGAAATAATCTCGTCCTCGCCTGTCTCCGCCAGCACCATGAACTCGTGGGAGAAACTGCCCCCGATGGCGCCCGAATCCGCCTCCACCGCGCGGAACTTGAACCCGCAGCGCTCGAATATCTTCACATACGCCTCATAGGCTTTTTTATAGAAGTCCTCGGCGTCCGCTTCCGTCGCGTGGAAGGAATAGCAGTCCTTCATGTAGAACTCCCGCGCCCGCATGACGCCGAAGCGGGGGCGGAGCTCGTCCCTGAACTTACTGCCGAACTGATAGAGCGCCAGGGGGAGCTGGCGGTAGGAATTGACGTCCCTCCGCACCAGGTCGGTGATGACTTCCTCGGCGGTGGGGGCGTAGCAGAACTCGGTGTCCTTCCTGTCCTTGAAACGGAGCAGTTCTTTGCCGTAGACCTGCCAGCGGCCCGTCTCTTCCCAAAGCTCCTTGGGCTGGATGGTGGGAAGCCAAACTTCCTGGGCTCCCAGCTTGTCCATCTCCTGCCGCACGATGTTCTCGGCTTTTTTGAGCGCGCGAAGGCCCAGGGGCAGCCAATCGTAGAGACCTGCCGCGAGCTTGCGGATCAGCCCCGCCCGTATCATGAGCTTGGCCGAGACCGCGTCCGTATCCCTGGGCGCTTCCCGCAGAGTGGGGGCCAGGAGCCGGGAGGCCTTCACCCCACCACCTCCTTATTCGCCGCAGGCGAATCTGCTGTGAGTCGCTGACCCTTCGGGTCAGAAGGAGGTGGTGGGGTCATCCTATTTCCAGAACGATGATTTGAGGCGGGTGATGTCCTGCGTGGTGGCGAAGAGGAATATCATGATGAGGAAGGCCGCTCCCGCGATGTTGGCGACGCGCACCGCGCTCTTGTTCAGGGGTTTCCTGTTGATGCCTTCCAGAAGGTAGAGGAAGACATGACCGCCGTCCAGGAGGGGGACGGGGAAAAGGTTGAAGAGCCCGAGGTTCAGGGAGATGATGGCGATCAAGCCCACCAGGGCCTGCGCGCCTTCGTGCACCACGTTGGAGATCACCTGGATGATGCCGATGGGACCGGCCAGTTCGATGTCCGGCCTGGAGCGCCGCACGATGGCGTTCTTGGCCGCGTTGCCCAGGTATCGGAGCGTGAGCCAGGAAAGCCCGAGGGTCTGGTCCATGGCGCCGGCCAGGGAGGCCTTGAAGCCCAGGGGATTCATCTGAATGGAGGGGGAGATGCCGATCAGCCCGCGGTCATTCTGCGGATCCCGCTTGGGCACGAGCGCCGTGATGCGCTCCCCGCCGGCCGCGTCGCCGTCCCGCACGTAGGTGATGTCGATGGCTTTTTCGGGGCTCTTGTGGATGAGGGCCGCGGCCTCTTCCCAGGTCCGCACCCGGTCGCCGTTCACCGCGACGATCCTGTCGCCCTTCTTGAAGCCCGCGATCTGGGCGGGATAGCCGCTCACCACTTCGCCGATGACGGGCGCTTCGATGGGCCGGGGCTCGCCCCAGTGGAACATGAGCCAGAAGAAGCAGGCGAAGGCCAGGATGTAATTCATGACGGGCCCGGCCAGGGCGATGGCGATGCGGCGGTACCAGCTCTGCCCGAAGAATTCGTCCGGGGCCCCGGAGTTGTCGTCGATGTCCTCGCCGGCGGGCTTCACGTAGCCGCCCAGGGGGAGGATGCAGAAGGACCAGCGGATGCCTTTCCAGTCGAACCCGTAGAGCTCCTTGCCGAACCCCACCGCGAAACGCTCCACGCGCACCCCGAGCCAGCGGCAGACGAGCAGGTGCCCGAGTTCATGGATGACCACCACCGTTGTGAATACGAACAGCACCGCCAAAGTCGTCAGCACAGCTCTCGCGCCTCCTTGCGGGCCCAGGAATCCGTTTGCAGGATGTCTTCGAGGCC
>MGUS01000128.1:953-1468 GCA_001800085.1 Elusimicrobia bacterium RIFCSPLOWO2_01_FULL_60_11 | reverse complement strand
TTGCCCAAAACTTTTCCGTTGATGCGGGGGATGTCCGTGAACTTGACCTTTCCGCCGAGGAAAGCGTGGACGGCGACCTCGTTGGCGGCCGAAAGCGCGCAGGGAGCCGTGCCGCCCGCCTTGCCGGCGGAAAGCGCGAGCTCCAGGCAGGGGAACTTTCTGAAATCGGGCTCGGCGAAATCGAGCCGGCTCATCCTGGCGAAATCCAGGCGCGGGATGGGGCAGGGCCTGCGCTCAGGGTAGGTCATGGCGTACTGGATGGGCAGGCACATGTCCGGGTGGGACATCTGGGCCAATATGGAGCCGTCCTCGAATTCCACCGCGCTGTGGATGATGCTCTGGCGGTGGATGACGATCTGGATCTTCTCCAGGGGCACGCCGAAGAGATAGTGGGCTTCGATGGCCTCCAGCCCCTTGTTCATGAGCGTGGCGGAATCGACGGTGATCTTCCTTCCCATCACCCAATTGGGGTGGGCCAGGGCTTTTTCCACGGTGACCTTGGAGAGGTCTCCCTT
>MGUS01000128.1:0-943 GCA_001800085.1 Elusimicrobia bacterium RIFCSPLOWO2_01_FULL_60_11 | reverse complement strand
GCACTGGAACATGGCCGAATGCTCCGAATCCACGGGCAAAAGCCGCGCGCCGTATTTTCTGGCGGTGGCCGTGACAAGCTCTCCCGCCATGATGAGCGATTCCTTGTTGGCCAGGGCGACGGTGCGGCCCATCTTCAAGGCCGAGAGGAGGGCCTTCAATCCCACGGCCCCTACCACGCCGGAAAGCACCAGGTCCACATTCCCCATGGTGGCCACTTTTTCCAGGGATTCCGTCCCGCCGAAAATCTTCAGGCCGGTCTCCCGAGGCGACCGGTCGCCGTGGCGACCGTTCTTTCCGTGAGAGGAGCTGTAGTCCCGGAAAGAAGCCGGGTCCACGACGCCCACCATGGCGGGGTGGAATCTCTTCACCTGCTCTTCCAGGCGGCGGATGTTGCGCCGGGTGGTCAGGCCCGCCACCTTGAAATCCCCGTTGAACGCGGCGACGACTTTGAGCGCGCTCTCCCCGATGGAGCCCGTCGAGCCCAGAATGGCGATGCGTTTCGGCATGTTTCCTATTATACCTGTTATACCTGCGACGGGAACATGAACACAAGCGCGTAATAGTAGGCGGGGGCCGTGAGCAGGAAAGAATCGAACCGGTCCAGGAGTCCGCCGTGGCCGGGCAGAAGGGCGCCGGAATCCTTCACCCCGACATTGCGCTTGAAAAGCGACTCCGACAGGTCCGAAAGCTGGGCGAAGCAGATGATGAGGACGGCCAGCCCCGCCGCCTGCGCGGGGGAAACGCCGGGCAGCCACACCGCCCGGGCGATGAAGGCCGTCAGTAGCCCGGCCAGGGAGCCCGCGGCGGCCCCTTCCCAGGTCTTTTTGGGGCTCACGTGTTCCGACAGCTTGGTGCGGCCGAACTTGGAGCCGCCGGCATAGGCCCCGATGTCGATGGCCCAGACCGTGAGAAAAAGAAAGAAAGTGAGCCCCCGCCCGTCCG
>MGUS01000127.1:15254-18588 GCA_001800085.1 Elusimicrobia bacterium RIFCSPLOWO2_01_FULL_60_11 | reverse complement strand
CATCTCAAGACATCCGCGACTTCGAGTTGTGTGTCGGGGTTCTCCGCCGCGCGGGAGCTGATGTCGATCACCACGAGCGGGGCGAGCATCTCGCGGGGCTCGATCTGGTCGAGGGTGCGCAGGCCTTCGTGGAAATGCGCGGGCGGGTCCGCGTGGGTGCCCCACTGGCCTGTGAAGGTGTAGCGCTCCGCGCGGAACCCGTCGGACGAATAGGAGTAGATCTTCCGGACCTGCTCATCCATGAATCCTTTCCAGTGCGGGATGCCCGGCTTGAAAGCGTGGGTCATGTCCACGAATTTCTTCCCCATCAGGACCTTGTAGGTGTCCCAAAGGGAGGGTTTTTCGGTCAAATCCTTGGCCGCTCCGGGCGCCGCGGCCAGAAGAAGGGCAAGAAGGATTTTATTTCGCATTGGATTCGATCCACTTGACGATCTTTTTTTCAAAATCCGAAGGGTCGTTCGGGGAAGTGGTCGAACGCTTGAAGAGCTGCACTCCGTGGGCGCCGGAGGAGGCCTGGCGGAGGACCGTGACATTCTGCCCCTTTCGGGCGATCTTTTCCAAGGTGTTCACCGAGCTGAAGGCATAGCGGTCCCCGGTGCTGGCCGCCATGAGGACCGGGCGGCTCCCGCAGGACGGGATCAGGTCCGGAGTGGTGAAACCCTGGAAATTCAAGCCGGGAGAAAGGAGGATGACGAAGGGCGCCGAGAGGTTGTGGGAGAAGTGCTTGAGCGCGATGTTGGCCCCGATGCTGGCCCCCCCGACCGCGATCCTCGGCTGGGGCACGTCGAACTTGAGTTTCAGCGTCTCCACGGCCTTGTCCAGGTCGGCGACCATCCTGTCCATGTCGCTGGTCAAGCCCTGGCTGTTGCCGTGGCCCCGGAGGTCGTAATAGAACACGCCGATGCCCTTGGAGTTGGCGTATTCGGCGAACTGTTCCCATTCGGGGCGGTTGCTCAGGTAGCCGTGCAGGAGGACGAGCGTGGGTTTGCCCGCTTTGGCGGGCAGGTATTCCCCTTCCAGGGTGATGCCGTCGTCGGTCTTGAACTGGACGGTCTCCGCCGACGCGGAACTCCCCCGCAGGAACAGGACCGCGCAAATGAGTCCGAACGCCTTCAGCATTGATTTCATGATGGCAGAACACCTCCTTAAAATGAACGGGTGGAACACCTTTTTGGCTTCCGGGCTGCCGGTGAACCTCCAATGCCAGGGCTCGAAACCCACGCCCTGGCAGTTGCCCTTGGGGAAGGAGAGCTCGAACCCGAAACGCCCGGCGTTGGCTTTGAGCCAGTCCGAGGCCGGCGTGGATTCGAAGGACGGTTCATCGTCGGTCTCGGGCCTGCCTTTGTCCGCCAGGTCGAAGGCATGACCCGTGTGGTGCTCGGAATATCCCTCCGGAGCCACCCACCGCGCCCCCTTTCCCTTGCCGTGCTTCGCTTCCGCCTCCCGGAAATAGGCCTTCTGAAAATCAAGCGTGCGGTGAGAGGAGATCACCACGATCAAGACGCCGTCCTTGGCCGCCGCCGATATCATCCGCGCGAGGGCCAAGACGGCATCGGGACGGGCGAGGTATTTTTTTGCCGTGTCGCGCGTGAGACCCTTGGAGATCTCCACCAATTCATCCTCTTTCGCCGCGCGATAGGGTTTGTGCAGGACGATCATCGCCGGAGAAAAAAATAGGCGGGAATGCCGCCTGACACAATCACCAGCCCCCAAAGGGAATCCTTCGGGTTCTGGACCGCGGTATTGATGACGATCCAGCCCATGCCCAGAATGAAGAGCACAGGCAAGATGGGATAGCCGAAACATCTGTAAGGGACCGTCCCCGGGTCCGATCTGTTTTTGCCTCGCAGGACGAGCAAACTCAGGCCGTTGATGGCCGCGAAGAATATCATCGGCACCGTCACATAATCCAGGAGCTGGTCGAAGGTCCCCGTGACCGCGAGAACGCAGGCCCAGATGCCGTGGAACCAGATGGCCTTGGACGGCGTCGCAAAGGCCTCGCTCACTTCGCCGGCGGCCTTGGGGAGAAGCCCGTTGCGCGCCATGGCGAAGATGACGCGGGGGCCGGTCAATATGGTGGCGGAGAGGCAGCCCATCACGGAGACGGCCACCAGGGCGCCGATGACCTTGCCCGCGGTCTCGCCGAATAGCGCCGACGAGGCCACCGTCACGATGCGGCTTTTGTTGTCCGGCGTGACGAAAGGCGCGGCATTCACGGGCAGGGCATAGATATAGATGCAGGCCAGGGCCAAGTAGATGAGCATGACCATCAGGCACCCATAAAAGAGCGAGAAAGGGAGTGTCCGGGAAGGGTCTTTGACTTCCCCCGCAACATAGACCGTCGCGTCCCAGCCGGAATAAGTGTACATGATCGGGATCAGGGCCAGGGGCAGGGCGAATATCAAGGGGCGCGGGCTCGGGAGCGTGACGGTGAAATTGGACAAAGAACCCTTTCCGATGGTCAGCGCCGCGAATATGAGGCCAAAGATCAAGGCGAGCTTCAGCACCATGAAGGAATCCTGGAGCCAGGCGCCTTTGAGCACCCCGCGGTCATTGACGAAAGAGATGAGCAGGATGGCGGCGACCGCGACGGTCTTGGCGATGAGCGGGTCCGTCAAGCCAGCGTATTTGGTGACGCCGATGGCCAGGAAAGCGGCCGTGCCGGGGATGGTCACCATGCTGGAAGAGAACCCCGCCAGGAATCCCAGGAACGGGCCGAAGGCCTGTTCGATGTAGACGTATCCTCCGCCCGCGCGCGGGAACCGCGTCGAGAGCTCGGAATAGACGAGGCCGCCGGACAAGGAAAGAAGCCCGCCCAGGACCCAGGCGGAGAGGATGAATGCGGGATGAGGCAGGGTCTGGTAGATGCGGCCGGCGGTGATGAAGATGCCGATGCCGATCATGTTGCCGGCCACGAGCATCGTGCAGGAGAATATCCCCAGTTCGCGTTTAAGGTCGGTCATTTTTTTGGGCCAATATGAGCAGGTGGGTGGACCCTTGGGGGCCCAGAAGGCCCGAGACGGGCGCGAGGAGCCGCGCGATCCAGACCTGGGAGAGGAGGGCCTTCACTGCCTCCCAATGGCGCACCGCCTTGAACCAGCTCTCGAATTGGTACCACATCCGGTCATTCAAGTATACCAGTTTTAAAATCCGGAGTTGACCGCCGACCGCGCGGATGAACGGTTCGAATTTCCCCGGCCTCATGTAGTCGCTGAAGAGGGCGAGCCCGCCCGGCCTGAGCGCTTCGCTGATCTCTTCGATGGCCCGCGGCCTGGCGGATTCGGGGACGAATTCGTGGATGCCGTCGGCAGCTATGACCAGGTCGAAAGATCCC
>MGUS01000127.1:12171-15242 GCA_001800085.1 Elusimicrobia bacterium RIFCSPLOWO2_01_FULL_60_11 | reverse complement strand
TATAAAATGGACGCCCCGGTTCTGTTCCAGGCCCCGGGCTTTTTTCAAGGCGGGTTCGGACACGTCGCAGGCGGCCAGAAAGCGGGCCAGCGGTTTCAACCGGTGCGTGAGGTGCCCGAGGCCGCAGCCGATGTCCAGGGCGTTCTCGAACCGGACGCCGGCGGCGGCCAACTCGCGCGCGATGAGTTCATGGCGCAGGATCTCCGCGGCGCGGCGGCTGTAGTCCCAGGGGTCTTCCGAGGCCGTGTAGAGCGCGGCGTAGTCTTGCGGACTCAAGGGTTCTCTGTGGATTTTGTGACGGGGGCCGGTTCCGGCGGGGAGCTTTTGCCCAGGGCCTGCAGGATCTCCCCGTGCAGTCGCACGACGTCCGGGTCTTCGGGGAGGATCTCGTAGAGGGTCTCCACGCGCTTCAAGGCCTGGTCCAGCTTGCCTTCCCGCTTTTCCTTGTGGGCCAGTTCTCCGAGAACGAGAGCGAAGGAGTTGCGGATGATGGTGTTCTCCGGGTCCAGGCCGTAGGCCAGTTCCAGGTGCTTGTAGGACCTGTCCATGTCCCCCCGGGTGAAATAATCGTTGCCTTTCTGCAGGAGCGTCTGCGCGCGGGCGCTCTTGCGCCCTTTGCTCTCGAAAAGGAAGAGAGCGATCGTGAGCGAGAAAAGGATGAGCCCCGACGCCACCAATATCCACCCTTCGCGTTTTCTCAAGAAAGTGACGCCGCCCCGCAGGACGGGATATCTTTCCGCGATATCTTCCAGGCCGCGGTCGGCGTCCTTGTGGATGGAAGGGGGCGGCGAGAGCTTGACGGCCTGGGAATAGGGGATGGAGGGCGGACGCAGGCCCAGTTTGGATTCCAATTTTGAAAGGAGGTCCACGGATTTCTCCGAGATGTTGAGCTCCTGGCCCGCCTGGGAGCGGACGGAGTCGATCCATTCCTCGCGGCGGCGGCGCACGGCTTCCTCGTCGGCGATGATGCGCTCTTCCCTCATCCTTAAATTCTCCTCTCTCTCCCGCCTCTCCCTCGACGCGCTTTCCAGGTCCTGTTCCAACTCCTTGATCCTTGTTTCGCGCAGGAGGATCTGTTCGGTCAGGCGCGTGCGGTCCTCCTCCGCTTTGCCGGCCTGCTTTTCCCTCTCCACGGCCGAGAGGCGCCTTTCTTCTTTTTCGGCCTCGAGTTTCTTCCGGGTCTGGGCCAGCTCATCCCGGGCGTTGCCGATCTGGGAGTCCTTTTCGTTCAGAAGGGATTGGAGCCCCGCCTTTTCCGCTTCCCAGAAAGTCCTGGCGTCGGAGAGTTCCCGCTTGAGCTTCTTGACCGTCTCTTCGACCTTGGTGAAATCTTCGAGTTCCGCCTCCCTTTTGGCGAAAACGTCCTTCTTGATGTTCTCGATCTCCGATTCCCGGCGCTGTTCAACCTCCCGCCACTTGTTCTCTTTCTCTTCCCACTCCTGCTTGAGCCTGAACTTGAGACCGCGCTCTTCTTCCAGGTCCAGTTTCAAGTCCAGCATGTCCTTGCGGGAGGCCTCGAGCTCGGCTTCCAATTTTTGGATGTGGGAGTTCAGGGAGCGTTTCTGGAGGTCCAGGGCGGAGAAGGACTGCTGCATGATGCCGGCCTGCTCCGACTGGAGTTCCTGGATCTTCTCGCGGAGGCGGTCGGTCTTGAGCGTCTGGTCCGAGACCTCGCGCTCGAGGCGGGCGATGGCATCTTCCTTGGAGGCGATCAGGTTCTCCCAGTAGCGCTTCTCCTTTTCGACCCTCTGCTGGAGGACGCGCAGCGTCTCCGCGTGGATCTCGGACTGGGCCAGCTCAAATTCCATCTTCGAATCTCCTCTCAAAATCCGACAGGCGCTTCTCCACCGAGCCGAGAGAAGACGCGTCGTTCACAAGCATTTTATCATCTTTCGCGCAGGGAATCCTGACCGTGAAGGCCGCCCCCCGGCCCGGCCCGGGGGAGGCCGCCGAGATCTCCCCCCGGAGCGCCTTCATGATGTTGTAGGAGATGGAGAGCCCGAGGCCCGTGCCCTGGCCCGGCTCCTTGGTGGTGAAGAACGGGTCGAAAAGGCGCTGGAGGATGTCGGGCGCTATGCCCATGCCCGAATCCTCGAAAGTGACGGCCAGGTGGTCGCCGTGCCGGTCGATGCCTTCGTTCCAGGGCAATTCCTGCGGGCGGTAACCCGGCCGCTCCACGACGGGTTCGATGGTCAGCATGCCTCCCGCGGGCATGGCTTGGAGAGCGTTCAGGAGGATGTTCAGGAAGACCTGCTCGAGGTGGTTCTCGCTGGCCCAGACCCTGGGCAGGGGGGAGGCGCTCTTGATGCGCCGCACCTGTATGTTCTTGAGCGTCATCTCGGCCTCGCAGAGCCCCAAGGCGTGGTCGATGACGGTATCGGCGTCGACGGCCGCAAAGACATAGTCCGTGGGGCGCGAGAAGTCCAGGAGTCCCCGCACGATCTTGCGGCATTTCTGGGCACCTCGCTCGATGCGCTCCACGTTGCCCCGGAGCGGGTCTTCGGGGGAGAGTTTTTCGAGCAGGAACTGGGCCTGTCCGAGGACCCCGGTGAGCGGGTTGTTGATCTCGTGCGCAACGCCGCCGGCCAGGGTGCCCAGGGCGGACATGCGGTCCAGCTGTGTGACCTGCACCTGGAGGCGGATGAGCGAGCGGCCCATATCTTCGAACGACCCCGCCAGTTCCGCCATCTCGGGCGGGCCCTTGAGATCCATGCTCAGGTTCCACTCTCCTTCCGCCACCCGCTTCGTCCCTTCGCGGAGTTTGGCCAGGGGATGGATGATGGAGCGGTAGAGCCCCACGGAGAGGCCGGCGCCGGCGAGGATGAGGGAAAGGAACAAGATCCCGGACGATATCAAGGCGCGCCGTGCCGAGCGCTTGGCATCCGCCCAGGCAAAGTCCGCCTGGGATTTGGCGGACAAGGTGAGGAGTTCCATCCTCTTGGCCGCCCCGTCCAGGGTGGGCAGGGCGCGATCCTCCATCTCCAGGATCGCCTCGGTGCGGCGGCCCTGGTCCGCGTGTTCGAGGACGGGCTTGAGCTGCGCCAAAAAGGCCTGCACCGACGTCTCAAGTT
>MGUS01000127.1:9953-12150 GCA_001800085.1 Elusimicrobia bacterium RIFCSPLOWO2_01_FULL_60_11 | reverse complement strand
TGAGTGGCCCTCGTATCGTTGCCGGTCCGAGGCGGAGCCGATGAGATAGCCGTCCAGGGCCCGCCTCATCTTGGCGAATATCTGCCCGGATTCCGTCATGATCTCGTAGGAGGCGCGCAGGTGTTCATAATCCTCCGCCTGGCGCTTGAGCTCGTAGAGGGAGGAGAGGAGCGCGGCTCCCAGGATGAAAGTGAGCGAGAGCATGAGCGAGAACGAGAGGACGAGCTTTTTCTTGAAGCTCAGGGAGCGGAGCCGGCTTTCCAGGGAGTTCATCTCACCGGCCCTTCAAAGAATCGAGCTCGCCGCGCATCTCTGAGAGGTCCGCGCCGGTCTTTGAGAAGCGGCCGATCAGGGTCTCCAGCAGGCGCACCCGCTCCGGGATGCTCGCGCCCCGGTCGGCGATCTTCCTGTAATAATTCCAGGAGACGGCCAGGTCCTCCTGGGCCGCGGTCCTGCCCTTTTCCAGTTCCGAGAGCTCGTCCTCTGCCACGGAAACGTCCAGGTCTTTGCCGCCGAATCCGGCCAGGATCTTTTTCAGGATGGCGATGCGCTCGCCGCTCGAAGCGCCGCCGGATTTCTTCTTCCAGTACCGCTCCATCTCTTCGGCGAACCTCGCCGCCAACTCGCGCAGGTCGAGCGGGGCCTGGAGCACTTGCCTCTGGCGGGCCCGCGCTTCCGACTCGGCCTTCAAGTCCTTCATCTCCCGCGCGAGGCGCTCGGCTTCCTGCGCGGCCAGTTCCGCCTCTCTCTGCGCCTTCTTCATGTCCAGCTCGGCGGAGCGCATGCGCACTTCGTAGTCCGGCTCCACGATGACGGGGCCGAAGCGGAGCGTCATGGAGAGGCGGTGGTTGCCCTGGGTGGTGCCGAGCGTGGCCCCGCGCAGGGGCATCAAGAACCCGTAGTCCAGCTGCATGGCTTTCATGCGGAGCGAAAGGCCCATGGCCATGCGGGCGAAGTTGCGGGAGCCGAAAGCGAGCGAGCCGCGGAAAGCCAGGTCGCCGTTGGCGAAACCGGAGCCGAGCCACCATTTTTCCCCCGCCATCGTGAAGCGGATGTCGCGGTCGACTCCGCTGGCGGACTTGCCGCTGTCCAGAGCGGACATGAGGGTGAGCGTGTCATCGGTATAGGCCATGCCGCCTTTCAGGGTCATGGAGACGGGGTCGCGGTTGGATTCGGAAACGGCCATGTCCGGCTCGTTCAGGTTCTCGATGCCGAAGCCGAAGGAATAATTGTAGGCCGGGCGGTAGAGCGCGCCCAGGTCGATGCCGGTGTTCCAGCGGGAGGCGCCGTCCGAAAAAGCCGGGTCCGCGAGCGTCGTGTCCGTCACGCCGCTGTTCGAGGTGCGGCCCGAAGGGACGCCGAAACTGCGGAAAAGATGCTAGAGCGTCCCTCCCACGGCCCATCGCTGCCGCAGGCGGATACCGTAGGCGAGAGCGATGACCCGCTCGCGGTAGAGCCCTTCCAGCGTCGTTTGATTGAACGATATGCCGGCCGTGCCGACGTCGGGGCCGATGGGATGGGCGTAGGCCGCGAAGGAGTCGCTGATCTTGGAGCTGTCGTCCAGGCCCGGGTGGAGAAGCCCGTAAGTGGCGGAGAATTCCTTGCGCTTCAGATACACCAGCCCCGCGGGGTTCTCCCTTATGGCGTAGACGTCATTGGCCACCACGGAATAGGCCGCGCCCAGGGCCGCGGGACGCGCTCCTGTACCTACTGATTCAAAGGAAGCGCGTAGAGAATCGAGAATAGAGAATAGAGAAATTAAAAGCAGGAGAGTAAAACTGATTTTTAAATTCAATTTCTCCATTCTCCATTTTCTATTCCCTTCAGATTCAGAAGTCATCGGGCTACGGCGACCGTCCCCGAAAAACTCCTGTCGCCGACGTCAAGCTTGTAGATATAGTAGCCTCCCGTGACCACCGCGCCCGCGGTGTCGGTGCCGTCCCAGTAGAGCACGGTATCCCCTCCGAAGAGGTCGGTGGTCTTCAAGTCCGATACCCGGGAGGAGAGGGCGTCGTAGATGGAGCCCGAGGCCTGGGCCTGGGACGGGTTCTCGAAAAGGAAGAAGACCCGGTCGTTCACGCCGTCGCCGTTGGGGCTGATGACGCGCGGGTAGACCCCGTTGAGCTGGGCGGCGAGCGGCTGGGAGACCAGTTGAAGCTGGTAGGAACCCGGCAGGCGGGAGATCGCTACGGCCGCC
>MGUS01000127.1:9350-9938 GCA_001800085.1 Elusimicrobia bacterium RIFCSPLOWO2_01_FULL_60_11 | reverse complement strand
TGACAGAGCTTCCGACCTTGATGAACTTCTCCCCGTTATTCCAGTATATCGAGAAGGCAGAGCGGGCGCCGGCCGCATCGGGGTAGGACACGGCCGGCTTGATATTGGGGTGGACGATCCCGTCCCCGCCCACGGAGTAGGCGATGCCGAAGGAGGCGGGAGAAGACAGCACATAGTTGGCGCGCGTCTGGTCCGTGACCGTGTCCACCGCGTCGAAGCGGATGGAGCGGTAGACCCGGTTGCCTTCCGTCTGGGGAACCCGCGTGCCTCGGAGGGCGGTGCCTTCGGCGTCGAGCGCCGCTTTCAAGGTCCCCGGGACGGATGCGAAGGACGCCCCGTCATCGGCCATGAAGTAGGCCGTGTTCGAGGCGTCGGAAGAAGCCGCCTCCGAGTCGGGGGACTCGGAAGCGCCCGCGTCAACGGCTCTCACCCTGTAGAAGAAGGTGCGGCCGGAAACGGTGGAATCTGTGAGAGCGGGGGATGAGGCGGCGGAAACGGTGAATGAAACGGAAGTCGTCCCCCCCGTCAAGACACTGGTGCGGATGACCCTGTAGGAGGCAACCTCCGCGGCCGACGACCATCTCAAGG
>MGUS01000127.1:8494-9331 GCA_001800085.1 Elusimicrobia bacterium RIFCSPLOWO2_01_FULL_60_11 | reverse complement strand
GGGCGCTCTGGGGACGGCCAGGAGCGTCTGCGCTCCGAGCGCGGCGGACATCAGAATGAAGAAAGTCGTCCTCATCTTCATGACGGGTTCAGAAGCTTCTTTATCCTTGCGATGAATTCGCTGTTCTCCATGGGCTTGGCCAGGTAATCGTTGGCGCCGCAGTCCATGATCTTCTTCTTCATTTCAGAGGAGTCGAATCCCGTGATGGCCAGCACCAGGATACCCGAAAGCAGGGGGTCCTGGCGGATCTGGCGGCAGACATGGAATCCGTCCACTCCGGGCAGCATCAGGTCCAGGACGATCAGGTCCGGGAAGAATTCGCCGATGAGCCGCCCCGCCGTGAATCCGTCCCCCGCCACCCTCACCTGGTAATCGGGGAACTTGGACTTGAGAAGTTCCACGAGCAGTTCGGAGACCTCCTGCTCGTCATCCACGATGAGGATCTTCTTGGATCTTGATTTCCCTTCCATGGCCATCTTGATCTCCGGGAGGGTGAGCCCCCGGCGGGAGAAGGCCTGTATGCGGGCCAGGCGTTCGAGGGTCTCCGTCTTGGAGTAGAGGCGCTGGCCGCCGTCGGTGTAGCCGGCCACGCGGATGAGACCCATGTCCGTGTAATGCCTTATGGTGGAACCGGCCACCTGGGCCTGCTCCGCCACCGCGCTTATCTTAAGAAGCTCTTCGTTATCCATAGTTAAAGTAAGAAGTCCACTTCACCTTTTGGGTCAAAAAAGTAAGACGCCAATAGTATATTGGGTCTTTTCGCGCTCCGTTCTGTCTAATTTATACCAGGAGTTGAGTATTCTGTCAAGGGGACACCCTACTTAATTCATCATTTCA
>MGUS01000127.1:6694-8459 GCA_001800085.1 Elusimicrobia bacterium RIFCSPLOWO2_01_FULL_60_11 | reverse complement strand
ATTCCTTGGCCTTTTTGACGAACCCCCCGACGGCCAGGCCCGCCGATATGCAGATAAGGAAGGACGCCAGGGCCTCAGCATGGGTCTGCCCCGGGGGCAGTTTGCGGGTGATGACGAGCCAGAGGAACATGCAGAGAGAAGCGAGGGCGGCGTAGAAAATAGAATCCTTCGATTCTTCCTTTATGGCAGGAAGAAGCGCGGAAATCCCCCCCAGAATAAGAAAGGGCCCGGCCTTTTCCAAGAAGACCAGCCGCGTCCAGTTAAGCATTTCGGTCCCGGCCGAGTTGAATATCCACCAGACCTGATAGAGACGGAAGGCCGAGAGGCCCAGGACCATGCCGGCCACAAGAGTCCTGGCGCGCCGTCCCAAAAGGGGGTCGTCCACCGAGGCGATGGAGATGACGATGCCGAAAAGAAGGAGAGGAAAAAGAAGGACCGCGGCGTGGATGAGGTTCCAGCGGAGAGCGTTGGACGGGTCCACCGCCAGGAAGAGGCGGATGACCTGAAAAAGGAACTCTTCCATCGTCTCTCCGAAAAAGTACGCGAAGGCCAGGGCCAGGGAAACGAGGGATATCCTTAAACCGAGGATCATCGCGCTCTAGTTCCAGTTTTGGATGGGAAGCGACGGGTCCACGGCGACGCCCGTCCTTCCCGCTTTCAGGCGGTGGTACCCCAGGGCCGCGATCATGGCGGCATTGTCCGTGCAGAGACGCTTGGAAGGCAGATGGATATTGAGGCCGCGCTTCTCGCTTTCCTCGACGAACCTTTTCCTCAGAGCGGAATTGGCCGCCACTCCGCCTCCGATGGAGATGTTCTTGCGCCCGAACCGGCGCGCGGCCAGGAGGGTCTTGGAGACCAGCACGTCCACCACGGAGGCCTGGAACGACGCGCAGATGTCGGCCTTGCGGGCTTTTTTCCCCGGCGTTTTCATGTAATAGGCCACGGCGGTCTTCAAGCCCGAGAATGAAAAATCCCACGAACCTTCCAGGTAGGGGCGCGGGAAATCCACCGTGAGCGGATCCCCCTTGGCCGAGAGTCGGTCGATGGCGGGCCCGCCCGGATAACCCAGTCCCAACAGGTTGGCGGCCTTGTCGAAACATTCCCCCGCGGCGTCGTCGCGCGTGCGCCCGAGGACGCGGTACCTGCCGAAATCCAGGACTTCCACCAGATCCGTATGGCCGCCCGAGACCACCAGGCCGATGAAAGGGGGCTTCAAGCCGCGATCCTCAAGGAGATTGGCAAAGAGATGGGCTTCGAGGTGGTTGACGCCCGTGAGCGGCACGCCTGCGACCCAGGCCAGGGCCTCCGCGGCCATTTTTCCCACCAGAAGCGAACCGATCAGGCCGGGGCCAGCGGTCACGGCGATGGCGTCGAATCTGGGAGCGCGTTTGAGTGCGAGCGCGAGGACCTCGTTGATCTTTTCCAGATGCGCCCGGCTGGCGATCTCGGGGACGATCCCCCTGAAGACCCCATGAAGGTCCTGCTGGGAGAACACGATGTTGGAAAGGACCTTCCTGCCGTCGCGGACGACCGCGGTCGCTGTCTCGTCGCAGGAGCTTTCGATGCCGAGGACGTCCAACGGGTCGACTACGGCTGCTTGCGGTTCAAGATGCTGCCGGCTTTGAGGAATTCCACGGCGCGTTTCAAGGCCGTGTCGTCCACCTGCTCCTCTTTTTTCACCACGGATTTGGGCGCGCGGTCGCGGGCGAAGATCTCCTCCTGCTGGCGGCGTATCTTGATCTCCATCTCGCGGGGAACTTCGATG
>MGUS01000127.1:5538-6580 GCA_001800085.1 Elusimicrobia bacterium RIFCSPLOWO2_01_FULL_60_11 | reverse complement strand
AGGAGGGCGCGGTTGTGGTCCTGGAACGCGCCGGCCACGATCTCGGAACCGGACGCCGAGCCGCCGTTGACCAGCACGACGAGCGGGATCTTGGCCCAAGGCCCCGCGGCGTCGGTCTTGTAATCCACGCGGTCGGACTTGCGGCCTTCCGTGTAGACGATGAGCTTGTTCTCGTCCAGGAACCTCTTGGTGACGCTCACGGCCACGTTCAAGAGCCCGCCCGGGTTGTTGCGCAGGTCCATCACCAGGCCCTGAAGCCCGTTGGTCTGCCCGTTCATCTGGTTCAAGGCCTTGACCATGTCCTCGTCCGTCTTGGCGGTGAACTCGATGAGCTGGACGTAGCCGATCTTGTTCTCGAGCATGTGGCTGCGGACGGATTCGATCTTGATCTCCTCGCGCGTGAGGGTGAGCTCGAGCGGCTCTTTCATGTCCTCGTGCACGATGGTGATGGCGACCTGGGTGCCGGGCTGCCCGCGGAGTTTGCGGACGGCGTCCTGGAGCGTGGTGCCCTGCGTGCTCTCGCCTTCGATCTTGATGATCTTGTCGCCGGGGAGGATGCCCGCGCGGTAGGCCGGGGTGTTGGGGATGGGCGTCATGACCGTGAGCCAGTCGTCCCGCATCTCGATGCGGATGCCCAGTCCCCCGAACTTGCCTTCGGTCTCCGTCTGCATCTCTTTCAAGGGCTCGGGTTCCAGGAACTGGCTGAAGGGATCGAGCGTGCGCACCATGCCGTGGGCCGCGCCGTAGATCAGGGTCTGGGGGTCTTTCTCCACGACATAATTCTTCTGGATGTAGTCGAAGACCTCGGAGATGATCTTCAGGTCCTCCAGGGTCTTGTCGATGCCGGTGGCGGCGAACAGGAGCGGCAGCGCAGCCATCAGGCCCGCGGCCAGGACGACGATCATTTTTTTCGATCTGTTCATGCGCTTGTTTTTCATGGAAGATGGACTCCTTATCGTTTTACTTGGCTTGGAGCCAGAGCAGGGGGTTCTCTGAGCGCCCCTGGTTCTTGAGCTCGAAATAGATCTGCGGCGGGTTCTCG
>MGUS01000127.1:3072-5530 GCA_001800085.1 Elusimicrobia bacterium RIFCSPLOWO2_01_FULL_60_11 | reverse complement strand
CGTCCCGAGGGCCATGCCGCTGGCCACCTTTTCGCCTTCCTTGACCGTGATGTCGCCCAGGAGGCCGTAGACGGAGAAGGTCTCCCCGCCGTGGTCCACGATCACGGTGCGGCCGTAGGACCTGAAATCCGAAGCGTAGACGACGGTGCCTTTGGCCACGGACTTGACGGCCTGGCCGGGCGATGTCTTGATCTTGATGCCGTTGGAGATGACCGTGATGTCCAAGTCCGGGTGCTTCTGGCGCCCGAAACGGGCTGTCACGGCGCCCTCCGCCGGCCAGGGCAGGTTCCCGCGCCTCTCCCGGAAGGATCTTTTGAGCAGGTCCTCTTCGCGCTGGGCGGCCAGGGTCTTTTCCTTCCGCTCCGCCAGTTTTCCGATCAATTTTTCCAGCTCCTCCCGCGTCTCCTTGAGCTTGCGGGCCTCCGCTTCGGCGATGACCCGGCGGCCCTGGGTCGTCTTGTAAAGCTCCCCCTTGTCGGCCTTGGATCTTTTCTGCCCGGACATCTCGTTCTCCATCTCGGTCTTCATGCGCACGAGTTTCTCCTTCGAGGCGGCCAGGTCCTTCTCCTTGCCCGCGAGGACGACCTGCCGCGAACGGGTGTCCTGGATCTGTTCGATGCGGAGCGCGAGGACCGCGCGCAGCACCCGCCTGCGCATGGGGTGGCCGGTGAGGCGCTGGGGGAACAGGGCTTTGACATGATAGGCGTTCACGTCCGCCACCGCGACGTTCTCCCACATCCGGCCTTCATTGGAGAGGACGGACGCCTGGCTCTGAAGGGCCTTCATGCGGCCTTCCGTTTCGCGGATGGATATCTTCTGCCGCACCTGACGGCGCGTCGAATTCTCGATCTTTGCATCCAGCTCCTTGAGCGTCCTTTCCAGCGAACTTTCATTCTGCCTCAAGCGTTCGCCTTCGCTCTCCAGATTCTTGATCTGGTCGTCGATCTGTTTCAAGTCCTTCTTGCCCGCCCGGATCTTCTTGTCCAGCTCCCGGATCGAGCTGGGCTTCTGCGCCTTCGCTGCCGATGCCGCGAGCAGCGCTCCGCAGAGCAGGACCGTTGTCCTAGCGGCGGCGCTCGAGGACCAGGGCCGCATGGGCGCAGAGGCAGAAATAGACCGAGAGCGCGAGCTCCAGCGGCAGGAACCTTCCCACATAGACCTTCCAGTTGAAGGTCTCCGGAAAGAAGGCCTGGGAAAGCACCGACAGAAGCAGCCCGTGGCTCAACAGCCCCCCCAGGACCGCCAGGATGAGGAATCCCCCCGCCTCCCGGGCCCAGTTCTCCTGCTCAAAATAGTATTTCCTGACCTTGAAGGCGAAGAACGCCCCCACATACAGCCCCACGGCGATCAGGATGCCGAGCGAGCGGCGGATCCAGCGCACATAGTTGAAAAGAGCGAATGTCAGGGCCCGGCGTTCCCGGTCATAGTGGACCTCCGAGACGGCTTTGACCTTTCCCCGGCCCACTTCGATGGCCTCGATCCGCCGCGTGAGGTCCGACAGGGAGCTTTCGTCCCACTTTTCCGGATAGACGTCGTAGCTCCAGGGCAGGAGCGTGTCCTTGCCTTTCATGTCCGCCATCTTTTTCCTGAGCCAGGTGGAATCGACCCCCAAGGCCGGGTCGTCGGCCACGCGCTTGAGGGATTCTTCCGGTGAAGCCGCGGTCACTTCCTTCACGTCCGGCAGGGCTCTCAGGCTTTCTTCAAGCAGGGGGTAGGCGTCGGACGGCAGGTCGGTGCGGGAATAGACCTCCAGGATGAGGGCGTTCTTCTGCGCCGCGAAGATCTCCCGGCCGTCCCGCTCCAGGGTGCGGAGCAGCGAGAACGGAACGATCCAGAGGGGCAGGATCCCCAGCAGAAGCCAGCGCCTTCTGAAAATGGGCGCGAGGAACTCGCGGACCGACATCAGCAGATTCAATTCAACGAGTATATCATAATGAGTCGAGCCACTCAAAATCCGCCGCCGCCAGAGCGCGGAGGCCCGCGATGTCCCTGGAGCCGGCCACCCAGGCGAGGATCTTGGGGTCGTCATGGGCAGCAATGCACGGGATGCCGAGCGCCGCCGCGAGTATGAGGCCGTGCAGGCGCATGGAGACCACCAGGTCGGCTTCTTTCAGGCGCTCGAGGGTTTTACGGGGAACCGCGGGCTGGAACGGCAATGTTTCGACGGCGGCGCCGGACTTTTCCGCAAGGTCCCTGACGAGCCGCAGGGCGTCGTCCAGGTCCGGACCCTCGCGGGCGATGAAGACGATCTTCTTGGGCGGGGCGGCGGGGGAACGTCCTGCCGGGCCTTGGAGGCCTTCCCAAAGGAGCGCGGAATCCGCCGAGAGGGAAACGGACAGGCCTTCGAGGAGTTCCAGGGACGCGGCATCGCGGACCGTGATCTTTTCCGCAAGGCGAAGGACCGCGCGTGTGAGCGGAAGGCCGAACGGGGAGAGCGGGCCGATGCCTTGGCCCAGGA
>MGUS01000127.1:0-3039 GCA_001800085.1 Elusimicrobia bacterium RIFCSPLOWO2_01_FULL_60_11 | reverse complement strand
GAAAGATCCCCCCGCCCCCGAATAGGAGGATGTCCGTGTTCGCTACGGCGCGGACCACGGCCCGGGGAGACCAGCGGTCGACGGGCTGGCCGGGGAGAAGGACGGAGACGTCGAATCTGGGTCTTAAGCGGGCGAGGTAGGTCTCGAGGAGTATGTCATCGCCCAGGTTGCCGAATCCATAGTAGCCGGCTAGGAGGATCTTCTTCGCCATTGGACCGCGCGGACGAGCCCCGCCCCGATGAGCGCCCCCAGCCACGCGCCGTGGAACGTGCGCAGGAGCGTGACGGACAGGGGCGTGTGCAGGTGGCAGAAACTGTTGGCGACGGATACAAGGCCGACCGCTCCCGCCCAGAGGCAGGCGCGGGAGAGCTCTTCGTCCCTTGAACCTTCGCGGACGTTCTTGCCCAGCCAGACGCCCAGGATGAGGAGAGGGTGGCCGATGAGGAATTCTTTGAAACGGGGACGCGCGCCGAGAAGGTCCTCGAGCGCTTCCCGCAGGCGCGTCTCGGGCCCGCTCACAAGCGTTGAAAAATTCCCGCTCCGCTCCAGCATCGCCCAAAGGACGGCCAGGGCCAGGAACAGCAGTCCCAGCTGCCGCACCGAGATCTTGCTCTCAAAGAACTCTTTTATTTTTTCCCGGTCGCAAAGGATCAGCCCGGCAAAAAGCAGAGGGACGATCAAGGCTGCCTTTACGCCGCGGAACGCTTCAAGGCCGTTGGAAAAGACCGTGTCCGGCAAAAGGAACGAGACCGTGAGGCCGCCCAGGACGGGGAAGAGGAGGGCCTCGCCCCAGACGCGCAGGGGACCGCCCGGGACTTGAGAGCTTTTCTTGATGCGGAAGAGCGCGGCCAGAGGCGTGAGCGCCGCCGCCAGCCAGGCCAGGACCAGGCGTCCGGGGCGGCCGGGAAGCTCCACATAGACCGCGTCCGCGGCTCCGGCGGAAGCGCCGAACTCGAACCCTTTCAGGCGCAGGCGTCCGCGCAGTTCCCGCAGGAAGGCCAGGTTCTCTTCGGCGTTCCAGCGCGGGCTCCAATGGAGGTAAAGGAACCTGCAGCCCCTCTCCGAGACCGCCCTTTCCCACCTTGAGATCAGGACCTTCCTGGGGAGGGCCGCGGTCTCCCGGGGCGGGACCGTGTGGGCTTTGATGACGTGTCTGGGGAATGCCTTTGCCAGGCCGAGGGCCTGTTCATGGGACCTGGCCTTCATGTCGAACAGGGCGAACCGGGAGTCCCCCGTCTTGACCTCGTTCTCGAAATCCCGCGCGAAATAAAGGCCCTGGCCGTAGATGTCGGGAGCGTCCGGCATGACGACATAAGTCCCGACGGGGAACCTCTCCGGTGCGGGGAGCTTGAACGGCCCTTCCGAGCCCATCAGGAGCGCGAAGGAGAATCCGAGATCCGGGAGCGCCCCCTGGAAATCGGGCTCGAGCGCGAGCGAGCGCACTCCCACGATCCGGCAGCGCTCGAGGAAGTTGAGCAGGTCCGCGTCTCCCGCGAGCTCGCGGGTCTCGCTCAAAGACACGCAGAGCTCCACGGTCTTGTCCTTCTTTTCCGCCCGGAACCGCTTGACCGTCGAAGGGACGGCGAGCAGAAGCCAGAGCAGGGCCAGGACGGCGGCGGCGCGCTTATCCATGCTTGTAGAGCTCAGCATACTTGCGCGCGGAAGTTTTCCAGGAAAAATCCTTCATCATGCCGCGCCGCATGAGACGCGACCACAGAGTCCTATCCTCGAATGCCTTGAGCGCTTTCCAAAGCGCCTGGTGCAGGGCGGGCGCGGATGTTTCCGCGCAGACAAAACCCGTATCCGGCCCGACGGTGTCGGCGAGCCCTCCCGTGGGGGTCACCACGGGGACCGTGCCGTAGCGCATGCTTATCATCTGCCCCAAGCCGCAGGGCTCGTACTCCGAAGGCATCAAAAAAATGTCCGCGCCGGCGTAGATCTGATGCGCCAGGGGTTCGTCGAACCCCTTGTGGAAAAAGAACCTTCCGGGGAACCGCCCCGCCTGGAGCTCCAGCTCTTTTTCGATCTCGGGCAGGCCGCTTCCGAGCACCGCCCACTGGGACTTGGGGTGTTCGGCCGCCATCTTGGGCAGGATCTGCAGGAGCATCTTGAACCCTTTCTGGGGGTCCAGGCGCGTGACCATGCCGATCAGGGGCGCGTCCTTGACGGGCGCCAGACGCGCCCGGGCCTGGAGGCCCAGCTTGCACTCGGCCTTGGCCGTCAAAAGGTCTTTGGACTTGACGGAATAGTTCGACTCGATCATCGGGTCTTTGGAAGGGTCCCACGCGTCCACGTCCAGACCGTTCAGGATCCCGGAAAGGGACTTGGCGCGCCGGGCCAGCAGCCCTTCCATGCCGCAGCCGAACCTGGGATCCGTGCGGATCTCGCGGGAATAGCGCGGGCTCACCGTGGTGATGCGGTCGGCGAAGACCAGTCCCGCTTTCAGGTAGGACATGAAGCCGAAGAACTCGAGTTTGTCGGGCGTGAAAACGCTCCAGGGCAGGCCGGTCAAGGGCAGGGATTCCTTGGGAAAATTCCCCTGGTAGGCCATGTTGTGGATGGTGAAGACCGAGCGGGTCTTTTTGAAGGACGCGTCCTTGGCGTAGAGGGTCTTCAAGTAGGCCGGGATGAGTCCCGTCTGCCAGTCGTGGCAGTGGATGACGGCGGGCGCGAACTTCGCTTTCCCGCAGTACTCGAGCGCGGCGCGGCAGAAGAAGGCGTAGCGCTCGGCGCTGTCAGGGTAGTCGCTGCCGCCTTCGCCGTAGATGCCGGGCCGGCCGAAATATCCGGGGTGGTCGAGGAACACCGTCTCCACCTTGCCCGCTTTGTGGATCAAGAACCGGGCGGTCTCCGTCCTGTCCCCCACGGGGATCTCCAGGGCGAACGGGATCTTTTTCAGGCCGTGCAGGGCCGCGTCGACGGCCTTATATCTGGGAAGGAAGCAGACCACGCGGCTTCCGGGCAGGGCTTTGACGATCTCCGCCGGGAGCGCCCCGGCCACGTCGGCCAGGCCGCCCGTCTTGCAGAAGGGCACCATCT
>MGUS01000126.1:7060-16625 GCA_001800085.1 Elusimicrobia bacterium RIFCSPLOWO2_01_FULL_60_11 | reverse complement strand
GGCCAGACGATCTTCCACGATCCTTCAGGCCGGCCGGTCTCCCGAGGCGACCGGTCGCCACGGCGACCGCCTTCCACGCTCCAGATCGGGGAGAGTTCCGTCATCGCCGAACGCACGGGTGTGACCGTGGTCTCGGATTTCCGCCCCCGGGACATCGCCGCCGGGGGCCAGGGCGCGCCTCTCGTCCCTTTTTTTGACCGGCGATTCTTCGGGAGCGGGTTTGCTCGGAGCATGCTCAACATCGGGGGGATCGCCAATACATGCGTCGTCGGCCGCTCTATCCGCCATCCTGTCGCTTTCGACACGGGCCCGGGCAACTGCCTCATGGACTGGGCCGCGACCCGCGCGTCTAAAGGAAGAAAACATTTTGACGCGAACGGCGCCCTTGCCGCAGTGGGGACCATCGACCTGAGCGCCGTGTCCCGGATGGCGGCCCATCCCTACTTCTCGAAGAATCCGCCCAAATCGTCCGGACGCGAGCTCTTCAATGAAAGTTTCATCCCGAAAGAACTCCTCCACGCCAAGCCGGGAACCCTGCTGGCCACGCTGACCTATTTCACGGCCTTCACCATTTTCGTCGCCCACGAACGGCTCATATTCCCGAAATTCCCCGTTCAGGAACTGGTCGTGAGCGGGGGAGGCGTCTTCAACAAGACCTTGATGGACCATCTCCGCGCCCTCTTCCGCTCCGTCAAAGTCCGTTCGATCTCGGATTTTGGGATCCATCCCCAGGCCAAGGAACCCCTGGCCTTCGCTTACTTCGCCGCTCAGGCGGCATCCGGAAAAATCAACCATCTGCCGTCAGGCACCGGAGCCAAGGGTGTCAGGATCTTGGGGAAGATAACCCCGGGAGCGCGCTTCAAGGGCATCCGATGAAGCTCTCGCCGCTCCTTGTATCGTTCTTTCTGGCCGCGCAGCCGGCCTGCGCCAAAGTCCTTCTCGGCATCGATGTCTTGGAAAAGGGCGGTTTCAAGGAGTTGAAGGGCAAGAACGTGGGTCTCATCACGAACCATACGGGCATGGATTCCAAGGGCCGGTCCACCATCGATGTCCTCCACGCGGCGCCGGGAGTCAAACTCGTCAAGCTTTTTTCGCCGGAACACGGCATCCGCGGCAGAGCGGAGCACGGCAAGGCCGTGGAGGACGGGAAAGACGCCAAGACCGGATTGCCGATCTTCAGCTTGTACGGCAAGACACAGCGCCCCACGGCTGACATGTTGAAAGGCCTGGACGCCCTTGTCTTTGACATCCAGGACATCGGCACGCGGTTCTACACCTACACCACGACCTTGGCGTACGCTCTCGAGGAGTCGGCCAGGGCCGGCATCGAATTCGTCGTCCTGGACCGGCCCAATCCCCTCACGGGAAGCATCGTGGAAGGAGTGCCTCTGGACCCTTCCATCAAGCATTTCACGGCCTATCTTCAAGTCCCGGTGCGCCACGGCCTGACCGTGGGCGAGATCGCGAAGTGGCACAACGGGACCGCCTGGATCCATGCCAGACTGACGGTCGTCCAGATGCAAGGGTGGAGCCGCCCGATGAGCTGGGAGGACACGGGCCTTAAATTCCGCCCGACGTCCCCCAATATCCGCACGGTCACCGCTGCGGTCCTTTATCCCGGCATCGGCGGGTTCGAGGCGACGAATCTTTCCGTGGGGCGGGGCACATCCGAGCCCTTCGAGGTCTTTGGCGCTCCCTGGATCTAAGGCGACCAGCTGGTCGAGCGGCTCAGATTCATGAGCACGCCCGGCTTCGAGTTCCGCTCGACATCGTTCACGCCCAAGGACGATCTTTACAAAGGAGAGAAGTGCCGCGGGGTCAAGGTCATCTTAAAGGACAGGGCTGCTGCCAGGCCCGTGGACCTCTTCGTCCATGTTTTCCGCATACTCACGGACCTTTATCCGGATGATTTCAAGCCCAAGTGGGACGAAGTGGCGAGAGTGACAGGGGGAACGCAATTCAAAGACATGATCGAGCGGAGCCAGTCGGCGGAGACCATCGTCATCCAGATCCGCGACGCCGCGCGCAAATTCGAGGAAGCGCGCAGGCCTTATCTCCTTTACAAAGAAGACAAGAGCCCCGTAGAGTTCAAATAGTTCTTTTTACCAGCGGATCTTGGCGAGGCGGGAGAGCGCGGCCTGGATGCGTTCTTTGGGGACGGTGAGCGCGAAGCGGATGTAGCCCTCGCCGTGCTTGCCCAGGGCGGAGCCCGGGATAGTCATGAGAGAAGCGTCGTCGATGAGTTTTTCCACGGTCTTGTTGGATGTGTAACCCTTGGGCGTCTGGACCCAGATGTAAAAAGAGGCCTCGGGGAGCCGGAACTTCCAGCCCAGGTTTTTGAGCCCGTCGCAGAGCAGGTCCCTTCTTTCCTTATAGAGTTTCCTCATGTCCCGCACGCAGTCCTGTGGGCTTGTGAGGGCCGACACGCCCGCGATCTGGACAGCTTCAAAAACCCCCGAATCAAAATTTTCCTTGGTGCTGCCCAGCACTCCCACAATAGAGGCGTTGCCGCAGTACCACCCGATGCGCCAGCCGGTCATGTTGTAGGTCTTGGAAAGGGAGTGGTATTCCACTCCCACATCCGCCGCTCCCGGGACGGACAAAAATGAGATCGGCGGGTTCTCAAAGTAGATCTCGGAGTAGGCCGCGTCGTGGAGGATGACGAAATTGTATTTCTTGGCCATGCGGACGGCCTTTTCAAAGAACGCTCCGTCCGCCACGGCGGAAGTGGGGTTGCCGGGGGAATTGAGGAAAAGGATCTTCGTCTTTTGCAGCACCGCCTTGGGGACGGCCTCCAGGTCGGGAAGGAAATCGTTCTTCTCCTTCAAGGGCAGGGCGTAGGGCTTGCCGCCGGCGAAGATGGTGCTTGTGGCATAGACCGGATAGCCCGGGTCGGGCATGAGGGCCACGTCCCCCGGGTCGAGCAGGGCGAAATGGGCGTGCGAGAGGCCGTCTTTGGAGCCGATGCAGGCGCGCACCTGCGTGTCCGGATCCAAAGTGACATTGAAACGGGAAGCATACCATTGGGAGACGGCCTTGCGGAACTCGGAGAGGCCGGCGTCGAAAGGATAGTGATGGTACTTGGGGTTCTCGAGGGCGGCCTGGGCGGCTTTCACGATGTGGCCGGGCGTGGGCTGGTCCGGGTCGCCGACGCCGAAAGAAATGACGTCTTTCCCTTCGGCGATGGCCTGCTTCTTCTTGCGGTTGATCTCCGCGAAGGGATACGGAGGCAGTTTCGCGAGGCGGCGGCTGAACTCAACGGCCACGGGAGTATCTTCCTTTCACCAGGATCCACCAGAGCCCCGTGATCAACGCGATGGTCAGGACTAAAGCCATGAGATTGGCGGCGAACCCTTCGAAGACGCCGAGCTCGTAGGGGTAACCCACCCACCCGAAATCTGAAAGTTTCTTATCGGTGAACAGGACTTGGAAAGCCGGGCCGATCTTGCGGGGTAGCCCGCCCCCGAACACGAGCAGGGTCCAGAGGAGCCAGAAAACGGCCCCGAAGGAGAATAGGACGGCCGTGATCACGCCGGCCAGATGCACCGGGTCGTAGAACGGTTCGTCCGGCTCTTCCCGGTCCGAGAAAAGGTCCATCGTTCCCATCCAGAGTTTTTTCAGGAGGTTCATGTTCCGGCCTCCACCGTGTTCCTCAGGACCCCGATCCCTTCGATGCTCACGTCCACCCTGTCCCCCGTCTGCATGGGGCCGATGCCCGGCGGCGTGCCCGTGGCGATGACGTCCCCCGGCTCCAGGGTCATGACGCGGGAGATGAAAGAGACCAAGTAGGGGACGCTGAAGATCATGTCCCGCGTGTTCCCCTTCTGCTTGACCGCGCCGTTCAAATGGCACTCGATGGGCAGATGGCCCGGATCCAGGTCCGTCACGATCCAGGGGCCGATGGGAGCGAAGGTGTCGAAACCCTTGGCGCGCGTCCACTGGTTGTCTTTCTTCTGCAGGTCGCGGGCGGTCACGTCGTTGAAGCAGGTGTAGCCGAAGACGAAATCGAGAGCGTCCTTTTCAGCGACGTCCTTCGCCTTCTTCTTGATCACCACGGCGAGTTCGGCCTCATAGTCCACATGAGTGGACATTTTAGGATAAAGGATGGCGTCCTGTGAACCGATGACGCCGGAAGGGGGCTTCATGAAGAGCACGGGCTCCTCCGGGATCTCGCGGCCCATTTCCTTGACGTGGGCCTTGTAGTTCATGCCCACGGCGACGATCTTGCCGGGCGCGACGGGTGCCAGCAGGCGGACTTCGGCAAGAGGGATGGGGTCGTCCGTTTCTTCATAGGGCCCGAACGGGTGGGGCGAGATAGGGGTGATGTCATGGCGGTCGATGACGCCGTACTGCGCTTCTCCGTGGGATTCGAACCGCAGGAAGATCATCCTCCGAGGACGTCTTTCATGGAATAAAGTCCGGGCTTGCGGCCCGCTTTGGCCGCCCAAACGGCCGCGTCCAGGGCGCCCGCCGCGAAAGCGTCCCGCGAGCGGGCGATGTGCTTGATCTCGAGCCGTTCCCCCTCCGTTTCGAAACCCACCGTGTGCTCTCCCACGATCTCGCCTTCGCGGATGGAGCGGATCTCGACCTTATGAGGGATCTGTCCCGCCAGGGCGAGCGCGGTGCCCGAAGGCGCGTCCTTCTTGTGGACATGGTGCGCCTCGACGATGTCGATCTTGTAGCCGTCCAGTAGGCGGGCCGACTCCGCCACAAGGCGGAGCATCAGGTTCACGCCCCGGCTCATGTTGGGCGACATCACGATGGGCATCTTGCGGGAGAAATCCTTGATCCAGCCCTTCTCTTTTTCCGAGAACCCGGTCGTGCCGACGACCGCGGCCGTGCCTTTCCAGCCGGAGAGGATCTCCAGGTGGGCCAGGGTCGCTTGCGGCGTCGTGAAATCGACGGCGGAACGGGCCTTGCCCTTCAAGGCGCTCAGGTCCGATGTGATGATGATTTTTCCGTTCAGGATCCTCGTCCCCAAGGATGCGTGGCCGTCGTGCTCTACGGCGCCGGCGACCTCGAATCCGGGGTCCTCCGCGGCCAATTCGAGGATCCGGGTCCCCATGCGGCCGGCCGCGCCGAAGACGATGATCGGGGTCATGCGGGTCTCTTGAGCCCGTAGGCCTTGATGGCCCGTATGAGTTTGGCCTTGTTCTCCGCCCGCATGTGGAATAGGGGCAGGCGCATCTCGGCGGAGCACATGCCGAGGTAGGCCATGGCCGTCTTGATGGGGCCGGGGTTCGTCTCGATGAAGAGCGCCTTGACGAGGGGGGACATCTTCAGGTGCAGGGCCTGGGCCCGGTCCGGGTCGCCCTGCATGACGGAGGTGCAGAGATCCTGGACGTCGCGCGGAGCGATGTTGGCCAGGACGGATATCACGCCTTTGCCGCCGATGGAGAGGACGGGAGGCGTGAGCGAATCATCGCCGCAGAAGACGGAGAATTTTTTTCCCGTGAACGCGCGGGCGATCTCGGAGATCTGTTCCAGGTCCCCGGAGGATTCCTTGATGCCCACGATGTTCCGGCTCCGTGCCGCAATCCTGGCCAGGGTCGAAGGCAGAAGGTTCGTCCCCGTGCGGCTCGGGATGTTGTAGACGATGATGGGGATGGGCACGGTCTTGGCGACCTGGTAGAAATGCTCCGCGATGCCGTCCTGGGTGGGCCGGTTGTAATAGGGGATGATGATGAGGGCGGCGTCGGCGCCCGCCTGCTTGGCGTGGCGCGTCAGCGAGATGGTCTCCGCGGTCGAATTGGAACCCGTCCCCGCGATGATGGGGATGCGGCCCCGGGCGGTCTTGACCACCATCTCGACCACGCGGTGGTGCTCGGCGTGGGTGAGCGTGGCCGATTCCCCCGTGGAGCCGCAGGGGACGATGGCCGAAGTCCCGTTCTCGATCTGGAATTCCACCAGCTCGCGCATCGTCTTGCCGTCCACGCGGCCGTTCTTGAACGGCGTCACCAACGCGACGCAGGAACCCGTGAACATCAGAGAATGACCTCCCCGTGATAACTGACCGTGGCGGGGCCTTCCAGCACCACGTCGGTGATGGCCTTTCTCTGTCCTGTCTCTGTGATGCGGAAATGGACGCGCAGGGTCTCGCCGCCCTTGGTCAGACAGTCCACGGGGGACTCCACGAGCTTCTTGGCCCCGAAAACGACCGCGGCCGCCGTCACTCCCGTGCCGCAGGCGAGGGTTTCTTCCTCCACCCCGCGCTCATAGGTGCGCACGGCCAGATGATGGGCGTCCACCAGCTGGACGAAATTGGCGTTGGTCCCCGCCGGGGCGAAATCCCTGTGGTAGCGGATCTTCCGGCCCAGCTCATCCACCGATATCTTTTCGGCGTCGGTGACCATCACGATGACGTGGGGCACGCCCGTGTTGATGAAGGAGGCGTTGAACTCCTTCTGGTCGTCCATCTTCAAAGGGAAGTCCAGGCGCATGTCCTTGGGGTTCACCAGCGTGACCTTGACGGATTCCTCCCCGACCTCGGCGCCCACGGTCCCGGCGTCCGTCTCGAACTTCATCTTGGCGGGCGCGGCCTTCAGGACGTTGGCGAAGCGGGCGATGCAGCGAGCGCCGTTGCCGCACATCTCCGCGCGGGAGCCGTCGGCGTTGTAATAGACCATGCGGAAATCGGCGGAAGGGGCTTCTTCGAGCACCAGGAGGCCGTCGGCGCCTATGGAGAACTTCCGGTGGCACACCTTTTTGGCCAGAGCGGAGTAGTCCTCCGGAAGGGTCTTCTTCCGGTTGTCGAAGATGACGAAGTCGTTCCCGCCTCCGCTCATCTTGTAAAAGGGATATGCGCTATTTTTCGCCACGGATCAGGTCCTCTAATGTCTCCCGCTTTCTCACCACGCGCCACTTCCTGCCCGACACCATGACCTCCGCCGCCCTCGGCCGGGAGTTGTACTGGGACGACATCGCAAAGCCATAAGCCCCGGCGTTCTTGATGGCCAGGTAATCGCCCCGCTCGGAGTAAGGGATGCTCCGCGCCCGCGCGAAATAGTCGCCGGACTCGCAGACCGGGCCCACCACGTCCACGGTCTCCCTGGCGTTCCCGTTCTTGCGCGCGGGGACGATCTCGTGATACGAATCGTAGAGCGCGGGGCGGGCCAGGTCGTTCATGGCCGCATCCACTACCACGAAGGTCTTGTGGCCCGTCCTCTTGCGGTAAAGCACCCGCGTCACCAGGATGCCCGCTTCTCCCACCAGGAACCTTCCCGGCTCAAAAAGGAGCTTGAGCGTGCGTCCTTTCAGACGGGGCTCGAAGGCCCGGGCGAGATCCGCAGGAGTGGGGGGGACCTCCCTATGATACGTTATTCCGAGCCCTCCGCCCAGGTCCAGGTGCTTCAAGCGGATGCCGCGCCCGGCCAGCTGGTCCACGATCTCGAGCAGCACGATGACCAGCCGTTCGAAAGGCGCTACGGATGTGATCTGCGAGCCGATGTGGGCCTGCAGGCCGACAATTTCAATGTTGCGCAGGCGGCGGGCCGTCTCATAGGCCGAAAGGATGTGGCTCTTGGGGATGCCGAACTTGTTCTCCTTGGTGCCCGTGGTGATGTGGCGGTGCGTGCCCGCCTGGACTTCGGGGTTGACGCGCAGGGAGACGGGGGCCCTCTTTTTCATGCTCCGCGCCGTCTCGTTCAGGGACTGGAGCTCTTCCACCGACTCCACGTTGAAGCAGAGGATGCCCTTGGCCAGGGCGGACTTCATCTCTTCGCGGGTCTTGCCCACGCCGGAAAAAACGATCTTCTTGGGGGAAAAACCGGCCAGAAGAGCGCGGTAAAGTTCCCCGCCGGAAACGATGTCCGCGCCGGCGCCCGAGCGCGCGAAGGTGCGCGCCACCGAGAGGTTGCTGTTGGCCTTCAATGCGAAGCAGACCAGGTGGGGCAATCGGGCAAAGCCCGAGTCGAAGGCGCGGTAGTTCTTGAGCAGCCTTGCGGCGCTGTAGACATAGAGGGGCGTGCCCAGCTTGCCGGCCAGGGCGGAGACGGAAACGCCTTCCGCGTAAAGTGATTTTCCCGAATATTTGAGCATCCGTACATTTTAGCAGTTTTAGGGTATACTCATATTATGGAAGTTGTCGCTTCATAACAAGGAGATCTAACCCTATGATTAAGAAGATACTCGTCGGCCTGATCGTCGTCGTGGCCGTCTTCGCGGCCTATGTCGCCACCCTGCCCTCGCATTTCCACGTCGAACGGAGCGCCGTCGTCAACGCCCCTCCCGTGGTCGTGTTCCAGCAGGTCAATGTGCTCCGCAATTGGGAGGCCTGGTCGCCCTGGGCGAAGATGGACCCCGCGATGAAGCAGTCCTACGAAGGCCCTGCCGCAGGCGTGGGCGCTGTATCAATTTGGGCCGGCAACAGGAAGGTGGGGGAAGGCCGCTCGACCATCGTCGAGAGCCGCCCGAACGAGTTCATCAAGTTCAGTTTGGAGTTCTTGAAGCCGATGAAAGCAAGCCACACCTCCGGGTTCACATTCAAGCCCGAAGGCAAGCAGACCGCGGTCAGTTGGAGCATGGAAGGGGATAACAGCTTCCTCTGCAAGGCGGTGGGCGTGTTCATGAACATGGACAAGATGGTGGGCGGGGAATTCGAGAAAGGCCTCGTGAGCCTCAATTCCGTGTCCGAATTCGCGGCTATGAGCACGAAGAAAAAAAAGAAGTAAGCAGCTTCACCGCGACCGGCTCCAAGATCTTGAAAGCCCCGGGGGTGTCCTCAAGGATGCCGTCGGGGTTTTCTTTCGCCCCCCGGATGTAGGCCTCGTAGGAGTTCTTGGCGGCGGCGTTCAGCCGGGGAGATGGGAAGTCAGGGGAGGCCGTTATGGGACCCCCAGTGCGGCATTGAGATTGTCCTGCGCGTCTTTGAGTTCCGGGTTCAGGCGAAGGGCATTTTTAAAACAGGTGACGGCGCCCTGCTCATTGCCCTGGCGGTAAAGGACGGCGCCCAGGTTATTGTGCGCCTTGGCGTAATCCGGACGTATTTGGATCACGGCCCGAAATTGAGTCTCCGCTTCAGAGTACTTCCCTTTCCCAAGAAGGATCGCGCCCAGATTGTTTCGGGCTTCCTCATAGTCGGGTTTCAGATGGATCGCTTCTCGGTAGTGGCTCTCGGCCTCTCCGGTCTTGCCCTTTTTAACCAACAGGTTGGCCAGGTTATCGTGCGCCATCCAGCACTCCGGGTTTTTTGTGAGCGTAACGCGCCAAAGGGTCTCGAGATCGCGGTAGTTGCCGGATTGGCGCCAGGTCAGGCCGGCAAGAACCAGAATCAGCGCGCAGGAGGAAATTCGACCATAAGTGACTGATCGCTCACTTGACCGATTCATCAGCCAGGCAAAGGCGGCAATGGGGCCGATGCTGGCCAGGTACTGAAAATGGTCGGCAACGAAGGAGAATCTCATCGGATAAAGATTGAAAAATCCGAGAGCGGGGAACAGGGTGCCCGCGAAGAACAGCGCCGCGGTCAAGGGTTCCCGTCCGATAAGGCGCCGGAAAATCCAAAGAATGGCGGACAGGGCCATGAACGTCAAGGGGAATAGATATTGCGTGAAGTCGCCCGCATCGA
>MGUS01000126.1:3090-7041 GCA_001800085.1 Elusimicrobia bacterium RIFCSPLOWO2_01_FULL_60_11 | reverse complement strand
GAATATCAGGTCGGCGGGCCAAACCAGCTTCCCCAGGTAGAACCACAATGCCCGGCCGGCGATAAGAAAACGTTCGGCGGATGAAAAGATCCACCCTGTTCCCATGGCCCCTCCTTTATTTTCAAACTGAATTGTGATCAGCCCCATCCCGACCCCCATGCAAAAGTATGGGACCATCCGCCTGAATGTGCGGGAATCCAATGATCCATTTTTCATCCAGTTCAATAGAAGGATCACGGCGGGAAGAGTGGACGTCACAGTTTTGCTTAAAAGCGCCGCCGTAAAAAGGAGCAGGGACGTGCCGTACCATCGCCGGCCTTCGCCTTCGTCATATTTGAGGTAGGCGCCCAGGGACGACAGGTAAAAGAAACCAGACAGCAGGTTTTTTCTTTCCGAGATCCAGGCCGTGCTTTCCACGTGTACCGGATGAAAAGCGAAGATTGCCGCCGCAAGCCAGGCGTTTTTCATTTTTAACCTTTTCAATATCAGTCCGATCAATACCGCGTTCAACCCGTGCAAAAATATGTTGACGGCATGATAGCCTGCGGGGTCGTTTCCCCATAATTTTTTTTCTATGTAAAAGGACGTGAAAACCATGGGATAGTACTGGACATTTTCGCCTGAAAACCAAATTTTTTGCAGACCGCCGGGCAAGGTGAGGTTCGGGTTGTCTGTGAGAAGAAGGTCGTCGTCCCAAATGTATCCCGCCCGCATGGCCGGCCCATAGGCGACAAAAACAAGCAGAACTAAAATGGCCGCCGGAATCCAGCGCTTCCAGTGCCCGCCGGGATATTTTGGTTTATTTTCTTCTCTCACTTGTCTCCTTGAACTTACTGAATGCGCGGAGATTCTATCCCTTTGCGGCCAAGGCGGAAAAATATGATTTAAGAAGCTCTCTTGCCACCGGGTCCAATTCTTTAAATGCCACCGGCGTGTCTTCAAGAATATCGTCAGGGCTTTCTTTGGCCCCCCGGATGTAGGCCTCGTCGGTCTCCACCCAGTTCGCCACCATCTCGGGCGTGGCTTCCAGGTGGAACTGGAGCGCGTAGACGCTCTTTCCGTAGCTGAAGGCCTGGTTCTTGCACAGCTCCGTGCTCGCCAGATGCACGGCCCCCTTGGGCAGGTCGAATGTGTCCCCATGCCAGTGGAGCACCTTGGTGTTGTTGGGGAATTCCTTAAAAAGCGGGTCCATGATGCCCTGCATCGAGAGTTCCAGGGGCTTCCAGCCCACCTCCCGCGCCTTGTTCGCGTAGACCTTTGAGCCCAGGGCCTTGGCGATGAGCTGGGAGCCCAGGCATATGCCCAGAACCGGCTTTCCGTCCTTGACCATATTCTCGATCAACTTCACTTCTTCCGCCAAATAGGGATATTTCTTCGTCTCATCCGCGTTCATCGGGCCGCCCATTAAAATCAACGCCTCTAGCTCCGGGGGATTCTTGGGAATTGCCTGGCCTCCGAAGGGGCGGATCTCTTTGAAGCTGAGCTTCAGTTCCTTGAGGGCGCGGCCGACGAGCCCCGCGGTTTCCGTGGGGGAGTGGTAGACCGCGTAGATCACCCCACCACCTGCTTTGTGCAAAGCACACAACAGTGTGAGCTCGCCGAAGGCGAGCAAGCAGGTGGTGGGGTCATTTCAGGAGTTTCTTGAAGTTGCGGATCTGGACGGCCAGGGCCTTGCTTCCCGTGCCGCCGTAGGAGTTCTTGGCGGCGGCGTTGAGCCGGGGCGAAAGATGCTTGAAAATGTCCTGCTCGAACAATGTGGAATATTCCCTAAGCTCGGAAAGAGGCACGTTCTCCAAATCCTCGCCGAACTTGAAATTGATCCGCAAACTATTGATGAGCTGCTTGACCGCGGCGTGGGCTTTCCTGAAAGGCATGCCCTTTCGCGCCAGGTAATCCGCCAGTTCCGTGGCGAGCAGGTACCCTTTCCTGCATTCCTCGTCCATCCGTTCCGCGTTCACCTTCATGCCCGCGAATGTCTGCTCGGCGATGTCGAGCGAGGCGAGCGCCGTGTCCGCAGCGTCAAAGAGGGGCGGTTTGTCCTCCTGCAGGTCGCGGTTGTAGGAAAGCGGGAGGTTCTTGATGAGCGAGAGAAGCTGGGTGAGGTTCCCGATGGTCTTGCTCGACTTGCCCCTTATGAGCTCGGCCGTGTCCGGGTTCCTCTTCTGCGGCATGATGGAGGAGCCCGAAGTGAGGTGTTCGGGCAGCTTCACAAACCCGAATTCGGATGACGACCATGTCACCATCTCCTCGGCGAAGCGCGAGAGGTGGGTCATGAGGAGCGCGCTGGCGAAGACGAACTCCACGATGAAGTCCCTGTCGGAGACCGTGTCCACGGAGTTTTCGGATGTCTTGGAGAACCCCAGAGCCCGGGCTGTCTTGGCCCTGTCGATGGGGAAGGCCGTGCCGGCAAAAGCGCAGGCGCCGAGCGGGTTTTCATCCAGCCGCTTCAAAGTGTCTTTGAACCGGCCCTTGTCCCGTTCCAGCATCCAGCCATAGGCCAGGATGTGGTGCGCGAAAAAGAGCGGCTGGCCGTGCTGAAGGTGAGTGTAGCCGGGCATGAGGACCGAGCTGTTCTTGGACGCGCAGCCCAAGACCGCCTTTTGTGTCTTCACAATCTTGCCTATGACATCATTCGCCGCTTTCCGGACATAGAGCTTCAGGTCCAGCACGACCTGGTCGTTCCTGCTCCGGGCCGTGTGCATCTTCTTGCCCACATCGCCGATCCTCCGCACCAGTTCGGCTTCGACCGCGAAGTGGATGTCCTCGGCCTTGGGGAGCCGTTTGCCCTTGGCGATGTCGCTCCCGATAGATTTCAAACCCCGAATGATCTTGGCCGCGTCTTTGGAGGGGACGATGCGCTTGGCGGAGAGCATCCGGACATGGGCGATGGAGCCCTCGATGTCATAGGGCGCAAGCCGCCGGTCGAACGAGAATGACGAGATGTAATCTTCCATGAAATTACCTGGAGCGGAGGAGGGACTCGACCGTGTGGGGGAGGCCGAAGAGCTTGATGAATCCTTCGGAGTCCTTGTGGTCGTAGACCTGCTCCCCGGAATAGCCGAATGTGGAGAGTTGCTCCCAATAAAGAGAATGGGGCGATTTTCTGGAAAGGGTCTTCACGTTGCCCTTGTAGAGCTCGAGCGCGACGGTGCCCGTCACGAATTTCTGCGTCTGCTCCACGAAAGCGGAGAGGGACTTTCTCAAAGTGGTGTACCAGAGGCCGTTGTAGATCATCTCCCCCAGCTTGCCCGAAAGAGTGTTCTTGAAGTGGAAGGTCTCCCGGTCCAGAGTCAAGGATTCCAGCTCCCGATGCGCCGCGTAAAGCAGGACCGCGGCGGGGGATTCATAGACGCCCCGCGACTTCATGCCCACGAGCCGGTTCTCCACGATGTCCGTCCGTCCCACGCCGTTCCTCCCGCCCATCTTATTGAGCAGGAACACGAGCTTGACCGGGTCCAGCTTCTTGCCGTTGACGGAAACGGCCGCGCCCTTAACAAAACCAATCTCTACCTTCTCCGCCCGGTTGGGGGCTTTTTCGGGAGAGACGGTCATCTGGAAGATGTCTTCAGGATACGGATTGGCCGGGTCTTCCAGGATGCCGCCCTCATAGGATATGTGCCACATGTTGGCGTCCGACGAATAGGGTTTTGATTTCGTGACGGGCACGGGGATGCCGTATCTCTTGGCATAGGTTATGGCGTCTTCCCGCGACCGTATCTTCCATTCCCGCCAGGGGGCGATGATCTTGACCCCGGGAATCAGGGTCCTAAATCCTATCTCGAACCGCACCTGGTCGTTGCCCTTGCCGGTGGCCCCGTGGGAGACGGCGTCGGCCTTCTCTTTCTTGGCGATCTCGGCGATGTGCTTGGCGATGAGTGGCCGCGCGAGGGCCGTGCCCAGGTAATAGGTCTCTTCGTAGAGAGCCCGGGCTTTCACGGCGGGGAATATGAA
>MGUS01000126.1:0-3041 GCA_001800085.1 Elusimicrobia bacterium RIFCSPLOWO2_01_FULL_60_11 | reverse complement strand
CCGGTCTTGAGCGCCTTGGCCCGGATCTCCCCGAACGACTTGGCCCCGCCTTCGAGCGAGCCCAGGTCGACGCAGCAGGCCACCACCTCGCAGTGGTATTTTTCGATCAACCACCGGATGATGACGGAAGTGTCCAGCCCGCCCGAGTAGGCGAGGATGGCTTTCTTGACGGGAACCATAGCTTTTGATTCTACCAAACAGGGGGGCGGGGGTAAAGCCCGCAATTCTACACAGGTTGACATAATTGCCGTCTAGTCCTACCGATCCAACCTCGGTATAGTAGGGGCATGAGAACCACAGCCCTTGACAGTATGTATGTTATGGCGTACAATTGACATGGAGACCCGGAGAAGAGAGGCCCGATACTATGTCGCCGCCAACGGCAAGGCCCCCTGCGAGGAATGGCTGGAGAACCTGAAAGACCGGCAGGGCCGGACCATCATCAAGGCAAGGCTCAGGCGGATGGAAATGGGGAATCCCGGTTCCCACCGCTTTATCGGGCAAGGAATCACTGAGTTGAAGATAGATTTCGGTCCCGGATACCGCGTTTATTTCGGCGAAGACGGAGAGACGCTGGTCATCCTCCTCTGCGGAGGGGACAAAAGCACGCAAGAATCGGATATCTTCAAAGCGCGTGAATATTGGAAGGATTATAGAGAAAGAAGATGAAACGCACGAAATCATTCAGAAAAAGCCTCATCAAGTCGCTTAAGGATCCCGTTGAAGCCGCCGGATACTTGAACGCGGTCCTTGCGGAGGGAGATGTCGCTCTGCTTCTGGAGGCGCTGCGGGATGTCGCGGAAGCACAGAGGGGGATCGCCCGTCTAGCCCGCCGCGCAAAACTGAACCGGGCGAACCTTTATCAAATGCTCTCAGCCCACGGAAACCCGAGAGTCCATAGTTTGGAAAGCGTCCTCAAGGCCTTTGGCCTAAAGATCGGCGTCCTGCCGGACCCCAAATCCACTCACCACCGCAAAGCCGCCTAGCCCCCAAAATCGCGGATTTTCCAGCCAGGAAGCAGCCTATATCAAGTCTGATAATAGCTTCTTGACTTGATTGGGTGCGGGAAGCTGGCCCCGGAGTTCCTTGGGAAGAACTGAGACAATGCGGTAAGTCGCAACCCCGATCGGTTTCCTCGTGTTCTTCAAGGCATATTCAACGATGGTCTTATCCTTTGACTTGCAGAGGATGATGCCGATTGACGGATTTTCTTCGCGCATCTTCACCCTATCGTCCAGAGCCGCAAGATAAAACTGCATCTTCCCGGCGTGTTCTGGTCTGAAGACACCGGCCTTTAACTCAATCGCCACCAGACATTTGAGCCGCCTGTGATAAAGCAGGATATCCACATAAAACTCATTGCCGTTGATTTCCAGGCGGAACTGGTTTCCCATAAATGAGAAGACCCCTCCCATCTCGATCAGAAAACGGTTGATCTTGGCCATCAAGGCCCTTTCCAGCTCCATCTCACTGTGGTCTTCCATGAGTTCCAGGAAATCAAAGCTGTACTCGTCTTTGACCGCGAGCTTGGCTTGATTTCTGATCTTATCCGGAAGAGTCCTGTTGAAATTCGTCTGGTTCAGGAGGGTTTTCTCATATGACTTGTTTTCCACCTGATGGATCAGAACATTCTTGGACCACCCCATTTTCCGGGCCATGCGAATGTAAAATTCCCGTTCCAAAGGATCCTTGCACTTTGCCAAAATGACGATGTGCTTCGTCCAGCTGATTTCTCCAACCAGTGGTTGGAGGTTTTGGTTCCCGTGATATTCCGCATAAAACTGCCGCATATACCACAGATTCTGAGAAGAAAACCCCCGCATCCCGGGGAATTCGGCCTGAAGGTCCCGGGCTAGTTTCTGAACAATGGACCTGCCCCAACTCCTTCCCTTCTGCCTCGAGACGATCATCCTCCCGATGTCCCAATACAGCCCGATCAGCTCTTTGTTGACCGCTTTGAGCGCCTCATACTGGGCGCTGCGGATGCGGCTCTTGATCTCCAAGAGCAAGGTCTTGTAACCGTTGGATAGCTGTTTTGTCATGATTTCCTCCTATATTGTTCTAACAAGATTATGATACCGAAGGCGGACCGGCCCGGGGGAGGGGAATTATGTCAACCTGCGTAGAATTGTGCGCTCGCGAGGGGTAGCGCCTCATCACCCTGGCACACGACCTTATGGGAAACCAGTCCCGTCGGTTTCCCCTCCGCGTACTTCGTCGCGGAGCCTCCCCATCCGCTACGTGTGCTGGCGGGTGATTCGACGCTACCCCTCGCTCGCTGGGGCCGTTAAAGGGGCATCCAAAAATCGCGCCTTTTCCGGCTTGGAGAGGGGCGGGGGGAAGTGGGTTAGTTCTTGGTTATCCTCAAAGTTTTGTCCAGCTCCTTTTCCGTTGGCAAGGCCAGCTTGTATTTTGATGCGAATATCTTGTTGTTCATGCCTCCCAAAACATACTTGGCGAACACCTCGTTCTTCTTGGAACAAAGGATAAGACCGATGGGGGGATTTTCTCCTGGAGTCACCTCGTTCTCTTTGACATAATTCAGGTAAAAATTCATCTGCCCGGCGTCGGCATGGTCGAATTCTCCGCGCTTAAGGTCTACCAGCACGAAACATTTTAGAATCCGGTTATAGAACACCAGGTCGATGAAATAGTGCCTGTTGGCGATGGTGATGCGCTTCTGGCGGGCGACCAGGGAAAAACCTTTGCCCAGTTCAAGCAGGAAATGCTGGAGTTTGTCGACGATCGCCGCTTCGAGCTGGCTTTCCGTGTAGGAGGATTCTTCCTTCAATCCCAGGAATTCAAGGATGTAAGGGTCCTTGATGGAGTCCTCCGGTTTTTGAATGAGCTGCCCTTTGTGAGCCATCCGGAGAACCCGGCTCTTGTTCCGGCTTGATGCCAGCCGCTCAAACAACATGGAATTTATCTGGCGCTTGAGCTCTCGAACGGACCAGAGGTTTTCAATGCATTCAATTTCATAGAATGACCTCGCCTTCAAATCGTCCTCCTTGAGAAGCTCACAATACATCGACCACGAAAGT
>MGUS01000125.1:5658-6130 GCA_001800085.1 Elusimicrobia bacterium RIFCSPLOWO2_01_FULL_60_11 | reverse complement strand
GCGTGGCGGACCTGCGCAAGGAGATCGAGGGCGCCAAACTCCGCCGCCAGGCGCAGGGAAAGAACACCATCCTGCTCGTGGACGAGATCCACCACTTCAACAAGAGCCAGCAAGACGCTCTCCTGCCCGATGTGGAGCGGGGGACCATCACCCTCATCGGGCTCACCACGGAGAACCCTTATTTCTATGTGAACAGCGCGCTCCGCTCGCGCTCCCAGATATTCGAGTTCAACCCCTTGAGCGAGGAAGCCATGGATCGGATCATCGACCGCGCGCTGGCGGATTCGGAATATGGGCTGGGGGATTTCAAGGTCGACATCGCGGCGGACGCCAGGAAGCACCTCATCAACATGAGCAACGGCGATGCCCGGAAGATCTTGAACGCGCTCGAGATCGGTGTGAACACCACCCGCCCGAATGACGCGGGCGTCATCCCATTCACCCTGGCGGTAGCCGAAGAGAGCGTGCAGAG
>MGUS01000125.1:1887-5620 GCA_001800085.1 Elusimicrobia bacterium RIFCSPLOWO2_01_FULL_60_11 | reverse complement strand
TCCATGCGGGGCGGGGACCCCGACGCCGCGCTCTACTGGATGGCCAAGATGATCGAGTCGGGGGAAGACCCGCGCTTCATCGCGAGAAGGATATTGATCTGCGCCTCGGAAGATGTGGGGAACGCCGACCCGCGGGCGCTCATGATAGCGTCAGCCGCGTTCCAAGCCGTAGAGTTGGTGGGGATGCCGGAGGGGAGGATCCCATTGGCGCAAGCCGCGACCTATGTGGCTTGCGCGCCCAAGTCGAACGCGGCCTATGTGGGGATCGACGCGGCTATTTTGGAGGTCAAGAAGGGAAAACGGAGGGCGGTGCCGAACCATTTGAAGGACGCCACGATGGACAAGGAAGCTCTGGGGCACGGGAAGGGCTACATGTACCCGCACGGTTTCCCGGGCCACTGGGTGCCCCAGGAATACATGCCCGACCCGAAGATTTTCTACGAACCCTCGGACGAGGGCGAGGAGAAGAAGATCAAAGAGCGGTTGTCCAAATGGAAACGAAAGACGTAAAAGCAGTCGCGGATCCGGTGAATCTCAAAGCCGAACAGGCCAGGACCCTGGCCGAGCCGCGGAGGCGCTACGGGGCGCTCGCAAAGCTCCTGTTCGTTTCCATGGATCTGCTCTACGGAAGGAAGAAGACCCTGGCCAAGTTCAAGGTGCTGGAAGTGATCGCCCGCGTTCCCTATCAGGCCTGGGAGCATGTGGCCTACATCGCCATGACCCACTCCTACCGGGAACCCCGCTTTGCCCGCCGGATCTTCGAGTTCGTGAGGGAATCCCGCGCCCAACAGGACAACGAGCAGTGGCACCTTCTGATCTTGGAGGAACTGGTCCACAAGAAGGGCGTCCGGCAAAGTTTTTTGCTCTACCGGTTCCTCCCCCAGGTCATCGCTTTCGCCTATTACCACATCAGCTGGCTCCTGTATGTCGCCAAGCCGGCCTGGAGTTACGCTCTGAACGCGGACTTTGAGGACCACGCGGAACATGAATACATGGAATATGTGGGGGAAAACCCCGGCTTCGAGCGGGAGCCGTTCGAAAGCGACTTCGAGCCGGACTACGGAAGATTCGCCAGCTTGGCCGATCTATTCAGAAGGATCGGTCTGGACGAACGGATGCACAAAGAAGAAAGTCTGTCCCGCGTCGTGCGCGCGCGGTTCTCCTGACCGGCCCGGAGCCGGCGGAACCTATCTTTTCCTGACCGCTTTCATCCTGCCGCCGCCGCTGCTCGCGACCTGCGCCTTGGGGTCGTTCGGCCAGGGGGTGATCTTCTCCCCGAGTTTGAGCGCCGCCATGTTGGATTCGCCCACCAGGTGGACCTTCAAGGCGCTCTCCAGCACCTGCCCGATCGCTCTGGACGCGAAATTCTGCAGGGCCGCCTGGGGGTTGATCGTCAGCAGGCGGACCCGGAACATGGCATCCCCTTCCCAGAGGTTCTAGCCTTCGCAGTCGGTCAGTTTGAGGTTGAACTTCACCTTCTTGCTCTGCCAGAAGCCGATGTTGATCTCGTTGAAATCCTCGACGACGGAATACAAGAGGCCCTGGGCTCCGAGGTTCCTGCAGATGTCGGCGGCTTTGAAGGCCATGAGCTGGCCGCCGTCCGTGATGCCCATCTTCTGGAGCGCGGCGTCCTGGGCTTTGTTGGACACGGCATAGTAGCCGTGGCCCACGAGGGCGGCCCCGCCGGCCCTCTGGATGACTTCCACGGCCGTCAGGTCGTTGGAGTGGTTGTCGGGGGGCAGGACGCTGATGAGGTCCGGCATTTCGGCCCCGAGTTTTTGGGAGATGATGTTGCCCTTGATGGTGGGCGAGCCGCAACCCGCGAGCAGGAATAAAGAACCGATCAGGACCGCGTTGAATTTTTGCGTGTTCATGGGGCCTCCTTGGCCAAGCGGCTCACGACCATTTTAATGGGGGCGTTCCATGGCGAAAAACTCATGCCCCCTCCGCTCTGGGAACTGACGCCCAAGATCACCTTGCCGGTCTTGCAGTCCAGCATGCGCAGGCTGATGGCGAAAGGCGGTTTCGCCTGGTTGATGGAGACCGCGCCGATGATGATAGCGTCCGCGCCCAGCTTCTTGCCCATCTCGATGGCCTGCGGAGTGGTCATGCCGGGCAGAAGCACGCCCATCTGTTTCCAGATGCTCTTTTCGGGGTCGAAACCTTCTGTAAAGCCGATCTTTTGGAGCTCTTCGAGCACGGTCTGCAGGGGGATGATCTGATACCTTCCCGAAAGCGCGGACCTGGCCTCGACCATGAACTTGTTCGTCATGGACCACTTGGCCAGCTTGGGATAGCGCTCGTCGGGGAACTCCGGGGAGCGGGCGTTGGCCATCTGGAAGGGGAACACGGCGATCTTCTTGACTGATTTCGAGAGGGCTTCGTCGCGGACGACGAATTGGGATGTCGGGGCGCAGGCGGATGCGAGGAGCGCGAATCCTATCGCGGCGCTCGCCGCCCAGGGGGGCATTTTCATAGTGGGGTCCTCCTTAATTGAACTCTGGGGGAGTTTACAACATAAACGCCGAAAGTTCCAGGGGGTTATTTTTTTGCTTTTCCCTGGGCGGCCACGGCTTCCAGGCGGGCTTTCAGTTCGGCGGGGTCTCCCAGGTAATAGTGCTTGAGGGGTTTCAACGAATCGTCCAGTTCATAGACGAGGGGGATGGCGGTGGGCAGGTTCAGCTCCAAAATCTCCTTCTCGGACATCTTGTCCAGGTGCATCACGAGCGCCCGCAGGGAATTGCCGTGGGCGGTGATCAATATATTCTTTCCGGCCTTGACCTGGGGAGCCATCGCCTCGTTCCAATAGGGGATCACTCTCTCCACCGTGTCTTTGAGGCATTCCGTCAAAGGCAGTTCTTGCGGCTTCAAATCCTTATAGAGCGGGTCCTTGCCCGGGTAGCGCTCGTCCGTCTTTTCCAGGGCGGGCGGGGGGATGTCGTAGCTCCGGCGCCATATCTTGATCTGGTCCTCCCCGAACTTGGCCGCCGTCTCGCCTTTGTTCAGTCCCTGGAGCGAGCCGTAGTGGCGTTCGTTCAGCTTCCATGACTTGACCACGGGAATCTCTGCCTGCCCCATCTCATCCAATGCTATCTGCAGGGTGCGCGTGGCGCGCTTCAAGACCGATGTGAAGGCCATATCGAAATGAAAGCCCTCTTTTTTGAGGGTCCGGCCGCCTTTTTTGGCTTCCTCAACACCTTTGGGGGAAAGGTCCACGTCGTACCAGCCCGTGAAGCGGTTCTCCTTGTTCCACAAGCTCTCGCCGTGGCGAAGCAAAACAATTTTTTTCATTGGCGCCTTATTTTATAAAATATCCACACATGAAAGAAACCCTCCGGGCCAAATATAAGGCCCTCCGCGACCGCCTGCCCGCCTCTTATAGAAAGGAGGCGGCGCGAAAGATAGCCCAAAAGCTCTTTTCCTCCCCGCAGTGGAAGCGCGCCAAGGCCGTGGGACTCTATATAAGTTCCCGCTCCGAAGTGGACACCACGGACATCATCAAGCGCGCCCTGGCCGAGGGGAAGCTTGTGCGCGCGCCCAAAGTGTTATCGGACACCAAGATGAGGTTCTTCGAGATAACGGGCGCCAAGGACTTGAAGAAAGGTTCGTTCGGCATCCCGGAACCCAAGCTCTCCTGTAAGAAAGTGGGCTGCAGCACCCTGGACCTGCTCATCGTCCCGGGCATAGTTTTTGACAAGAAGGGGTATCGTCTTGGCCACGGCCTCGGCTACTA
>MGUS01000125.1:0-1829 GCA_001800085.1 Elusimicrobia bacterium RIFCSPLOWO2_01_FULL_60_11 | reverse complement strand
CGTCCCATACGAATCCCCCGCCGAACAGAGCCCAAAAGTTTTTTCCGTCAGCGAATTCAACCGCCTGGTCAAGGATGAACTGGAGGAAAGGTATGCCGAGGTCTGGATAGAAGGCGAGGTCTCCAACTTCCGCGGCGTGGCCGGTTCAGGCCACTGCTACTTTTCCTTAAAGGACGCCGAGGCCCAGATCGACATCGTGGCTTTCCGGGGCGTGATGGGTTCCGTCCGCTTCAAGCTGGAGGACGGCCTGCAGCTCCTGGTGCTTGGGCGCGCTTCGCTCTACCCCCAGAGGGGGAGGTTCCAGATCGTGGCCTCCCTGATCGAGCCCAAGGGCGCGGGGGCGCTACAGCTGGCTTTCGAACAGCTCAAGAAAAAGCTGGAGGCCGAGGGTCTTTTCGATCCGGCACGCAAGAAACCCATCCCCGCCCTTCCTCAAAAGATAGGCATCGTCACTTCTCCCACGGGCGCCGCCGTGCGCGACATCCTGAACGTCATCGACCGCCGCTTCGCCAACGTCGAGATATTGATCTACCCCGTGAAAGTCCAGGGCGAAGGGGCCAAGGATGACATCAGCGAGGCCATAGCGTATCTCAATGAGAACCATCCCGATTTGGATGTCCTGCTCGTGGGGCGGGGCGGCGGCTCCATCGAAGACCTCTGGGCTTTCAACGAAGAAACCGTTGCTCGAGCCATGGCTGCCTCGAACATTCCCGTCATCTCCTGCGTGGGCCATGAGATCGATTTCACCATCGCCGACTTTGTGGCGGATTTGCGCGCGCCCACGCCTTCGGCCGCGGCTGAACTCGTGGTCAAGAACAAGGCGGACCTTAAGAGGACCCTGGACATGCTCTTTTCCCAACTGCGCGGGAGTTTTGATTCCTGGTGGGAATCCATGGAGCAGCATCTGGACCATCTGAAATCCAAGCTCGTCCTTCTGTCCCCAAAGAATGTCCTGCAGAGGCAGGCGGAATCCCTGAAAAGCCTCGGGGAGCGCGTGCGCACCGCCTTCGCGACGCAGCTCGATCAAATGACCGAAGCCCTTCAGGGCAAGGCCGCTCAGCTGGAGGCGCTCTCGCCCCTGGCCGTGCTTTCGCGCGGCTACGCCGTGGCCTGGAAGATGCCGGAGAATGTCCTGGTCAAGTCCGCGGAACAGGTGAGGAAGGGGGATTCCTTAAAGATAAAAGTGTCGAAAGGCGAGATTCACGCGGCGGTAACGGAGAAATCAAATGGCTAAAAAAGAATCGCTTGACGAGAAGCCGGTCAAATTTGAAGAGGCCATGAAGCGCCTGGAAAAGATCGTGGAGCGCCTGGAAGGCGGCGACGCGGCCCTGGACGAATCACTGTCTCTATATGAGGAAGGCATATCCCTTTACCGCCAGTGCTCGTCCAAATTGGAGGAAGCCAAGAAGAAAGTGGAGATATTGACCAGGCAGGGCGGGGGAAAGATGAAGGCGGAACCATTTGATTTGTCGGGGGAAGACGAGTAGGGGCGATTCATGAATCGCCCCTACGGAGATTGATTTGAACCCTAGATTAAAGAAATATTTCGAGAAGTGGCGGAAGCGCGTGGACCGCGCCTTGAATCAGCTGCTTCCTAAAGAGTCGCGGGAGCCCAAGGTCATCCACAAGGCCATGCACTATTCCGTATTCGCCGGGGGCAAGCGCCTGCGGCCCGTGCTTGTGGTCGCCGCCGCCGAGGCCTGCGGCTTGAGGGGCGAGTCCGTCCTCCCCACCGCCTGCGCCCTGGAGCTCATCCACACCTACTCCCTGGTCCACGACGACCTGCCCGCCATGGACGACGACGACCTGCGCCGCGGCCGCCCCACGAG
>MGUS01000124.1:1887-5693 GCA_001800085.1 Elusimicrobia bacterium RIFCSPLOWO2_01_FULL_60_11 | reverse complement strand
CCTCCCTCAAACTCCGTTGAATCTCATCCTTAAAGGCCGGAAGGCCTCCGTCCTCGGCGCGGGCCGGTCCGGCATATCCGCGGCGGCCGCCCTCAAAAGGGCCGGAGCTGAAGTCTTTATCAGCGAATCCAGGCCCCGCTCTCGGATCGATAAGAGGATTTTGTCGCGCATGAACGCTTTCAAGAGCGAGTTCGGGGGGCACAGCGGACGCGTCCTCGACGCGGACATGATCGTCGTCTCCCCGGGGATCCACCTGGATATTCCGATATTGGAAAGGGCGCGCGCCAAAAATATCCCCATCTTGGGCGAGCTGGAGCTCGGCTGGCGCCTGGGGGAATTCAAGCAGGTCGCGGCCGTCACCGGCACCAACGGAAAAACGACCACGGCGTCGCTCTTGGGCCACATGTGCCGGACCGGGGGCTTGAAGACCCTGGTCGCCGGCAACATCGGCAAGCCGCTCTGCGGCTTCATCGGGAGATCGCGGAGTTATGACAGGACGGTCCTGGAGGTCTCTTCCTACCAGCTCGAATCCTCGGTCTTTTTCAGGCCGGACGCCGCCTGCGTCCTGAACCTGACTGCCGACCACCTGGAACGCCACGCCACGATGGCCTCCTACGCCGGGTCCAAAGAAAATATTTTCATGAACCAGACGGGCGGAGACACGGCCGTCTTGAACATCGACGACCCCTGGTGCCGGAAGATGAGGACCGGCCGCGCGAAGACGTTGTTCATCTCGACGAAGAGATCCGTGCGGGAAGGCGTATATTTTGACCGCGGGCTTTCCAAGATCAAGTACCGCTGCATGGGCAAGTCGGGTCTTCTGCCCCTGCCGGCGCATCTCCCCGGCCTTCACAACATCGAGAACGCCTGCGCCGCGGCGGCCCTGGCCCTGGCTTTGAAGATCCCCGCGGCGGCCATTTCAAGATCCTTGAAGACCTTCAAGGGCGTACCGCACCGCCTGGAGAAAGTCAGGACCGTCCGGGGGGTCGTTTATGTCAACGATTCCAAAGCCACGAACGTGGATTCGACGGAAAAAGCCCTCCTGGCCCTGCCGGGGCCCCTCTGGCTCATCCTGGGAGGGCGGGACAAAGGCGCGCCTTACCGGCCCTTGTCGACCCTGGTCCGGAAAAAAGTCAAAGGGATATTCCTCATCGGCGAAGCCGCCAAAAAGATCGAGCGGGACTTGAGAGGCACTGCCCCGTTCATCCGCTCGGGCACCTTGGCCGGGGCCGTCAAGGACTCCTATCGCCGGGCCGTCCGGGGGGACAAGGTCCTGCTCTCGCCGGCCTGCGCGTCCTTCGACCAGTTCAAGGATTTCGAGGACCGGGGCGACCAGTTCAAGGCCCGGGTCCGGGAATTAAGGCCTTGAGGGAAAAGGCCCCGCCGGATTTCATGCTGATCACGGTGCTCCTGATCTTCCTGGGTCTGGGACTTGTCACCGTCTATTCCTCCAGCGCCATCTACGCCTTTGAAAAATACGGGAATGAGAAATATTTCCTCTGGCGCCAGGTCATCTGGGCGCTCATCGGCACCGCGGCGGCCTTTTTTTTCGTCCTCTATGACCACCGCAAACTCCAGAAGTGGGTGAATCCCCTGCTCATCCTCACGCTCTTGGGCCTGATCGCGGTCCTCGTGACCGGCCACCCGGTGGGCGGGGCCAGGAGATGGCTCAGGATCGGAGGCGTGGGATTCCAGCCCTCCGAATTCGCCAAGCTCGTCATGATCCTTTTCGTCGCTTCCTATTGCGACCGGAAAAAGAGCAAATTGGAGAACTTCAGGAAGGGCGTCCTCCCCCTGCTGCTCATGGTCTCCTTGTTCTGCGGACTTATCCTGCTCCAACCCGATTTCGGCACGGCCTCCCTCATCTTTCTCACCTGCTTGACCATGGTCTTCATCGGGGGCGGTAACCTCAAGCAGATCGCGATCCTTGCCCTGATCGCCGCCCCTCTGGCGGGACTCGCCGTCTGGCTGGAACCCTACCGTCGGAGAAGGCTGCTCGCGTTCTTGAACCCCTGGGATAACCCGCAGGGCGCGAGCTACCAGATCGTCCAGTCCATCCTGGCCCTGGGGTCCGGGGGCCTGACCGGCGTGGGCTTGGGGGATTCCCGTTCCAAGCTCCTTTACCTGCCCGAGCCCCACACGGACTTCATCTTCCCCATCTTCGGCGAGGAGTTCGGCCTGGCGGGCTCCTGGGCCGTCATCGGACTCTTCGGCATGCTGGCCGCTCTCGGGTTCCGCATCGCCGCCCGGAGCACGAACCTTTTCAGCAGTTTGCTCGCCGGCGGCATCACGGCGCTCATCCTTTTCCAGGCCATCTTGAACATCGGCATGGTGACGGGTTGCCTGCCGCCCAAAGGTTTTCCTCTTCCTTTCTTTTCTTTCGGGGGCTCCTCCCTGGTCGTCACTCTCTCGGCGGCAGGCATCCTCCTCAATATCTCCCGCAGCGCCAAGAGAGCCACGAACGCTTCTATACTTTGATATCATATTGCCATGCGGATACTCATCGCCTCGGGCGGAACGGGGGGGCACCTCTATCCCGCCCTGGTCCTCGCGCGCAAGCTCAAAGGGCGCGGCTGCGAGGTCCTGCTCGCCCTCCGGGCCAATGAAACGGCGCCCCGCGGCATCCTGCCCGAAGACATCCCCAAAGCCGTCCTGGAAGGCGCTCCTCTCTACCGCTCCGCTCCGTTAAAGAACGTCGCCGGCGCATTCTCCAATCTGAAAGGTTTTATGAAGGGCTTCGGAGTGGTCCGCCGGTTCCGTCCCGACGCCGCCGTCGGGTTCGGCGGCTACGCCTCCGTTCCCATCCTCCTGGCCTGCGCGCTCCAAGGCGTGCCGGTCCTGGTCCATGAACAGAACGCGGTCGCGGGCCTGGCGAACCGGATATGTTCGGTCTTCGCCCGGCGCGTGGCCGTGAGTTTCGACGAGACCCTGCGGGATTTCCCGGAAAAAGGCGTCTGGGTTGGCAACCTGGTGCGGGAAGAATTCTTCCGGGAGGACAGGCCGTCCGCGTTGAAGGCCTTGGGCCTCACGGAGGGAAAACTGACCGTCCTCATCTTCGGGGGCAGCGCAGGCGCCCGCGGCATCAACCGGGCCGCGTGGGAATGCGCGGGGAGCCTGAAGGGCCTCTCGGGGCGGCTCCAGTTCATCCACCAGACCGGCAATGCCGATGATACCTTGAGTTTGAAGCAGAGGTACCTGGACATGGGGTTTGCGGCCGCCGTGCGGGAATATTTCCATGAGATGGCCCCCTGCTATTCCGCGGCGGACATCGTGGTCTCCCGCGCCGGGGCGGGGACCGTCTCCGAACTCATGGCCACGCAAAGACCGGCCCTCCTCATCCCCTATCCGAGCGCCGCGGGGGACCACCAGGCCAGGAACGCGGAGACCCTTTCAAAACTGGGCGCGGCCAGGATTTTGACGGAATCGCAAGACCTTGGAAAGAGGATGGAAGCCGCCCTGCGGGAGTTCGTTTCGTCGCCCGAAATCCTCAAGAAAATGAAAGAGGGTTACCGTCAGATCTCCCGGTCCCTCCGGGAATCGCCCGGCAAGATGGCGGACCTGGCCGTCAGTTTGGCCAAGCCATGAAAACGGGAGCCTTCCGCATCGCCGTCTGCCAGATCGACCCCACGGTGGGGGACTTGGCCGGCAACAGCCAAAAGATCGTCGAATATTACAGGAAAGCTGTCAGCGCCCATTCCCCGGACCTTGTGGTGTTCCCAGAATGCGCCCTGATCGGCTACCCTCCCGAAGACCTCCTTCTCAAAAAAAGTTTCCTCGACGCCGCCCGTGACGCGTTGGACGGGATA
>MGUS01000124.1:859-1871 GCA_001800085.1 Elusimicrobia bacterium RIFCSPLOWO2_01_FULL_60_11 | reverse complement strand
CGCCGTTGATCGTGGGCACGGCCCTGGCCCGAAAAGGCCTGGCCTTCAACTCCGCCGTCTGCCTCCAGAACGGGAAGATCCGCTGGACCTACTCCAAGAAGATCCTTCCGAACTACGGGGTTTTCGACGAAAAAAGATATTTCTCTCCGGGCGGGGACCCGGGCGTTTTCCGAGTGAAGGGCGTCCCCATGGGCATCTCCATCTGCGAGGACATCTGGGAAGACGACATGAAAGTGAGCCCCTGCATGGCCCAGGCGCGGAGCGGCGCCGCGCTCCTCATCAACATATCCGCCTCGCCGTTCTTTGCCGGAAAATTCGGAGTCCGGCACCGGCTCCTTAAGAGGCGGGCGCGGCAGACCGGGCTTCCCATCGTATATGTGAACTGCTCGGGGGGGCAGGACGAGCTGGTGTACGACGGCCGGAGCATGGCGGTGGACGAGCGGGGGCGTCTCCAAGTGCTGGCCAAAAGCTTTGAAGAGGACACGCGCGTCGTCCATGTCGAGCTCTCCGGAAAGAGAGTGAGTTCCATCCGGCCGGACAAGGCAGCCATGCCAACGGGGGTCGCCGAGATCCATCAGGCCATCGTTCTGGGCACCCGGGATTACATCGACAAGAACGGCTTCAAATCGGCCGTGGTGGGGCTTTCGGGAGGCGTGGATTCCGCTCTGGTCGCGGCCCTGGCGGTCGAAGCCATAGGCCCGGACCGGGTCGTGGGAGTGACTCTCCCCTCCAGATTCTCATCCTCAGGGACACGGAGCGACGCCGAAAAACTCGCCAGGAACCTGGGCATCCGCTTCCTTAAAATCCCCATCCAAAGGATATACCAGGCCTACCTTAAGGAACTGGCCCCCTATCTCAAGGGCCGTCCCGCGGACACGACCGAAGAGAACCTCCAGCCCCGCATCCGCGCGGCGCTCTTGATGGCTCTCTCCAACCGCTACGGGCACCTGGTCCTCACGACGGGCAACAAGTCCGAGATATCCGTGGGATACTGCACGCTTTACGGGGATAC
>MGUS01000124.1:0-847 GCA_001800085.1 Elusimicrobia bacterium RIFCSPLOWO2_01_FULL_60_11 | reverse complement strand
CGCCGTCTTGAAAGACGCGCCCAAAGGCGTGGTCTACGAGATGGCCCGGTATGTCAACCATCGAGCGGGACGGGCCGTCATCCCTCTCTCCACCCTGCGCCGGGCGCCCAGCGCGGAGCTTAAATCCGGCCAGAAGGATCAGGACACCCTGCCTCCTTACCCTCTCCTGGACAGGATACTGGACGGCTATGTGAAGGGGGACCTGAGCTACGGGGAACTTCTGCGCAAAGGGCTGGACGGCAGGACCGTAAGACGGGTGATTAAAATGGTGGATGCCAACGAATACAAGAGGCGCCAGTCGCCTCCGGGGGTCAAGATCACGCCCAAGGCCTTCGGGCGCGACCGCCGGATGCCCATCACGAACCGCTTTTCCGATGCCCCGTAAGCTCTCTTGAGAGGATGATCGCTTCGGCGATCTCCTTCATCGACTTCCTCCGGTCCATGGCGGACTTCCTCATCTCCCTGAACGCCTCTTCCTCCGAAAGCTTGAACTCCTTCATCAGGATCCCTTTGGCCCGCTCCACGAGTTTGCGCGACTCCAGTTCGTCCTGACTGGCCTTGGCCCTTTCCTTCAGGCGGGTGTTCTCGATGGCCACGGCGGCCTGGTGCGCCACCGAAGCGACCATGCGGATCTCCGTTTCCGTGAAGCGGTGCGGCTCCTGCGTGTAGCAGTTCAAAACGCCCAGACAGTCGTCTCCCACCGTCATGGGCGTGGAAAGCAGGGAGGACAAGCCCTCCTCGCGGGCGATCTCCGGATAACGGTAGTCCGGCTCTTCGCGCACGTCATAGATGGCGATGGGTTTGCCCTCCAGGACCGCCCTGCCGGACAGGCTCTTTTCGATGGGCA
>MGUS01000123.1:16027-18211 GCA_001800085.1 Elusimicrobia bacterium RIFCSPLOWO2_01_FULL_60_11 | reverse complement strand
CACGCTGCTGCGGGCCCCGCGCACCCCGTCCGAACTGCGGATGCGGCCGTTGCCGTCCACCCCGCCGTTGAAACCCTGGGTAGCGTAGATCTGATAGTCAAGCTTGAATATCCCGCCCGGATAGGCCGAGCCGAACAGCCCCGCGCCCGGTTCGAAAAAGGTGGAAGGCAGGACGAACCGGCTCACCAAAGGCCGGTCGTTCAAGTCGTTGATGGGCGAATCATGGATGAGGTTGAACTTGCCCAGCGGGATGAGCAGCAGCCCCCCTCGGAATCCCAGGGTCTCGTCCAGCAGGTCGTAATCCAGGATGGCGAACTCCAGCTTAGCGTCGCCGTTGCCGCCGGAGGTGGCCCCGCCGTGCTCGAACTCGATCTCGGTGGCGAAGCGGATGCCCGGGGCGATGTCCGCGTATATAAAAGGAACCAGGCGAATGACCTCGAACTTCTGCTTGGCGTCCTGGCGGCTTCTGTATTCAAAGTCCGCGTAGCCGCCGACATAAGTGCCCTGGCCCATTTTTCTCCACACCGGCTTGGTGTAAAGCCCCTGGCTGATCGGCCCCTGGGCCTCTCCCCGCTTGTCCGTCGCCCTTTCTTCGGCTCCCACCGCGGGAATCACCCCCGCCAAAAGCACCGCAATGACCCACAAACTCCAGTTCCCTCTTTTCATTGTCCTACCTTCCTTACTTGTCAGGCTCGCCGCAGGCATGAAGCCCCAGGCCGCCCAAAGATGGCTCCGGACTTAGAAGTCCTCTGTCCTTGATGGTTTTCACCAAATCGCTCAGACTCACCTTCTCCAGCCGCTTGCACCGTCTACATTTGATCTCCAGCCCATCCTCGGACAAAAGGGCCAAGAGGTGGCCGCAGCGGCATCTTTTCTCCTGATTGATACTTAATCTCATTTAACTCCCTGCGCCGGCTTCGGACCGCACTTGCGGCAGCGCCCGAAGATCTCATGGCGGTGCCAGAGCGGCGTGAACTGGAACCGGCGGCTGATCTGGTCCTGAAGCCGTTCGATGGTGGCGTTGGAGAACTCGATGACCTCCCGGCAGTCCACGCAGATCATGTGGTCATGGTGCGGCCGGGCGAATTTGTGCTCATACCCGTGACTGCCGTCCGAGAATAGGATCTTGCTTGCGAACCCCGCCTTTTCCAGCAGGAGAAGGGTGCGGAAGACCGTGGCCCGGCCCAGCATGGGGTCTTTGGCCCGGAGATCCGCGTGGATGCGCTCGGGCGTGGCGTGGTCGCGGGCTCGGAGAAGATAGTCCAGGATCTCCGTCCTCTGCTTGGTGAGCTTCAAGCCCTGGGCTTCCAGGTACTGCCGGAACACTTCGTGGGGTTGGCTTTTCATATTGATATTGAGTATCAGTATCAATTATACCTCAACCCCCCAAGCCCTGTCAAGGGTACAAAAACCTTTTCCTTATGCCTTGACTTAAAGGGCTATTTCTGTTAAAAATTGAGGGCTCTTATATGAGATTCATCCTCGATAGCGGCCCGTTCACCCGTCTGAAACAAGGGTGGAGGTTCCTGGCGGCCCTTGTCCGCCTGCCCTCCACGCTCAAGCGTACCTCCGTGTCCGGGGAGGTCCTCAAGATCCTCCAGCACCGGCTCACCATCATGGTGGTGCCCCACAACGCCCTCTCCCGCTTCCACTTCCAGTTCTCCTTCTCGTTCTTCATCTTCCTCATCGGCTTTTCCATCGGCCTCTTCTCATGGGCGGCCATGGCGGTGACCAGCAACGTCGATTACTGGAGCATGAAGGTGAACCATGAGGTCTTGAAGCTCAAAGTGCAGTATTTCGCCACGGAACTCCGCAAGAACCGCGAGATGCTCGACGGAGTGCGGGAGGCGGACATCCAGCTCAGGAAACTCCTCAAGATCGACGACCGCCAGAAGATCCTGGACGGCGACCTGGCGGAGACCCCTGACGGACAGGGCGGCCCCGAACCTTATGAGAGCACCCTCCTGGAAAAAGCCCTCAACCACGCGCTCTGGACCATCACGGACAACGAGATCAGGATGGAGTCCCGGGTCATCCGCAAAGAATCCGCAGAACGGCTGGCTTCCTTCAAGCACATCTCCGAATTCATCGCTTACGAGAGGGGCTATTCCCGGAGCTGCCCCCTGGGCTGGCCGTCTTATGGGCGGCTCACCTCCCATTACGGCTTCAGGGACTCCCCCATGC
>MGUS01000123.1:12578-16013 GCA_001800085.1 Elusimicrobia bacterium RIFCSPLOWO2_01_FULL_60_11 | reverse complement strand
GTGGCCGACTGGGAAGGCGGCTACGGGCGGCTCGTGATCATCGACCATGGGTTCGGCTTCAGGTCCTACTACGGCCACAACTCCGAGATCAAAGTGAAAACGGGACAGTACGTTCGGCGCGGCGAAGTGATCGCTTTGATGGGCTCCACGGGGTCCTCCACCGGGAACCATTCCCACTACGAAGTGTGGCAATACGGAAGAGCGGTGGACCCGTGGAAATTCGCGTCCGCCCCCCTTCCCATCCGTTCGGGAGACGCGGTCCGCACCGTCAAAAAGGTGGGGCTGGGCTCGACCGTCGGGATGCAGGGCAGATTTATGAATCAATCGGATCATACGGAGGCGCAATAATGTTCGGAAAAAGCGGGAACGGCGGCTCGTCTCACATGGAAACGGTCATCGGCACGGAGACCATCATCCAAGGCACCCTGGCGTCCAAAGGGTCCATCCGGGTGGACGGCAAGGTGGAGGGCGGCATCACGGAAGCCGATTCCGTCGTCATCGGGGAGAGCGGCGACGTGCAGGGCGACGTCAGCGCCAAGTCCGTGGTGATCGGCGGCAAAGTCATCGGCAACATCTCCGCGTCCAGCATCGAGATCCTCTCCGCGGCGGCCATCCACGGCGACATCAAGACCGCGGCCCTGGCCATTTCCGAAGGCGCCAATTTCGAAGGCAACTGCACGATGATCAAGGAAAAGCAGATCATCGAGATGGACGTCAAGAACGGCTCGAAGCGCTAGCGCCGGTCCGCGATCTCCTTCAAAGCGCGCTTCGCGCGTTCCCTCACAAGAGCTTTTTCCCCCCTGTTGGAAGCGATCCCCCGAAGCCGGCCGGCCGCCCTGGCGTCTCCCACATAACCCAGCATGTCCACGGCCCAGAACCTCGCTTTCCAATCCGTTCTCTTTGCCCGAAGATGTTTGAGGAGCCCGGGGACGGCCTGGGTGCTCAAGTCCAGGAGCACGGCGGATTCCTGCAGGGTGGACCTTCCGAACTTATCGAGAGAGGGTTCGCGCCGGGCGACGGCTTCCACGCGCTTGAGCGTGGCCAGGGTGATCCGGTCCTCGCGGGGGCCTGCCCCGAGCGGCACGGGACCGAAAAGCGCTGCGGCCAGCAGGACCAAGAGTGCTGTTCTTGCAAGCCCGGGACATTTTTTGTAATCTCTATCCGTCATGTTGATGAACTGGCTCAGAAAACATCAGAGGAAGATCCTCGGCTTCGTCATAGCGGGGTTCCTCATCAGCACGTTCGTCGGTTTCGGCCTCTACATCACTTCCGGCAAGAGCAACATGGACACGGTGGCCGAAGTCAACGACGAAAAGATCCCCTTCCAGCGCTTCAACGCCCTCTACAACCAGGCCGTGACGATGAAGCGCAACAACAAAGAGGACGTGACGGCGGACACCCTGAAAAGCATGCGCCAGGAAGTGATCCAGGGACTCATCCAGGAATCGGTGTTCTTCCAAGAGGCGGACCGCTACGGGTTCCAGGTCTCCGACCAGGAGCTGGCCGTCAACCTGGCGTCGTACCCCGCTTTCCAGAAGGACGGCAAGTTCAGCGGCCAGGCCTATGTGAACATGCTCCAGACCGTCCTACAAACATCGCCCAAGGATTTTGAGGAGGCGCAGAGGCGCCAGATCGAGATCAATCATCTGAGAAGCTTCATCATGCAGGGCATCAAGATCACCGACCGTGAGTTAGAGATGGAGATCGCCCTCCGCATGGCGCGCGACGCCGGAAAAAAGACCCCTCCCATCGACAAGGAAAAACTCCGCCAAGAGATGGCCCAGGAAAAAGGGGCGCATATCTTGAACCGCTGGTACCAGCAGCTGGGCACCAACGTGAAGTTCAAGGTCTTTCTGGACGAATCCGGCCGCCAGGGCTGATCTCCTCGAGGAAGTCGGCCAGGTGGACCACGCGGATGTTCCCCTCCCACCCTTTTCTCCGCAATCCCAGCCCCACATGAAGCAGGCAGGATGCCGCCTGCGTGACCACCACGGCGGCGCCGCTCTTCTTGATGTTCGCCATTTTCCTCTCTAAGACGTCGTCGGCCAAGTCCGGATGCTTTAGAGAGTAAGTCCCCGCCCCGCCGCAGCACCATTCCGCCTCATCCAATTCGACGACCTCGATCCCGGGGATGCTCTTCAAGATGGCCCTGGGAGTCGCGAAGGATTTCTGTCCGTTCCCCGTCTGGCAGGGGTCATGATAGGTCACTTTGAGACCGGGAACGGTCGCCACGGCGACCGGTCGCCTCGGGAGACCGGCCGACTCCGGTCCCTTATAGCCCCGCTCGGCCAAGAACTCCGATAGATTCTTCACTTTTGACGCAAAATCCCCGGCCTTGGCGTCGTCCGGCAGGAGCGCGGGATAACTTTTCATGAACCCCGCGCAGGAATCGTCGCTCACGAGGAGGGTCCCGGAACCCAGGGCCGAAAAGTCCCGTATGTTCTTTTGGGCAAGCTCACGCGCGGTCTGAGGGTCCCCCGCGCTCTGGGGGATCAGCCCGCAGCAGGAATGGCTAAAACAGCGGAGCTTGCCCCCGTTCTTCTCCGCCACGCTCCTGATGGACTTTGTGGCGGAAGGAAAAAGATAGTGGATGCCGCAGGCGGAAAAGAAAGCCGTGTCGGCGGGCGCGCCGGCCGGGGACTCCCCGGACCCCGACCCGAAACTCAAAGGCGCCTGGACGACAAGCTCTTCCAGGGCATGGGGCGACCAGCTTTCTCAGAGCCTTGGGGACGGTCCTCTTCGCCAAGAAGACGAGCCAGAGCGCCGCCGAGAGGAACTTCCTCTGGAACAGAAAAAAACGGAACGCCGCGCGGGAGACCGCATTGCGGACTGACGGCTGTGAGATCTCTTTGGCCGCGCCCATCAGGCGGCCGACGGGAACTTGCGAGAAGCAGACGTTGGTGCAGGCGTGGCAAGTGAGGCAGGTGGAGAAGATATCCGCCGCGCCCGCGGCGTCCGCGAGCTTGCCTTCCAAGATGTTGCGGAAGGCCTGGTTGCGGCCTCTCGGAGAAAGCGTCTCCTTGCCAGAAGCCATGTAGGTGGGGCAGACGGTCTCACAGAACCCGCAGCGGTTGCATTGAACCGCGGCGTCATATTCCCGCTTCAAGTGCCGGTACCGGGGAAGGATGAACTCGCTCACGCGCGCAGCCCCGCCAGGATCTTACCGGCCGTTCTTCTTGCCGATGCGTCAGGTGTTCTTCGGGCCGGGCCCGGGCGGACGGTTCCCGGATATTTCATGGGATAGGTCTTGAGCGTCGCCGAAACGATCCTTCCCAGAGTCCCCCGAGACCCCAGAAAGAGCTTGGCCATGTCATAGCCCGCCACATTCTTGACGACTTTTCCGCCGAAATCTCCCCGCTTCCCGTCGTTGAATACGACGCTCATGCCCAGCACCTGGTCGCGGATCCTGGGCTCCTGCGAAGGGGTCTCATTTAA
>MGUS01000123.1:9843-12543 GCA_001800085.1 Elusimicrobia bacterium RIFCSPLOWO2_01_FULL_60_11 | reverse complement strand
GCGAGACGCTCCTGGAGTCCGGCGAGGGAAGCGTCCGCCTCCGCCGTCACCGTGAAGTTCTCGATGTCGTGGTCATAGGATGCGGCGCCCTTTTGGCGCATGAGCGGGCCGCCGTTGTCGGAAGGGATCAGCTTGTCCGGGTTGCAGAGGTTGTCCGGGTCGAAGATATCCTTGATCTTCCTGAACCGCCGCAGGGTCTCTCCGTCGAAGAGCCAGCGCATGGCTTCGCGCTTGTCGATGCCGATGCCGTGTTCCCCGGATATGGAACCGCCCAGGTCCACGCAGGCCTTGAGCATCTCGGTGCCCGCTTCTTTGACGACCCGGGTCTGCTCGGCGTCGCGCTCGTCGAAAAGTATCTGGGGATGGAGGTTGCCGTCCCCCGCATGGCAGATGAAGGACAGGTTCAATTTCTTGCGGTCCGCGATCCCGCGTATGCTGGCGTAGGCCTCCGCCAGCTTGTTGCGGGGGACCACGCCGTCCTCCACCAGGACATTGGGCGCCAAGCGGGCCAGGGAAGGATAAGAGCCTCTCCGCCCTTCCCATAGTTTTTCCCGCTCCGCCTCGCCGCGGGCCAGGCGGAATTCCATCGAGCCGCCGGCCGCGCAGGCCTGGCGGACCGCGTCGACCTGGTCTTTCAGCGGACTGTCTCCGTCCACCTCGATCAAAAGGACCGCCCCCGCGTCCGTCGGGTATCCCGCGTGGATGAAGCCCTCGATGGCCCGCACGGTGACCTGGTCCATGGCCTCCAATGTGGCGGGCAGGATCCCCCGGGAGATGATGTCGGTGACCGTCCTCATGGCGGAATCGAGCGATGGAAAGGAGACCAGCATGGTCTCCACATATCCGGGGATGGGCATCAGGTTGAGCGTGGCCTCGGAGACGATGCCCAAGGTCCCTTCCGAGCCCACCATGAGGCCGGTCAGGTCCGGGCCTTCATCATCCACATGGAACCGGGCGACGTCCCCGCCGGGCAAGACCACCTCCACGCCCAGGACATGCCGGGAGGTGACGCCGTATTTCAAGCAGTGCGGGCCGCCCGCGTTGGTGCCGATGTTGCCGCCGATGGTGCAGGCCTTCTGGCTGGACGGGTCCGGCGCGTAGTGGAGGCCGTAGGGCTCAAGCGCTTTTTTGAGGAAGAGGTTGGGCAGGCCCGGCTGGACGACGGCGGTCCTCTTTTCGGGGTCGACCGAGAGGATGTCTTTCATCCGGGTGGGCGCTATCACCACGGCTCCGTGAAGGGGGATGGTGGCCCCGCAGAGGTTGGTGCCCGCGCCCCGCGCGACATAGGGGATTTTCCTGCCGTGGCAGGCCTTGACGACGGCGGCTATCTGGGCCGTGTTCTTGGGGAATACGACCGCCTGGGGCATGGCGCGGTCCAGGGCGCTGTCGTAAGAGTAGAGTTGGAGGTCTGCCCGGCTGAAGAGGACGTCTCTCGCCCCGACGATGGAGCGGAGTTCTTCAAGCAGGGTCATTATTTTTGAAATTTCACGGATCTTTCGAACTCGTCCCGGCGCTTGGTCCCCCCGATCATAAAGAACTTGAGACGCTCGTTCACCGCGAGTATGCGGTCTTGCGGTCTGGGATGGGTGCTTAAAATGAATTTTACGTCGTGCTCGAGACCTTTCGGGGTCTGGGCGCGGTCCCGGAGCATTTCCAGAACTTCTTTGAAGGACGAAGGGTCGTACCCCGCGGCCCGCGCATAGTCGAGGGCCAAGCGGTCGGCCTCCAGCTCGTCTTCACGGGAGAGGCCTTTCCAGGCGATCTTGACGGCCAGGTCCGTGACCTGTTTCATGTGGCCGGCTTTTTCCGCCGTGGCCCTGACATAGCCGGGGATGACGGAGTTCACCATCTGGACTTTCCGGATCTCCTTCATCACGTGCCTCTGCGAAACATGAGTCACTTCGTGGGCCAATACCCCGGCCAGCTGGGCCTCGTCTTTCAACGATTTGAGCAGCCCCGTCGTGATGAAGATATATCCGCCGGGTGCCGCGAAGGCATTGAGGATATCCGACTTGATGACGGCAAAACGGTAGGGGATGTCCTGCCGGGGCGCGTATCTCGCCACGGACTGGCCCACAGCATTGACATAGTCGGCCAGGGCCTCATCCTCGTAAAGACCGAACTGGGCGATGACGTTGGCGGCCACATCGCGGCCGATCTCGATCTCCTCCTGTGTTTCCTTGGGAAAATCGGCGCCGGGGTCTTTGACGGACGCCTGCCTCGCCTCCATCTTCTCCACACCTTCGTAATCCCGCGCCTGCGGGTCCACGTCCCCGGGGGCTTCCACGCCTCGCACGGCGGCCACCATCGTCTGGCGTGTCTTGACGCTCCTCTTTTTCTGGAACACCCCGCTCGTTCTGATCCATTCGGAAAAACTGATGGCTCGGGTCTGGGACAGGACCCCCGCCGTGATGACCGCCGCCAAGAATAATCTCTTCATCGCGTTATGTTCTCCAATAGATTTTCGGGCTCGCTCGAAGCGGAATTCCCGAAGACGTCGTTGGCGCTCACGCGGACCCAGATCTTCCCGTCCTGGCCCACGGGGACATCGCCCATGAGGAGCGTGAAAACATAGGGCGGGCTCCAGGCGGTCCTGCCGATCTTGACCCATTCCTTCTTGTCCGTCTGGAGTTCGACCCAAACGCGCTCGACGGAACTCCCTTTGACGGACGCCCAGATCTCGCGGGGAATGGGCCCCTT
>MGUS01000123.1:9635-9782 GCA_001800085.1 Elusimicrobia bacterium RIFCSPLOWO2_01_FULL_60_11 | reverse complement strand
CCCGGGCCGCCGGCGCATTCGGGGATGAGTTTCAGGGCGAGCGCGGGCTCAAAGATCGTGACGGGGGTGGAGACCGCCTTCTCCGGACTTGACGGCGGGGAACCTTTCACGTCGTTGCTGAGCCAGGAATTCACTTCCTTGCTTCCC
>MGUS01000123.1:9429-9623 GCA_001800085.1 Elusimicrobia bacterium RIFCSPLOWO2_01_FULL_60_11 | reverse complement strand
AGGACCGGCGCGTGAGCGATGCCGTCCAATTCTTTGGTGGGTGACCAGAGGGACACATAATGATCCTCCCCGGGGCGGATGAGTTTAAGGGGGATCTCCCGCCAGAACCACCGCGATTCCCCCGTGCCCTCCACGGCGTTCTCGGCGTCCGGCTCGAGAGGGATGTCGGAAGTGGGCGTCAGATAGAACGACTG
>MGUS01000123.1:5555-9422 GCA_001800085.1 Elusimicrobia bacterium RIFCSPLOWO2_01_FULL_60_11 | reverse complement strand
ATAGTTCTTCATCCTCCCGAGTTTCGCCCCCACGAATGCCTTGGAGTATTTTCCCGCCGGGACGGACAGCTTCTGCACCCAGCAGGTGTTGTAGCCCACATACCAGTTGCCGTCCCAACCGCCGTTGGCGAAGAGCTCGAAGTCGTGGGGATTGGGCAGGTCCGCGATGAAAAGGGGCTCCTGCGCCGCAAGAGGTAGAGCGGCCAGGCCGAAGAAAACGACTGATAGGAAAGAAGATTTATTTACGCTGAAGGATTTCAACCAGGCGTTCCAAGTCATTCAGGGAAAAATAGGAGACCTTGACCTGCCCTTTGATCTCGGGCGCCTTGCCCCGTGAGGTGATCTCCACCTTGGTGCCCAAGGCCTGCTCCAGGGAGTTCTCCAGCTCCCGCACCTGCGGGTCTTTCCGGAAAGGGGATGAGACGCGCCCCGATTCGATGGCCTGCTTCCAGTCGGAGACGATCTTCTCCACGTCGCGCACCGTGAGGTTCTCCTTCCGCACCCGCTCGGCGGCTTCTTCCTGGACCTTGGCGTCGCCGATGGAGACCAGGCTGCGGGCATGGCCCGCCGAGATGGCGCCTTCGGACACCGCTTCCTGGATGTGTTCCGGCAGGCTCAAAAGCCGCAGGGTGTTGGCGATCACCACCCGCCCCTTGCCGATCATGGACGAAAGGGCTTCCTGGGTGAGGTTGAATTCTTCCATCAGGCGCTTGTAAGCCCGGGCTTCTTCGATGGGGTTCAAGTCCTCGCGCTGGAGGTTCTCGATGAGCGCGATGACGAACTGTTCCTGGTCCGTCACTTTGCGGACGACGATGGGGATCTCGGTGAGCCCCGCCAGTCTGGCCGCGCGCAGGCGCCGCTCGCCCGCGATCAGTTCATAGCCGCCGTTCTGCGCCGTGACGATGATGGGCTGGATGACGCCCTGGGCTTTGATGGACTCGGACAGTTCGACAAGATTCTCGTCATTGAAGCGGGTGCGGGGCTGATAGCGGCTGGGCTTGATCTTGTCCAGTGGGACGGAGAGGGTCTCGGCGGATCTGGATTGCGCCTCCGGCAGGATATGCGTGGGGATGAGGGATTCCAGGCCGCGTCCCAATCCCCTTTCTTTAGGCATCGGTCAGTGCCTCCTCTTCCTCTTTCTTCTCCACGACTACGGCTTTCTCTTCGATGACCACGCCGTTCCTCTGCAGGAACTCCCGTCCGAACTGGAGATAGGACTGCGCGCCCTTCGAGGCAAAATCGTAGTGGAGGGCCGGCTTGCCGAACCCGGGGGATTCCGCCAGGCGAACGTTCCTGGGGATCATCGTCTGGTAGACCTTGTCGCGGAAGACCTTTCTCACTTCCCCGATGACGTCGTTGGCCAGCTTGATGCGGGAATCGTACATGGTGAAGAGGACGCCTTCGATCTCAAGCCGCGGGCTGAAGGACTGCTTCACGCGGAAAACGGTCTCGACCAGCTGGGAAAGCCCTTCCATGGCGTAGTACTCGCACTGGATGGGGATGAGCACGGTGTTGGCCGCGCAGAGGGCGTTCAAGGTGATGAGTCCGAGAGACGGCGGACAGTCCAGAAAGATGTAATCGTAGGTGGAGCTGAACTTGTCGATCTCGCGCTTCAAGATCTGCTCGCGGCCTTCCAGGGAGACCATCTCCACTTCGGCGCCGGTCAAGTCGATATTGCTGGCCACGAGCTCCAGGCCTTGGATGTTCGTCTGGCGCACCACATGCGCGAGAGATTTGCCCTCCAGGAGAACATCGTAGGCGCTCAACTCCACTTTGCGCTTGTCCACTCCAAGCCCGGACGTGGCATTGGCTTGGGGGTCCAGATCGATGAGGAGGACTTTCTGGCCGAAGTGGGACAAACTGGCGGCAAGGTTGACCGCGGTAGTGGTCTTGCCCACCCCCCCTTTTTGATTCGCGACCGCGACACACTTAGACATGAGGCCATTTTATCAAAAACTTGCCGATAAATCAGCCATATTGTAGAATGACAAACCCATGTCCAAAGTCCGCGTCCGCTTTGCCCCTTCCCCCACAGGATTTCTCCACATCGGAGGCGCCCGCACGGCCCTCTTCAACTGGCTCTTCGCGCGCAACCAAGGCGGGACATTTATCTTAAGGATAGAGGACACGGACGAAGTGAGGTCCTCCGAAGAATCCGTGGGTGCCATCCTGCGCGGGCTCTCCTGGCTGGGGCTGGATTGGGACGAAGGTCCAACGGCATATACGGAGAGACAATTAGAACCTGGAGCTAAATGGCAAGAAGATAGTGGAAAGGGCATCTATATGCCTTATTATCAAATGAATGCTTTTCGCGAAGGCATATATAAAAAGCCAGCTGATCAGCTTTTGAACGAAGGAAAAGCTTATCACTGCTACTGCACCCCCGAAGAGCTGGAGAGCATGAGGACGCGCGCCATGCTGGCCAAGCGCCCCCCCAAATACGACGGCCGCTGCCGCGACCTGACGGATGCGCTCCGCAAAGAGCATGAAGCCAAGGGCAGAAAGCCCGTTGTGCGCTTCAAGACCCCGGTGGAAGGGACCACGCATTTCGAGGACATCGTCCGCGGCCATGTATCGTTCGAGAATTCCCTGCTGGATGATTTCGTTCTGTTGAAAACTTCCGGCATCCCCACTTACCAGTTCGCGGTGGTCATTGATGATCATCGAATGAAAATCACCCATGTCATCCGCGGCGACGACCACCTTTCCAACACTCCCCGCCAGGTCCTCATCATGGAAGCCCTGGGCTGGGGCGATTTCGCGCGCGGCTTGAAATTCGCCCACCTCTCCATGATCCTGGGCCCCGACGGCACGCGGCTTTCCAAACGCCACGGCGCGACCTCCGTTGAAGAATATCAAAAGCAGGGATACCTGCCGGAAGCCATGGTGAATTACCTCGCACTCTTAGGCTGGTCCACGGAAGACAGTCAGCAGCTTTTCAAGATCGACGACCTCATCCAAAAATTCTCCCTGGAACGCTGCGGCAAGAGCGCGGCCATATTCGACCCGGTGAAACTGCTGTGGATGAACGGGGAATACATCCGGGCCTTGAGCAAGCCGGAACTTGCGCAGCGCTGCCTTCCCTTTCTTAAAGAGGCCGGCCTGGCCGCCTCGGGCGAGATCACGCCTTACCTGGAATCCTGCGTGGCCCTGGAGCAGGAGAAGATCAAGCTCCTCACCGACGTGCCGCGCCTGGTGGATTTCCTCATCCGGGACGATTTCGTCTTCGATGAGAAATCCGTGGAGAAAGTGCTCAAGGTGCCGGGCGCCATAGGCCTGCTGATGGAGATCGCCGGGAAGATGAGAACCCTCTCGGAATTCACGGCGGCCTCCACGGAAAAGCTCTGCCGCGATTACGCGGCTGAAAAGGGACTCAAGGCGGGGGCCGTCTTCCACCCGGTGCGCGTGGCGACTTCGGGCCGAACGCAGGGCCCGAGCTTGTTCCATTACCTGGAAGTGCTCGGCAAGGAGAAATGCCTGGCCCGCATCGATAAGACCTGCGCCACTTTAGCGGTCCATTAATCCCGTCCGCGCCTTCCGATGACCCTCTCCGACTTATCCATTAAAAAACCCGTCTTTGCCTGGATGCTCATGGCGGGGCTCATCACCTTCGGGGCCATCAGCTTTTCCCGCATGGGCATCAGCCAGCTCCCCGACGTCGATTTCCCCCTCATCAACATCCAGGTCAACTGGGAAGGGGCCGCGCCCGAGGTGCTGGAGACCGAAGTGACCGACGTCATCGAAGACGCGGTCATGAGCGTGCAGGGCGTGAAAGAAGTGTCGTCGTCATCCCGGCAGGGCCAAGCCAGCGTCAGCATCGAATTCCACCTGACCCAGGACATCGACGTGGCCCTGCAGGAAGTGCAG
>MGUS01000123.1:2312-5544 GCA_001800085.1 Elusimicrobia bacterium RIFCSPLOWO2_01_FULL_60_11 | reverse complement strand
TCGACCCGCCCATCATCTCCAAGACCAACCCGGAGGACCAGCCCATCCTATGGATCGGGTTGACGGGGAACAAGTCCACCAAGGAGATGATGGAATACACGAAGGACCGCTTGAAGGACGCCTTCACCACCGTGCCCGGCGTGGGGGAAGTGTTCCTTGGGGGTTATGTGGAACCCAACCTGCGCGTCTGGCTGGACAAGGACAAGATGCGCGCCAACGAGCTGACCGTGGACGACGTCATAAACACCATCCGCACCCAGCATTCCGAACTGCCCGCGGGCCGCATCGAATCATCCAAACGGGACCTCACCATCCGCGTCATGGGAGAAGCCGCCAGCGTGGAGGAATTCCAGAAGATCGTCATCCCGTCCCGCCAAGGGTCCCCCCTTTGGCGCACCATCCGCATCGGGGACATCGGCACCGTGGAGGACGGCTTGGACAACATCCGCCGCATCTCCAGGAGCCAGGGACAGGCGTCCGTGGGCCTGGGCATCCGCAAACAGCGCGGGTCCAACGCCGTGGCCGTGGCCAAGGGGGTCAAGAAGCGCCTGGCGGAAATCAAGGCCACGCTGCCGGAAGGCATGGATATGAACGTCGTCTTCGATACCACCCGCTTCATCGAGCAATCCTCCCGCGAGCTCAGCCACCACCTCGCTCTGGCCGCGCTCCTGACCGGCCTCGTCTGCTGGTTTTTCCTGGGTTCGTGGAGCTCCACGGTGAACGTGCTCATGTCCATCCCCGTTTCCGTGGTGGGGGCATTCACGGTCCTCTATTTCCTCGGGTTCACTCTGAACACCTTCACCCTGCTGGGCCTGACCCTGGCCATCGGCATCGTGGTGGATGACTCCATCATGGTGCTGGAGAATATCGTGCGTTACCGCGAACACGGCCACTCGCGCATCAAGGCGGCATTGGTGGGCGCGCGGGAGATAACGCCTGCGGCCGTCGCCGCCACCATCGCAATACTCGCCATTTTTGTCCCCGTCATCTTCATGCCCGGCATCGTGGGCAAGTTCCTCTACCAGTTCGGCGTCACCATGTCGGTGGCCGTGGCCCTCTCCTTGGTGGAGGCGGTCACCATCACCCCCATGCGCTGCTCCCAGTTCCTGCAGGTGGGACACTCGTCCAAGTTCGGCCAGGGCATGGACCGCATGATGAGCGCTTTGAGCCGCGCTTACGGCCGCGCGCTCGCCTGGGTGCTCGGCCACCGCTGGACGACCGTGGGGATCTCCGTCCTTGTTTTCGCGCTGGTCATCCCCCTGGGCAAGAGTATTAAGAAGGAATTCGTCCCCGCCCAGGACCAGAGCCGGTTTCTCGTGCGGATCCAGGCGCCGGTCGGGTCGTCCCTGGAATTCACGGACACGATGTTCCGGCAGGCGGAGGACAAGATCCTCAAACAGCCAGCCGTGGAGCGCTATTTCGCCGCCATCGGGGGATTCGGCGGAGGCGAAGCCGACACGGGCAACATGTTCGTCACCCTGAAGGAAAAAAAGGACAGGCCCTTCGACGCGGGACTCAAGCGCCGCCCCACGCAGGCCGACGTCATGGCCTGGGTGCGCAAAGAATTCGGCCAGCTCCCCGGGGTGCGCCGGGCCGTCGTGCAGGACCTCTCCCAGCAGGGTTTTTCCGCCCAGCGCGGGTTCCCCGTGGAAGTGAGCCTGCTCGGACGCGACTGGGGCGTTCTCGCGGAAACGAACGGGAAATTCCAGGAGCGCATGAAAGAGTCGGGCATGATGAGCGACGTGGATACGGATTATAAATTGGGCCAGCCGGAACTGCGCGTCCTCCCCAACCGCCAGAGAGCGGCTGAGCGCGGGGTGAGCATTGAATCCATCGGCAACGCCATCAACGCCATGATCGGGGGCGTGCGCATCGGCAAATTCACCCGGGGCGGGCGCCGCTACGACATCCGCCTGCGCCTTGTGGACAAGGACCGCTCCCGGCCCGATGACATCAACCAGATCTGGGGGCGCAACAACCCGGGCGAGGGCATCCCCCTGGCCGAAGTCGTGGATTTGAAAGAACAATCGAGCCTGGTCTCCATCACGCGCAAGGACCGCCAGCGGGCCATCCGCGTCTTCGCCAATGTGGCCCAGGGCAAGTCCCAAGGCGAAGCTCTCGCGGCCATGAAACGCATGAGCAAGGACATCCTGCCCGACGGCTACCGGATGGTATTCTCCGGCAGCGCGGCCACCTACGGCGAATCCAACCAGGGGCTCCTGTTCATCTTCATCCTGGGCCTTTTCACGGCCTACATGGTGCTGGCCTCCCAGTACAACAGCTTCATCCACCCCTTTACCGTTCTCTTGGCGCTCCCCTTCAGCATCACCGGCGCCTTCATCGCGCTCTGGCTCACGGGCAGCACGCTCAGCCTCTACAGCGCCATCGGCCTCATCCTACTTATGGGTATCGTGAAGAAAAATTCCATTCTGCTGGTGGATTTCACGAACGAACAGCGCAAGAAGGGCAAGGACGTGCATGAGGCCTTGATGGAGGCCTGTCCCGTCCGCCTGCGCCCCATCATCATGACTTCCGTCTCCACCATCGCGGCGGCCGTCCCCACCGCGTTCGCCGTGGGGGCCGGCTCCGAGACCCGCGCGCCCATGGCGCAGGTGGTCATCGGCGGCGTGATCTTGTCCACCCTGCTCACGCTCCTGGTCGTTCCCGCGGCCTACAGCCTGCTCTCCAAGCTGGAATCCCACAAGCACGACCGCGACCTGAAAGAGACCCTCCGCGAATTGGGTGAAATGCCGGCCCAGGCGGAGCAGAGCTCTGACTGAACCGCGCTATTTAGTATAATCTCTGAATCTTGCCCCGTGGTGTAATTGGTAACACGTCTCCCTCTGGAGGAGAAGTCTCTAGGTTCGAGCCCTAGCGGGGCAGCCAGTTTCCAGCCCATAGTGATATAATCCAAACATGACAGCTCAACTGAGCGCGGAAGCCGAGCTGGATCCGGCCGCCATCCGCGGCATTTCCGAGGCGGAAGCCGCCCTCCGTTTAGAGCGGGAAGGGCCGAACGAACTGCCCGGCTCCCGGTCCGGCGGCATCTGGCGCATCTTCCTGGGCATGTTCCGGGACCCCATCTTCCTTCTGCTCGCCGTGAGCGCCTTCCTTTACTTCATGCTGGGCGACGCGCAGGAAGCGGGCATGCTGGCGGGATTCGTCATCTTCATCATGGCCATCACGCTCTACCAGGAGCAGAGGACCGAGCATGCCGTAGAAGCGCTGCGGG
>MGUS01000123.1:1057-2287 GCA_001800085.1 Elusimicrobia bacterium RIFCSPLOWO2_01_FULL_60_11 | reverse complement strand
TCCTGGCGGATGAATCTCTTTTGACCGGGGAATCCGTCCCGGTCCGCAAGTCCGTCTGGGACGGGGCGCGGATCATCGGCCAGCCCGGAGGCGACAACCAACCGTTCGTCTTTTCGGGGACCCTGGTGGTCCAAGGCAAGGGAATCGCCGAAGTCCTCTCGACCGGCGCCAAGACCCAGATGGGACGCATCGGCAAGGCCCTGGAAAGCGTGGCTCCGGAAGAGACCCCTCTTCAAAAGGAAATGCGGGCATTGGTCAAAACGCTCGCCTTCATCGGTATCGCGCTCTGCGCGGCGGTGGTCATCATCTATGGCTTGACCCGGGGGAGCTGGCTGAACGGCCTTCTGGCCGGCATCACCCTGGCCATGGCCATACTCCCCAACGAGTTCCCGGTCGTCCTGAGCATCTTCCTGGCGCTTGGCGCGTGGCGGATATCTAAAAAGCGCGTGCTGACGCGGCGCGTGCCGGCCATCGAGACCCTGGGCTCCGCCACCGTGCTGTGCGTGGACAAGACCGGCACTCTCACGCAGAACCTCATGACCGTCAAACGCCTTTTCAGCGACGGGGAATTCCTGGACCTCGACCTGCGAAGACCGGCCCCCCTGCCTGAAAAGTTCCATGAGCTCATCGAATTCGGCATCCTGGCCTGCCAGCCCGAACCCTTCGACCCCATGGAAAAGACACTGCGGCAGGTCGGGAAGGAACTCCTGGTGGACACGGAGCACCTGCATGACGACTGGAAACTCGTGCGGGAGTACCCCCTGACCCGCCGGCTCCTCGCCTTGTCGCACGTCTGGCAGTCGCCCGACGGAAAAAAATGGATGATCGGGGCCAAGGGCGCGCCCGAAGCCGTCGCCGACCTGTGCCATTTCGACGGCGTCCGGACAGGGACCCTGCTTGAGAAAGTGAAGGCCATGGCCGCTGAAGGCCTGCGCGTGATCGCGGTGGCAAGGTCCCATTCCGCCGAATCCGTCCTGCCCGATATCCAGCACGATTTCACCTTTGATTTCCTGGGACTCCTCGGATTTACAGATCCGGTGCGGCCCGAAGTGCCCGCCGCGCTCGAAGTATGCTACGGCGCCGGGATCCGCGTCATCATGATCACCGGCGATTATCCGGAAACTGCTCTGAGCGTCGCGCGCGGCATCGGATTGCGGGAGGCCGGTGAATGCATGACGGGACGGGAACTGGAGGAAATGCCGGACGCCCTGCTCCGCGAACGGATCCGTT
>MGUS01000123.1:0-1018 GCA_001800085.1 Elusimicrobia bacterium RIFCSPLOWO2_01_FULL_60_11 | reverse complement strand
CGACGGCGTGAACGACGCTCCCGCCCTGAAAATGGCCCATATCGGCATCGCCATGGGCTCCCGCGGAACGGACGTCGCGCGGGAAGCGGCCTCCCTGGTGCTGACCGACGACAATTTTTCGTCCATCGTGGAATCGGTGCGCCTGGGGCGCAGGATCTTCGATAATCTCAGGAAAGCCATCGCCTACCTCCTGGCCGTCCACATCCCCATCGCGGGGATCTCGCTCATCCCGGTGATATTGAAATGGCCCTTGGTCCTGCTGCCCGTCCACATCGCGTTCCTGCACCTCATCATCGACCCGGCCTGCTCCATCGTATTCGAGGCCGAGCCCGAGGAAAGCGGGGTCATGGCCCGCCCCCCGCGGGACGCGCGAAAGCCGCTGTTCGACGCGAAACTGCTGGGCTGGAGTTCCCTGCAGGGTCTGGGGATCCTCCTCATATTGCTGGCGATATTCGGCGTCTCGCTCCGCCGCGGCCAGGGTGAAGCCGACGCGCGGGCCCTGACATTCACCACTCTGGTGATCGCCAATCTGGCTCTGATCCTTACCAACCGTTCCTGGGAAGACACCATCTTGAGGACCTGGAGATCAGGCAACAGGGCGCTCTGGTGGGTGATGGGCGGCGGGCTGGTCTTCCTCGGAGGGGTGCTGTTCAATCCTTCCATGAGAGAACTGTTCCATTTTTCCCGGCTGCATTGGAATGACCTGGCCCTCTGCCTGGCGGCGGGCGGGCTGAGCGTCGTGTGGTTCGAGGTCTTGAAGGCCGTGAGGCGGAAACAGCGGACGTGAGCGCGGAAGCGCTGAAGATCAGGGTTTGATCTTTTCCCCTTCTACCGGGGCCAGCTCGACTTGCACCATGTCGGGCTCGGATTTCTCAAAAGTCAGTTCCTTGGGATATTCGAAGTTCGACTTGCTGAGCGCCCTCACGTATCTGCCCGAGCCCATGCTGAACATCTTGACGGTGAGCTTGACGCTCTTGCCGTTGAGGAAATAGAAACCCCGGCGCTGGCCCACGAAAGT
>MGUS01000122.1:6608-8150 GCA_001800085.1 Elusimicrobia bacterium RIFCSPLOWO2_01_FULL_60_11 | reverse complement strand
CAGTTACCGCCAGCCCAACGGTCTTCAATACGTTCAACCCCGTGGCTTTACCTTCCTTGTCCAACTGCGCTACCAGGACGTCCTTCAAATAGGTCTGTACGTAATTATTTAATGATCCTTTATATTCAATGCTCATCGCACCGGATATGGTTTGCCCTGACGCATCCTTTACATCCCTGACTTCTGTTACGGTATTGACCTTGGTAAAATTACCCTGTCTGTCAGTATCAATAAATCTATTCCCGACCATCACGCCGACTTGAGTCGTGGCCTGGCTGTTGCTATAGACAATAGAGGATTGAACCGGCTTGCCGTTCTCATCCTTAACAAACTTCACCCAACCATGGGCTGTTTTAACTACATCTCCGATCTTGAATTGCGGAGTCCCATCACTGGATCGCTCCAAATTCCTTACGCCTCCGCCTTCAGTCACAACCTGATTGGGTGTTTTGATGCTCTCCGCGCTGAATTTTATCGCCAGCGCTCCCTGCAAATTCACCCCCGCCGCGGCCAGGAACGCCCCGGCGACATTGGAGAAGAGAGTGCGGAAGAACCCGACGCCGCTCACTTGCTCGCGGAGTGCGTTCTCTTTGGAGTCCCTGCGGATATTGCCGGAAGAATCGCGCAGGAGCGCCTGGCGGATTGCGCCCGTTTCGATCTGGGAAGCCGACACGGTCTTGTGTTCGATCTCCTGGTTGCCGCCCCGGCTGCTCACCACCTCATTCCTCTGCCATGTGCCGTCTTCATTTTCCATGTAGGACACATTCTGCCTGCCGAAGAGGCGGTCCGTGAGGGGCGCGGCGATGGACGACATGAAGGACTGGTTCAATTGGGAAATATCGTGCGTGCCGCTCAGGAGCATGCCCGCCACCATGCCCAGGGCACCGCCGAAGCCGTCGCCGAACGCCTGAGAGAACGCCTCCTTGAAAAGTTGAGGGAACGCGCGCTGCATGAACACGGTTCTGAGGTTCTTGAAACTCGTCCCTCCCGCAAAAGGCCCGGAGGCGCCGAATCCTGAACCCACTCCCATGGACCTGAAAAATCCAACGTTAGAAAGACCATTCAAGGCCGCCCCCGCCACCGCCGAAGCAGCGGCGGAAAGGAACGACTGGCCCCAGCTTAAGCCGGAAAGTTTTCCGATGAACATGTTCGCCGTGAAATTAACGGCAGTCTGAGCGGCAACGCGCGCGGCTGTGGCCACTCCCTGAGTGGCTGTGCCTATGGTGCCCGCATACTGTCCGATTCCCCCGGCGAATGTGCTGATGGCGGCGATTCCGGCAGATTTCAAGTTCCACTCCCCGGTTGTTAATTTGTTAAGAACTGCGGTCGCAACAAAAGTAATGATGGCTGCAACTAATGCGCCCACCAGGGCTGCTGCAAAAATGGTCATGGCAGAGACCGTTAGGACCACGGTGAATGTCATGGCCACGCCTGCCACGACAATGGTTTCGGTGGTCGCAGCGGCTACCATGGCCCCGGACACAGCCGAAGCGGCGCCCCACGAAGCGATAGCGATCACCACGGCCGCGGCGATGATGACAT
>MGUS01000122.1:4219-6595 GCA_001800085.1 Elusimicrobia bacterium RIFCSPLOWO2_01_FULL_60_11 | reverse complement strand
CTTGCTGGACTTGGTCTTTTCCACGCCCGATTCCGTCCTGGTATCCGCCCGCGTCATGACTTCATTCAGCTGGGTCGTGTTGCCGACATAGTGGTAATTGACCTGCTCCACTTTGTTGTTGGTCATCGTGGACTTGGCTCCCATGCTGCCATGGGTCACATAGGTGAGATTGTTCTCTTTCCTGGCGCTCTGCATGCGCCCGAGAGCATCATATGTGATGTTGGATGTGGTGATGGTGCCATCGTTCGCGGTCTTTTTACCGTCCTTGTTCTTGCCGCTCTCGTTGAAGGTTTCTACGATGTTGACGGCCCGGCCGAATGTGTTCAAGTTCGGATCCGTGCCATAGTTGGTGACGGTAGAGCGGGTGCCGCTCACGGAATGTCCGCCATCCGTGCGGGTGTAGCTGCCGGTCTCCGTGCTCTGGCTGATGGATGCCTGGCCGTTGACGATGACGAAGGCCTGGGCGATGGTGCCCCTGCCGGTCTCGACGCTCGTCCCCTCGCCGGCGTTCGTGTAATTGTAAGTCCCGCTGGCGCTGGCCCCCACAAGGGTGCCGTTGGAGTCGTACCTGTAGGTGACCGTCACCGTCTGGTCGCGCGATATGGACTTGCCCTTGTCGTCCACTCCCCTTGTGGCGGACTGGGTGGTGCTGGTCAGGAGTCGGGATTCGCCGTTGATGATGGCGTAGGTCTGGGTGATGATGCCTGTGGTTGTGACGCGGCCCGTGCCGTCGTGCGAGGTGAAGGAGCCGCGGCCTTCGGTGTGGACGAGGATGCCGTTGGAATCGTAGCGGTTGGTGACGGTAAGGGTCTGCTCGTTGGTGGAGCCGTCCAGGTTGGTGGTTAAAGTGTCCGTCCTCTGGCTGGTGAGCTTGGCTTGGCCGTTGATGATGGCGAAATTCTGGGTGATCTTGCCCGTTGTGATGTTGCCGATGACGTCGGCCGAGTCAAAGTTGAAGCTGACTTCGCTTCCGGACCCCACGGCTCCCACAAGAACGCCCGCGGCATCATAAGAAAATCTGACGGTCACTTCGCTCATGCCGATGGTGTTCCTGGGGCCTTCGGCCGCGGGAGGGGCGCGCGATTCAGGCGGGCGCACGGGCATGCCGCCCGAGAAACTGCCATCTGTGCCTGTGTATGTATCCCGGTCTTGAGATTCGGGGCTGCGCAGGTCCGGCGGGGGGCCCTGCGGGGCCACAGCGGGCCTGGACGCGGCATCGATGGGAACCGGCGCGAGTGCTGCGACTTGGCCGCCGCTTAAGAAATTCAAACTGTCAGCCGCAAAGCCCATCTTGACCGCGACGCCTTCCAATTGGCTCTGCGTCACATTCCTCAAATCAGGGATGGAAGCCATGACATTGAACATCTCTGACGCTTTCAGATCGCCGAACCGGCCCTGGGCGTCCGAAGTGGCGGAGCGAGTGACGGTCTGGGTCACGCGGGAAATGCCGTTGGCCGCGTCTACCTCATAATCGGAATGGGAATGGGTCAAGGTGACGCCGTTCATGTCCAGGGTCATTTCGCCATCGTCCACATTGCCGTTCTTGTTGGTGTCGTTGAACACATTCCGCCCCTGGGAAATGGAATAAGTGTCGGAAGCGGCGATGACCTGCACTTTCGTGCCGTCGGCCCTGGTGACAGTCGTCAAGGTATTCAATGTCCTGGACATGTTGGTGAAAGCGCCGCTCTGGATCTGGCCCTGCGCGTAGTCCTGGAACTTGGCAGGATCCGTCATGGACAGCGCAGTGTTAAGAGCGGTGACGGCCTGCGCCACGGTCGTGCCGGCGCCCAGAACGATGCCTGCCGCTCCCGTGACCACCCCGTCTTTGATGGCCGCCATGGACAAGGACGGGCGGCCTTCCCTGGAGACCTGCCCGGAAAAGACCGTGCCCGTGAATTTTTCTTCTTCATGCCACATTTTACTTTCCCTGTTTCCGTTGGCATCGCGCGTGAATTCCTTTCCGTCAGAATCATATTCGACCGGTTTCTGTTCTACCTTGGCAAGGTTCCCTCCCACCGTCGTCTGGCCTGCGCGGACGTTCAAAGTGAACCCGAAGATGGTGCCGGCTTCGATGCCGGCCGTGAGAGAGCCGAGAGCGTCGACCACCGAAATCCCGGACTGGAACGCTCCGCTCACTAAACTGCCGAGCGCGGCCAGGTCCGTGCCCTCCAGGAGGGTCACCGTCCCCACCGGCTGGGGCCCTTCCGTCGTGGTCGTCCTCACGCCGCCGCTCACCGTGCTGACGCTGCGGCTGGTGAGGGGCCGGCCGGCCACCACCGGCATGGTAAAGGTCGTGAATTGGGCGAGCATGTCCCCCACCCGGACCGTGACCGGCCTGCCGTTCACCTGACGGACGCCGCCCTCCGCCGCAGGCGC
>MGUS01000122.1:3768-4133 GCA_001800085.1 Elusimicrobia bacterium RIFCSPLOWO2_01_FULL_60_11 | reverse complement strand
TTCAATATGGCGCCGTTCTCAAGCACGCCATTATGGATGCCCCAGGAGCTGATGGGGCGGCCGTCCGCGCCCGTCCAAACTTCGGTCTCCAAAACATCCGTGGTGCTGTTGTTCACGGACGATTCCGTCTTGGATTCGGACTTGCTGCTGCCCATCGAGCGGCCGTTGGCGTCGTAGGTGAAGGTCTCTACGCTGCTCACCGTCTGGTGGCTTGTCACGGAAACATTGGTGACGCTCCGGCTTGTGCGAGTGATGCTGACCCGCTCGCCCGGCTGAGGCCCGGAACGGTCATCATCCGGCGGAACGGGGGTCTTGTCAGGGTCCACGTTCTGGGTGGACACGCCGCCTCCGGCACCGATGATGGG
>MGUS01000122.1:1670-3749 GCA_001800085.1 Elusimicrobia bacterium RIFCSPLOWO2_01_FULL_60_11 | reverse complement strand
CCGGTCTCCCCGGCGGGACGCGTCACCACCGTGGCGCTGCCGTTCCCGGTCTCGGTAACGGTGCCCGTGGTGCGCGTGTCGTAATGCACGACGGATTCGGACTTGGTCAGCTTGGCCTGGCCGTTGATGACGGCGTATTCCTGCGTGATGGTGCCTGAGACCGTGGTCTCGCCGCGCAGGTCGGTGACGCGCGTGACCTCGCGCGTGGCGCCTCCTTCCAACTTCTTAGTGATCGTGGCGTTGCCCGTGGTGCGGCTGGAGATGGTGCCCGTGATGGTGCCGTGTCCTACCGCGCCCGTCAGGCGGCCGGCGGAATCGTAGGAATAGTCGACGGTGATGGTGGTGGTGATGACGGAAACGGAGACCGTGGTGGTCTCATCTTCCTTGTCATACTCGCTCTTGCGCTCGACGTTCGAGGACACTGTTTTGGAAGAGCTCAATTTGGCCTGGCCGTTGATGATGACATAGGTCTGCTCGATGGTGCCCGCGCCGTCCTTGCCGCTGAACATGCCGATGCCCGAGGCCCCGGTCAGGCGGCCCATGGAATCGTACTGGTAGTTCACGGTCACTTCCGAGCTTGAGTCCGCCGATTGGCTCTTTGTGGTCTGGAACACAAGTTTGGCCTGGCCGTTGATGATGGCGTAGAGCTGGGTGAAGCTGCCCGAAGAGGATTCACCCTTGTCATCAGTGCCCTCAAAGGTGCCCCAGCCCGTGGCCCCGATCAGGTTGCCCAGGGCGTCGTAGGCGTAGTCCACCACGGAGTAATTGTGCTGGGTGGAACCGTCCAGGTTCTGCGTGTTGGAATCCGTGCGGGACTGGGTGAGCTTGGCCTCGCCGCGGATGATGGCAAAATCCTGCTGGATGGTGCCCGTTGTGATATTGCCGAACCCGTCGTCGCTGGAAAATGTGCCGGACCCGGCGGCGCCGGTCAGGCGGCCGTCGGAATCATAAGAGTAAGTCATGGTGATGGTCTGGGTGCGGACGGAGCCGTCCACACCGTGCGTCACGGAAGAGGTGGTGTTGGAGACGAGTTTCAAGTCCCCGTTGATGGCGGTGAAGATCTGGCTGATGGTTCCCGTGGTGACGTCTTTGGTGACGGGGTCGTACCCTTCAAAACTGCCTTCTCCCCAGCCGCCGGTCAGATGGCCCTGGGAATCATACTCATAATGGACCGTCATGACCTGGTGCTGGGTGGAGCCGTCCGCGCTGCTGGAATTCGTGTCCGTGCTGGAGGTGAGCAGTTTGGCCTGGCCGTTGATGATGGTGAAGGTTTGGGTGATGGTGCCGCTGCTCGTGTTGCCCATGCCGTCGTCGCTGGAGGTTGTACCGCTCCCCGATGCGCCGGTCAGGTTGCCGTCGGAGTCATAGGAGTAAGTGACGGTCATGGTCTGCTGTTGGACGGAAACCGTTGGCCGGTAGGGCTCGTTCTTGTCGCCCGAGGGCACATAGGACGGGGTCTGGGTCACGGAGGTCGTGGTGGTCTTTGAGATCTTGGCTTCTCCCTTGATGACGATATATTCCTGTACCACGGTGCCTTCGGTGGCCCCCGCGCTGTCCGCCAGCTCGAGCTCGTTCTCCCCGTTGGCGTCCTTGACGGGCTTGCCGTCCAGGCCCATCTTGGTGGTGTAGAACTGGCCCCCCTGCTGGATGAAGGTGCCGCTGCCTTGGGCGCCGATGAGGCGCCCCGCGGAATCGTAGGAATAGGACACATTCGTATCTTCCGTCCGGATAGAGTGGGAGTCATGGCTGTCCGTTGTGGCCGAGATCGTCCTCGTGGAGGCCAGCTTGGCGTCGCCGTTGACGATGATGAAGTTCCTCACCGTCAAGGACATGGTGGCGCGGCCCGTTTCAGAGTCAAAAGAAGTCGAGGCGGAAGCCGTGGCGGCCGACCCCGTCAGATTGCCTTTGGAGTCGTAGTAGAAATGCTGGGTCCAGGAAGTGGCCGTGGAGACCACCTCACCGTTGGAATCCACCGTGACGGATGCCCCGTTCACCATGGCCGAAAGCTTGGCTTCCCCGTTGATGACCGTGAACTGGCGGCTCACCGTGGAGGTCGTCGTGTTGCCCGTGACCGGATCG
>MGUS01000122.1:0-1644 GCA_001800085.1 Elusimicrobia bacterium RIFCSPLOWO2_01_FULL_60_11 | reverse complement strand
TGCGGAAGAGCCGGTCAGGTTGCCGCGGAAATCGTATTGAAAGGTCTGGCTCCAGGCGCTTTCCGTGGAGACCACGTTCCCCTGGCCGTCCACGGTCTCGGTGACTCCGTTGTTGATCTTGGAAATCTTGGCCTCGCCGTTGATGACGATGTATTCCTGCTCCGCCGAACTGGTCACGACCTTGTCGTTGGGCACGAGCACCTGGGTTCCGTCGACCGTCGTCCAAACCTGGCCCCCGGACTGGGTATAAGAACTGGTCCCGTGAGCGCCCGTCAGGCGCCCCGCCGCATCATAGGTATAATTGACGACGCTCGTGTCAGTCCTGTGGAAAGTGGGGTCGTCGGAGTTGGTGGTGTCGGAAATCGTGGTGGACTTGGAGAGCTTGGCATCGCCGTTGATGATGATGTAGTCCTGCGTGGTGACGCCCGAAGTCACCCCCGTATTGGGCTCCCAGCGGGAGTCGTCGGCGTCCGTGATCTCCCCGTCGCCGTTGGAATCCCATTTCGACCAGACCTGGCCGCCGGATTGTTCGAAAGTGCCGGTACCGGACGCCCCCGTCAGGCGCCCTTGGGCGTCATAGGTGTAATTGACAGTGTTCACTTCGTGCCTGGCGAAGGCGCTGTCGCCGGCTTTAGTGGAATTGGAGTCGGTCACGGAACGGGTGAGCTTGGCTTCGCCTTTGATGATGATAAAGGTCTGCGTGATGGTTCCTATCGTGGTGATCGGCTCCAAGACCGTTCCGCCATTTTGAGTGAAAGAGCCGCTCCCTGTGGCCCCCGTCAGGCGCCCTTCCGCGTCATAAGTATAGTTGACCGTGGTGACCTCGTGCCGGTTGAATGCGGGATCATTGCCGTTCAAGGAATCGGATACGGTCACGGAACGGGTGACCTTGGCTTCCCCGTTGATGACCATGAAGGTCTGCGTGACCGTGCCGGAGACAAAACCCTCATTCTGCGTCAACTCCATGAGGGGTTCGCCGTCGGGGCCGTTGATGATGTTCCCGTCGGCGTCCCTCTGCGGAGTCCAGACCTCGCCGCCCTCTTGAGTGAACCAACCGCTCCCCGTCGCGCCGCTCAGGTGACCCGCGGCATCGTAAGTGTAGTTGACCGTCATCGAGTCGTGCCGGATGAATGTGGGGTCGTCAGGATTTGTGGAAGTGGAATCCGTAGTGGAGGACGCCACCTTGGCCTCGCCGTTGATGATGGTGAAGGTCTGCGTGACGCTGCCCGTCACCGTCCCGTGATTGGCGACCAATTCCATGACGGGCTGGCCGTTGGCGTCCCTCACGATGTTGCCGTCGGCGTCCCTCTGGGCCGTCATGACCAGCCCGCCCCTTTGGACGAAGAATCCCGAAGCCGTTGCCTCGACCACCCGGCCCGCCGCGTCGTACTGAAAACGAGTCGATGACACATCCACCCTCTGGGCGACGTCCCCCGCGGGAAGATCGCTCATGGCCGCACTCAAAGGCGCAAGCGCCGCGTCGAAAGCGCCCCCCGATGTGACGCCCTGGCTCAAGAGGCCCAGCATCGTCTGGAAGGCCGGGGAAGCCATGGCGGTGTCAAGGGCTTCCTGGGCGTCCTCGGGGGTCGCTCCGCTCGCGGAAATCGTGACGGAGTTGGACACCTTGGCTTCGCCCCTCAAGAT
>MGUS01000121.1:4782-5714 GCA_001800085.1 Elusimicrobia bacterium RIFCSPLOWO2_01_FULL_60_11 | reverse complement strand
GGCTCGTGGCCTCCGAAAGAAGGCGGGAGATGAGTTCCATGCGCTGGCCCAAGCCCGTCTGGGTGTCATCCAGCTTGAGCGAGAGCGCGGACATGTTTTTCTGGCTGTCGGTGAGTTTTTCGTTGAAGGAGCTGATGGTGCGGTCCAGGTCGTCGATCTTGGCGATCAGGTCCGCCTGGCTCTTTTGGACCTGGTTCAGGGAACCCTGCAGGCGGTCGACGTCGGTGGTGGTGGCCACGCAGCCGGAGAGGATCGACCCGAAGAGAAGTAGGGCGAAGGATTTTCCGGTCAAATTATCTGGCTTTTTCCTCGGCAGATTCGTCCTTTTCCGCGCGCCTCACTTTCGTTTCGACCCGCCGGTTCTTTGATTTGCAATCTTCCGTGCCGTCCTCGCAGACCGGTTTTTCCTTGCCGTAGGAGAGGGAGCCGATGCGTTTGGGGTCCAGGCCCAGGGAGATGTAATAGCGCCGCACCGACTGGGCGCGCTTCTGGCCCAGGGCGATGTTGTATTCCACGGTGCCCCGTTCATCGGTGTGGCCCTCGGAGAGCACTTCCAGGTCGGAGTTCTTTTTGAGATAGGCGGCGTTCTTGGAGAGGATGTTCCGGGCCTGTTCCGAAAGCTCCGAAGAATCGTACTCGAAATGGATGATCTCCAGGTTCTTGGTGGAGACGAAGTCCTTGCCGTGGATATCGAGCTCTTCGGAATCCACTTTGTCATCGAGATTGCCGTCCGTTTTGACCGTCTGTTTCTTGGGGCAGGCCGTGAGCGTCAGGGCGAGGATCCCGAAGCAGAGACATCCTGCGGCGAATCTTTTCAATCTTTCACTTCCACTCATGACATCCTCCTGATGAAATACGTCTTTCCCCATTTTATTACATCCGGCAGAGCATTTCAAACCGGGATCAAAGCGCTTTCTTGAGGAACCGCCCCG
>MGUS01000121.1:0-4770 GCA_001800085.1 Elusimicrobia bacterium RIFCSPLOWO2_01_FULL_60_11 | reverse complement strand
GGTCTTGATGACGTCCAGGTTGTGCTCGATGACGATGACGCTGTTGCCGGTGTCCACAAGCTTGTGGAGGACGTCCAGAAGCTTCTTGACGTCGGCGAAATGCAGCCCGGTGGTGGGTTCGTCGAGCAGGTAAAGGGTGCGGCCCGTCGCGCGGCGTGAAAGCTCCGTGGCCAGCTTGACTCTCTGCGCTTCCCCGCCTGAAAGCGTGGTGGCCGCCTGACCGAGCTTGATGTAGCCCAGCCCCACCTGGTCCAGGGTCTCCAGAACGCGGCGCACCGGGGGGATGTTCTCGAAGAATTTCAAAGCGTCCGACACGGGCATGTCCAGAGTCTCGGCGATGTTCCTGCCCTTGTAGCGGACCTGGAGCGTCTCCTCATTGAAGCGCTTGCCGTGGCAGACCTCGCATTTGACGTAGACGTCGGAGAGGAACTGCATCGAGATCTTGAGCGTCCCGTCCCCCTGGCAGTTCTCGCAGCGGCCGCCCTTCACGTTGAAAGAGAAGCGGCCGGGCCGGTACCCCTTGCGCTTGGATTCAGGGACAAGGGAAAATATTTCCCGGATGGGCGCCCAGGCGCCGGCGTAGGTGGCCGGGTTGGAGCGCGGCGTGCGGCCGATGGGGGACTGGTCCACCACGATGACCTTGTCCAGGTGGTCGATGCCCTTGACGGCGCGCGCCCGGCCGGGCAGGTCCTTGGCTTGATGGAGTTTCTGCGCCAGCGACTTGTAGAGGATCTCCTGGATGAGAGTGGATTTGCCCGAACCCGACACTCCCGTCACGCAGACGAAGAGCCCCAAAGGGATCTTGACGTCGACGTTCTTCAAATTGAACTGGGAAGCGCCCAGGATCTCTATGGCGCGGTCCGAGGGCTGGCGGGGAGCGCGCGGGGGGACCGCGAGCTTGCCCATGAGATATTGCCCCGTGAGGGAACTTTTCTCCGCCATGATGGCGGCGGGCGGGCCTTCGGCCACCACGTGGCCGCCATGCTCTCCGGCCCCGGGGCCCAGGTCCACCACCCAGTCCGCCCGGCGGATGGTCTCTTCGTCGTGCTCCACCACCACGAGGGTGTTGCCCAACTCGCGCAGGGATGTGAGCGTGCTCAAGAGCCGCGCGTTGTCCCGCTGGTGCAGCCCGATGGAGGGTTCATCCAGGACATAGAGCACCCCGGTCAGCCCCGAGCCGATCTGCGTGGCCAGGTGGATGCGCTGGGCTTCTCCGCCCGCGAGCGTCGCGCTTTCACGCTCGAGCGTGAGATAGTCCAGCCCGACATTGGAGAGAAAACTCAAGCGGGACTGGATCTCCTTCAAGATCTGCTTGGCGATGGTTTTTTCCTTGGGAGTGAAGTCGAGTTTCTCGAAGAAATCGACGGCGTCCTTGACGGAGAACTGGGTGATTCGGCGGATGGACTTGCCGCCTACCAAAATGGCCAGGGCCTCGGGTTTAAGGCGCGCTCCCTTGCACTGAGGGCAGGTATGGCGCCTCATGTAGAGGTTCATGATCTCCTCTTTGACGAATTCGGATTCGGTCTCCCTGTGGCGGCGGTTCAGGTTGCCGATTACGCCCTCGAAGGCCTCTTCTTTGGAGGCCCAGGGGGATTTCACCCTGGCGTCTTGCCCGCCGACGAGAAGGACTCTCTGCTGTTCCTTGGAAAGTTTTTTCCAGGGGACGGACGTGGATATGCGGAACTGCCTGCAGACCTGCTTCAAGAGGTCGTCGTAATATTCCGACCAGCCGCGTTTCCAGCGGTGGGTGCGCGTGGTAACGGGGTTGGACCAGGCCAGGATGGCCCCGTCATCGATGGATTTTTCCTTGTCGGGCACCACCAGGTCGGGGTCGACTTCCAGCTTGGAGCCGATGCCGTCGCATTCGGGGCAGGCGCCGTAGGGGGAATTGAAGGAAAAGAGGCGCGGCTCGATCTCCGGCAGGGAGATGCCGCAGTCGGCGCAGGCGTGGTGCTCGGAGAAAAGCATGGAGTGGGCGCCGTTCTCGATCTGCACCAGTCCCCGGCCTTCCTTGAGGGCCGTTTCGATGGAATCCGCGATGCGGTCCTTGTCCGCGGGCGATACGGTGGTGCGGTCCACGACCAGGTCGATGGAGTGTTTCTTGTAGCGGTCGAGCTTGATCTTGTCCTCCAGAGAATAGGTCTTGCCGTTGGCTTTCACGCGGGCGTAGCCCGATTTCTTGAGCTTCTCGAAAAGCTCCCCGTAGGTGCCGATGCGCCCCCGAACGAGCGGGGCCAGGATCTCGATCTTCGAGCCTTCGGGCATCTTCATGACCTGGGCGATGATCTGGGAAGCGGATTGGGGCGAGATGAGTTTGCCGCAGTCGGGACAGTGGGGGATGCCCACGCGCGCGAAAAGGAGGCGGAGGTAGTCGTAGATCTCCGTGGTGGTGCCCACGGTGCTGCGCGGGTTGTGCGAGGGGTTCCTCTGCTCGATGGCGATGGCGGGGGAAAGCCCCGTGATCAGGTCGACATCGGGCTTGTCCATCATCTCCAAAAATTGCCTGGCGTAGGCGGAGAGTGACTCCACATAGCGCCTTTGGCCCTCGGCGTAGAGCGTGTCGAAGGCCAGCGAGGATTTGCCCGAGCCGGAGAGTCCCGTGATGACCACGAGCTTTCCGCGGGGGATCTCCACGGAGATGTTCTTTAAGTTATGCTCCCGCGCCCCCTGGATGACGATCTTGTCAGCCGACATACCCTTATTATAACAAACGCGTCAATCAGTGGGGTCAGGTTGGGGTCAGGTCTTGACCCAGGTTGGGGTCAGGTCTTGACCTGACCCCATGAAAACATTTCTACACAGGTTTACATAAGTCGATGCTGGCTGATAACGAAATCTTTCATAGACTAAAGACATGGCACGTGCTCCTCGCATTCAATTTGAAGGCGCTGTTTATCATCTCACAGCCAGGGGGAATTGTAGAGAAAACATTTTTTTCTGTGATAAGGATAGATGGGTCTTTCTTAAGATCCTTGGGAAGGCTGTGCATGATCATGAGTGGATATGCCACGCATACTGCTTAATGACCAATCACTATCATCTTTTGATAGAAACCCCTAAGCCGAATCTTTCGCGCGGTATGCGCCAACTCAACGGTATTTACACCCAGTATGTCAATCATGCTCATGCGCGCGTCGGGCATGTTTTTCAAGGGCGTTTTAAGAGCATTCTGGTCCAAAAAGACAACCATCTTCTTGAACTTTCAAGGTATATCATTTTGAACCCAGTTCGAGCTGGAATCTGCGATAAGCCCGAGGATTATATTTGGAGCAGTTTTAGAGCCTCACTAGATTTAGGACGGCGGCCAAAGTTTCTTAAAAGTGATTGGCTTCTGACACAATTTTCGTCCAATCTTGGATCTGGACGGCGCTTATATCAACAATTTGTAATGGAGGGAAAGACGCATAAGCCCTGGGATGATGACTTGGGGTCAGGTCTTGACCTGACCCTATAAACTCACGCTATTAGAAATCTCGACTACCTGGTCCGTGTAGGGCGGCAAAATACCCCATTATAAATGCATCCGCGATACAGTAACCATGACTCTGATGTGTGACTCCATAAACGAACATAATAAAAGCTGCGAGCATGCCAAGTATAATCATCCTGGCTTCGTGCATGAATGGATCAAATTAGTATTTTCTCTTGGTTTTTCTGCGAGGAATGGCCCCAAGTCCAGGTATCGATCCGCCTAAGCGAGCTAGGCGCAAGCGGCTCTCCTGGGCAATCAGTGTTTTCAAGCCCTGATGAACAAGATAATTTTTTCGGTGATGCCAGTCAACTGAATTGCTCTCTTCATTATGGAATCGTCGATATCTAAGGTAGTTCTCATATAGTTAAGTATGCATAAATCCCCCTCTCCTTTTCAAGGATTTTGGGGTCAGGTCAAGACCTGACCCCACTATGGGCATCATTGTCAAGCCTACTCCTTCTCCCTGTCAAGGGAGAAGGTTGGGATGAGGGTTAGAAAGACCCCGAGCGCACGGTGCGCTGGGGGACGGGGCAGTAGTCGGCGAAATAGGGCAGGCGGGCCTTGATCTTGGTGAGCGCCTCCTCGGCGGCTTCAACGCCCAGCGGGATGATCTGCTTGGAGCGGTGCAGGTCCACCCAGGAATAGTTGAGCGTCTCGGGGTGGATGACGATGTGGGACAGGTCCGCGCGGGCGACCGCGATCTGGTACTGCATGGTGTAGAGCATCTTGAAGAAGACGTTGAAGAACCCGGGCGATGTGGCCGGGAACATGCCGATGCGCCGGAGCGACACCCTCCGCTCCGCGGCCTTGTTGGTGAGGTTGGCGGAGATCAGGATGTCCGCTCCCATGGAGGCGATGATGGAAGTCGGGACCGGGTTCACCAGGCCGCCGTCGACCAGGAACTGGCCGTTCATCTTGTAAGGGACGAAGATGAGGGGAAGCGACAGGCTCGCGCGCACGGCTTCCCACACTTTACCTTCCCTTAAGACGGCGCCGTCGCCCGTCATGATGTCGGTGGCAGCACAAGCGAAGGGGGTGGGCATGTCCTTGAATTCCACTTCGCCCAGATGTTTGCGCAGAAAATGGGAGATGGTATCGCCCTTGATCAAGCCCCCGTGGAAAAGCCAATTGAAGTCCCGGAAGATGTTGCGCCGGAGCCATTCTTTGGTGACGGTGTGGGCGATGGCCTCGAGCTCTTCGGCGGGCATGCCCGATGCTGAGAACGCGCCCATGAGCGAGCCCATGGAAGTGCCTGAGATGTAGTCGATGGGGATCTTTTCCCTCTCAAAGACCTTGAG
>MGUS01000120.1:13190-15019 GCA_001800085.1 Elusimicrobia bacterium RIFCSPLOWO2_01_FULL_60_11 | reverse complement strand
TTTCAGCGCGGCATTCACGCCCGCCATGAGGCCGAGGCCCGCGGCTTCCTCGTAGCCCGTGGTGCCGCAGATCTGGCCCGCGAAATAGAGGCCCTCCACCCTTTTTGTCTCCAAGGTCGGGTGGCACTGAGTGGGCGGGCAGAAATCATATTCCACGGCATAGCCCGGGCGCATAATCGAAGCGTCCTCCAAGCCGGGGACGCTGCGCACGATGTCCCACTGGACGTCCTCGGGCAGACTCGTGGAGAGGCCGTTCACATAGACCTCCTCGGTATCGTACCCTTCGGGCTCCAGAAATACCTGATGGCGGCCGTGGTGAGGGAATTTGACTATCTTATCCTCGATGCTGGGACAGTAGCGCGGGCCGATGGATCTGATCTTCCCCGAATAGAGAGGCGAGCGGTCCAGATTGCCGCGGATGATATTCCCGGTCTCCTCATGGGTGTGGGTGAGCCAGCAGGGCAGCTGCGCCCGGGTGATCTTTTCCGTGAAATGGGAGAAGGGGATCGGGGGTTCGTCTCCCGGCTGGATGAGGCATTTCGAATAATCGATGGTGCGGGAATTGATGCGCATGGGAGTGCCCGTCTTCATGCGACCCACTTCGAAGCCCAAGTCCCGCAAGCCCTCGGACAAGACCTCGGCGCGCCCTTCCCCGGCCCGGCCCCCGGGAGAGTGGTCCATGCCGTGATGCAGAAGGCCTTTAAGGAACGTGCCCGTCGTCAAGATCACGGCCCGGGCCTGATATTCCATGCCGGTCTTTGTGACGATCCCGACCGCGCGCGTGCCGCCGCCGGAGCGCTCGACGACCAGCTCCGCCGCTTCCCCCTGCCTTAGATCCAGGTTTTCCTGCTTCTCAACGACATGCTTGGCCGTCAGCTGGTACAGCTTCTTGTCGCACTGGGCGCGAGGGGACCGCACCGCGGGACCCTTGGACATGTTGAGCATCCTAAACTGCAAGCCCGTCTTGTCCGTCACCTTCGCCATCTCTCCGCCCAGGGCGTCCACTTCGCGCACCACCTGGCCCTTGGCCAGGCCGCCGATGGACGGGTTGCAGGACATCTGCCCGACCGAGTCCAGGTTCAGGGTGAGCAGAAGGGTCTTCATGCCCATGCGGGCGCCGGCCAGGGAGGCCTCGATGCCCGCGTGGCCCGCTCCAACGACGATGACATCGTAAGATTTGATCACTAGAACATTATAACTTAAACTCCCCTCTCCACGTTAGTGGAGAGGGGTCGGGGGTGAGGTAGGTTCTCTCACAAAGTAAAGAATTCCCAACCCCGCGGCAAAGAAGGCCGAGAGGGAAAGGACCGCGGTCCGAAGGTCGTAGATCTGAGCCAGGGCGCCGAAGAGGACTGGGCCTATGACGGTGGAGAGCTTGCCGGTGAGCGCGAAGAACCCGAAGATCTGCGCGCTGTGCTCGGGCGGTGTGAGCAGGGCCAGGAGTGAGCGGCTGGCCGCCTGGCTGCCGCCCAGAACGAGCCCCACCACCGCGCCCAGGACCCAGAACTGGCCTTTCGTCCGCATCCCGAAAGCCCAGAGGCAGACCCCGATATAGACCCCGAGGGTCCAGGCGATGGACTTCTTGTGGGAGAACCGGTCCGCGGAATACCCGAACGCGAGGGCCCCGAAAAAAGCCACGGCCTGGATCATGAGGAAACACCCGATCATCTCCGTCTGAGAGAAACCCAGCTCCCGCGCGCCGAATATGGAGGCCATGACGATGAGGGTCTCGATGCCGTCGTTGTAAAGGAGAAAGGCCGCCAGGAACTTGAATATCTCCCGGTTCTCCCGCACCTTGCGGAATGTCTGGGCCAGATCCCCGAGCGCCC
>MGUS01000120.1:7539-13165 GCA_001800085.1 Elusimicrobia bacterium RIFCSPLOWO2_01_FULL_60_11 | reverse complement strand
GGGCCCGGTTCCTTCAAGAAGATGAAAATGGGGATGCCGAAGACCGCCCACCAGACCCCGACGGAAAGAAAGGTCCAGCCCACCGCCGCGCCGCGCTTGAGGATGAGGAGATCCAAGGCCAAAAGGAGCCCGCCGCCCGCGTAGCCCAGGGCCCAGCCGAAGCCGGAGACGCGCCCGGAGTTCCCCGGCGCGGCGATGTCCGTCAGGAAAGAATTGTAGAAGGAATTGCCGCAGACAAAACCGACATTGGCCAGGGTGAAGAAGAAGGAAGCCATGAGCCAGTCCCCCGGCCCGCAGAAGAAAAGAAGCCCGGAGAACACGCAGCCCAGGAGCCAGAAGAAGAAGAGGAATCTCTTTTTAGAGCGGGCCGCGTCCGACACCGCGCCCAAAAGCGGAGCGAGGATGAAGACCGCCAGCATCGAGACGCCCAGGACATAGCCCCAGAGGGCCTCCCCCGGCACGCTCCTGCCGAAAATAAGGACGCCTCCCCTGCATATCTCCAGGACGAAATAGACGTTGAAGATGACGGAGAGGATGGTGGTGGCGAAGGCGGAGTTGGCGAAGTCGTAGAGAGCCCAGGCGAGGACGTCCCGCCGGAAAAAAATACCGGTCTTAGATGAGGTAAACGTTATCCCCTTTGCGGCATTTCTCGCTCACTTTGATCCCGACCGCGGCCTTTTTCGCGGCCTTTTGAACGGTCTCATGGTCGATCTGCATGGACTTCACCTCTTCGGTGAAATCCGTGGTGTGGCCGTGGAGATGGATGGTGTCCCCCACGGACAAGGCCTCTTTGAGGGTGAAGGCCGCGACGGATATCTTGCCGAAGTAATCCTCCACCTTGCCGAGGAACTTCTCGCCCGGCAGTCCCGGGGGCGCCTTGGGGGCCAGAGGCAGGAGAGGAGCGCGTTTGGCTTTCGACGGAGCGCGGGATGAGGAGGCCTTCTTTTTCGGCTTCGCCGCCGCTGATTTCTTGACGGGTTTGACTTTTTTCTTGGGCGCTTTCTTTTTAGGCATGGCTCAAGGACCCTCCCTCAGGTTCGATTTGGATCGTTGTATGAACAATATTAAATTTTCTCTCCAAGCTCAAGTTGATCTCCGCGAGTATGGCCGCCTGGTCCTTCATGCGCGCCTCGGGCAGGACGACATGGAGCGAGAGCGAACGGATGTGCGAACAGATGCTCCAGATGTGGAGGTCCCGCGCGGCTCCGGGGCCCGCGATATCCTCGACGGCGGCGATGATCTTGTCCTTCTCCAGCCCCTTGGGAGCCCCTTCCAGCAGGATCTGGACGGAATCCCGGAAAAGCCCGTAGACGCCCACGAAGATCACCGCCGCCACCAAAATGGCCATGGCCGGATCCACGACCCAGGCCCCCGTGAAATAGATGACGACACCCCCCGCCACAACGGCCACGCTGGCCAGGGCGTCCCCCAAAGCGTGGAGGAACGCGCTCCGGACGTTGACGTCCTCGCCCAAAAGGGGCCGGAGCTTCCAGATGACGAAAAGATTGACCGCCAGGCCGAGCAGCGCGATGGAGAGCATGGGGAGCGTGTGGATGGGTTGGGGGTGATGGAGCCGCCTGATGGCGGCAGCCGTGATGACGAGAGCGATCAGGAACACCGTGAGCCCGTTGATGAGCGCGGCAAAGACCTCCAGCCGGTGCAGCCCGAAGGTGCGCGAGTCGGAGATGGGTTTTTCCGCGAACACGATGGCCAGGTAGGTGAGGCCGAAGCTCAAGGCGTCCATGAAGACATGCGCGGAGTCGGAGAGGAGGGCGAGCGAATGGGTCCAGAGGCCGCCCAGGACCTCCACGACCAGGATGGAAACGGTGGCGGCCAGGGCCAGCCCCAAGGCCTTCTTGGAGTGAGCCATGTCCTTGTGATGATGGGAATGGGGGACGGGCCTCATTTGCCTATGCAGAAACCCGAGAAGATCTTATCTAAAATGTCGGCTTCGGCGCTTTCGCCCGTCAGTTCCCCCAGGGACTCCAAGGCCTCCCTTATTTCCAGCGCGGCCAGTTCCTCCGCTCCTCCTTGGCGGATCACATCCCCCGCCTTGTCCAGACTCTCCTTCGCGCGCGCCAGGCAGTCCCTGTGGCGGAGCGATGTCACGACGGCCTCCGAACCCTCGGGATCTTCAATTCCATGGATGCCCTGCACCTGGCCCCGGAGCGCTTGCAGGAGCTCCTCCATGCCCTCGCCCTTGAGCGCCGAGACCGAGACCAGGGGCCTGTCCGGGAAAAGCTTGCGGACGCGCGGCAGGTCCGTCTTGGCGGGAAGGTCCCCCTTGTTCAAGGCCACCACGGCTTTTTTCCCGTTCATGAGGCCCGCGATGCGCTCGTCGTCGCCCGATATCTCGGAGGCGGAATCCATCACCACCACCGCCATGTCGGATTCCAGTATGGCCCGGCGCGTGCGCTCCATGCCGATCTCCTCCACGGGGTCTTGGGTGTGGGCCCGCAGACCCGCGGTGTCGATCAGAACGGCGGGGATGCCCAGAAGGTCGAAACCCTCTTCCAAGGTGTCGCGGGTGGTGCCCGGATGGGGTGAGACGATGGCGCGGTCGCTGCTCAATAAGGAATTGAGCAGGGAGGACTTGCCGGCGTTGGGCCTGCCCGCGATGGCGATCTTCACACCCTCCTTCAAAAGACGTCCGGATTCATAGCTCGCCAGAAGGCGGCCGATCTTTTGTCCCTGGACTTCAATGCGTGAGCCAATCTCCTTGAATGTGAGGGCCGTCCCCACGGTCGGGTCGTCGGAATGGTCCAAGGCCACCTCCAGCGACGCCGCGGCTTCAACGAGAGCGTTCCTCACGGCCCGCACTTCGCCCGAAAGTTTTCCTTCAAGATTGGACAGGGCGGCTCTGCCGGATCCGGCCGTGCGCGCCGATATCAGATCGGCGACGGCTTCGGCCTGGAGCAGGTCCATCTTGCCGTTCAAAAAAGCCCTCTGAGAGAATTCCCCCCGTTCCGCCGACCGCACCCCGGCCCGGACCAGGGCCCCCATCACCTGGCGGAGAACGGATGTTCCCCCGTGGCAGGATATCTCCACCATGTCTTCCCCCGTGAAAGATGCGGGGCCCCGGTAGACGGTGGCCACGACCTGGTCTATCCGCCGGCCATTCTGGCGGAATACGGCCAGCTTGGCCTGCCGCGGCACGGGGGAAAGCTCGAGGAACGATGAAGCCAAAGCGATGGAATCCGGGCCGGAGAGGCGGATGACGCCTATGGCGCCTTCGCCCGGCGGGGTCGCGAGGGCGGCGATGGTGTCCTGGGCCAGGAAGGAGGGATTCATGGGTTGATTTTAGAATAACTGCTAATATTATACTATGAGCCTTGTGAATCCAACGCTCGCCGGGCGCATCCAACCAAAGGACTCCGTGGAAACCGTCCTCCTGCAGAAAGCCCGGGCCGGCGACCCCAAGGCCTTCGAGGAGCTCATCAAAAAACATGAGCCCAAGATCTACAGCCTGCTCCTTTCCATGACCAAGAACGAGACGGAGGCCGCGGACCTTTTCCAGGAGACCTTCATATCGGCCTGGCGGAATTTGAAATCCTTCAAGGAGCGCTCCAGCTTCTCCACCTGGCTCTACCGCATCGCGGTCAACACGCTTCTCATGAAGAAGCGGAAAAAGAAGCTTTCCACCGTCTCGCTGGACGTCCCCATCGAACATAACGGGGAGGAGATCAAGCGGGACTTCGCGGGGGACTGGTCGGACAACCCCCTGGCCAGCTTGGAGAACAAGGAACTGCGCGACCGCCTGAACGCGGCCATAGGGGAACTGCCGGAGAAATACAGGACCGTCCTGCACTTAAGCGACGTCCAGGGGCTTCCCAACGAGGACATCCGCAAGATATTGGGGATCTCGCTGCCATCGGTCAAGACCCGCCTGCATCGCGCGCGGCTGCATGTAAGGGAAAAACTCTCGGAGTATTTCAAAAGAACATGAACGACTTCGACCGCATCTGGCGCATGATGGACAAATTCATGGACGGCGACATGGATTTCGACGCTTTGGAGAAGGAATTCGACAAGATTTTCTTCCACACTCTGCAAAAGACCGTTGAACTCTGCCACGATCTCGAGTGCTGCCCGCCTCCGGAAGGTCTTCACGCTTCCTTATGCAAGGCCATCGAGTGCACCCCCCAGTGCCAGCCCAAAAAGCGCAAGCCCAAACCCAAAAAGAAGCATAAATAAGATATTCCAGCTTGTGGATAGATTGTGGATTATTATCCACAACCTGTGGATAATTTACTCCACATATCCTGTTTCCCTCAAAGGAACGCCTCAATTCCCCCCAGGCACAAGAATTGCTGTATACACTTAGGCACAACACATTATCCACCGCCGAGGGATAGTTGTCAAAGGAGTCTGACATGACTACTAAATCCCTTAACACGCCCTCAGGGGGAGCGGCGGAACCTGAAGTTCTAGAACACGAGTGCATCGAGATGGACCGTCTGGCCCACCAGACGAGGGTCTTCGGAAAAATCATACAACTCAGATACCAGGAATTCGAGGTCCTCTGGCTGCTTCTGCTTTATAAGGGAGCGGTCGTGCGGGTGCGGGACATCAATGAGAAGTTATACGGCGATCCTTACGGGGAAAAAGAGGAGTCCGTCGCGGGGCTCATCTCCAAGATCCGCGAGAAGATAGGATTCCAAGCGGGGGTTTTGATCCAGAATGTTCTGGGGATGGGATACAGGATAGAAGGCCGGGTGTTGAATTGAACTTCTTCTTAGGCAGCCTCGCTTATTCTGAGGATGGCGCGGAACTCTGCTGCAGCGACCGGTATGACGGAAAGCCGGCTATGGCGCAGGAGCAGCATGTCCTTGAGTCCGGGCACGGACCTGATCCGGTCCAGTCCGACTGGCCTCTGCAGCTCTTTTACCGGTTTTAAGTCCACCGCCGCCCAGCCGGGCTCTTTGGCCGTAGGGTCGGGGTAATGTTCCCCGGCCACAACGGCCACGCCCACCACTTCCTTTCCCACATTGCTGTGGTAAAAAAGGACTTTGTCCCCCTTTTTCATCTTCATCAGGTTGTTCCTGGCCTGGTAGTTCCTCACCCCGTCCCACATGGCGCGGCCTTCCTTCACGAATCTCTCCCAGGAATAAACGTCCGGTTCCGTTTTGACCAGCCAATGATTCATTCCCCTATCCTCAAATCCGCCTTTTCGACCCGCCCGAAATCCTCCAGCTTGGCGTCAAAATCCTTCTGATCCCCCACAACGATGAGGGTCATTTTTTCAGGACGCAGGTACTTCTTCGCCGCGGCCAGGACGTCCCCCGCGCTCACGCGCCGTATGTTGTCCACATAGGTCTCCAGGTAGCCGGGCGGGTAGCCGTGATATTCCAGGGACATCTTCTGGGTCACGATGGCGTGGGAGGAGCCGAACCGGAACACGAACGAATTGGAGATGGATTCCTTGGCGAATTCAAGCTCCTCGACGGATACCTCCGACGCCGTCATGCGCCCCATCTCCTCTAAGATCGCGTCGATGGTCTTGCCCACGCTCTTGCTTTTGGTCTGGCAGGCGGCGGCCAATGTGCCGTAGTCCCACGGCTCAGAAAAACTCGTCCCCACCCAATAGGCCAGCCCCAGGCGCGTGCGGATTTCCTTATAGAGGCGG
>MGUS01000120.1:6422-7531 GCA_001800085.1 Elusimicrobia bacterium RIFCSPLOWO2_01_FULL_60_11 | reverse complement strand
GGCGCTTCCTCCCAGGATCTCGTTCATCACTTCCAGGGCGAAGCGGTCCGGGTCGTGGCGCTTGACGCCCAGGCGGCCCAGGATGACCGAACACTGGCTGACGTCTTTTTCCGCGTAGACGACCCGCCGCGCAGCGCCCGGCGCGTCCGCCGGCGATTTTACAGTTTCAGCTCGGGGGCGCTCGGCCTCCCCCCCTTTCCAGCCGGCAAACGCCTCGTCCAGAGCGCGCGCCATCTCGGCGGGAACGAAGTCCCCCGAGACCGCTATCATCATGCGGCCCGGGCCGTAATATTTCCCGTGGAATTCCATCAGGTCTCCGCGGGATATCTTGCGGAGCCCGGGGATCTCGGCGGTGCGGCTCAAGGGGTGCGTAAGGCCGTAGATCGAACGGCGGTATTGGCGGCGGGCGATGTCGAAGGGCTCGTCGTTGCGCCGGCGGATGCCTTCGATGGCCTTGGCCTTTTCGACCTCGAGTTTTTGCGCGTCGAAAGAGGGGGAGCGGAGGATCTCCGCGAATGCCGCGAGGGTGCCGTCAAAATCTTTCTTCAGGCAGGAAAGGGACGCTCCCGCGGATTCCACGTCCATCCCCGTTTCCACGGAAGCCCCGGTGGATTCCAGCGCCTCGTCGAGCTCTTCCCGTCGGCGCTTCCGCGTGCCCCCGCCGCGCAGGAGTGCGGCGGTGAGGGATGCCAGTCCCGTCTTGCCGGGCGGATCGTCCATGGAGCCCGCGCGGAACAGGGCGGAAAGGTTGATGAGGGGAAGCTCTGGGTCGGGCAGAAGGAACACCGTGGCCCCGCACTTGAGCACGGCCCGTTCGATCTTGGGGGGCGAGAATTTCAAGGGCGGGTAATCGATTTTTCCAGGTGGGGCTGCGCGGGAAACAGAGGCGCAAAGGAGCATAAGGCAGACAAATACCCGCCTCACGGGGTGAGGTATCATCGAGATCTCTCCAACCATGCGACAGTCCGATTTTTCTCAGTCAGATATTGCTTAGCTACCCTCTGCACGTCGTCCGGCGTCACTTTGCGGATGCCTTCCAGGTAGCGGAAAGGATAGCGCCAGTCCCCCAGCACGGCCTGGCAGTAGGACAGGCGGGAGGCCATGCCTGA
>MGUS01000120.1:4370-6388 GCA_001800085.1 Elusimicrobia bacterium RIFCSPLOWO2_01_FULL_60_11 | reverse complement strand
CGGATGAAATCGGCTTCCAGCTGGTTCTTGATCTTTTCCAGCTCCCGGACGGGGACGGCCTCGTTCTTGAGCCGTTCGAGTTCCGAGAGGATGGCCCCCTCGAGTTCCGGGTTGCCGTTGGGTTTGCGCGGAGAGCCGCCGAAGACGATGAGGTTGGCGTAGCGCTCGCCCGGGTTGCCGTTGGACGCCCAGGCCGCGACCGCGGTCTGCTTGTCCACGATGCCGCGGTTGAAGCGGGAGGTGCGGCCCCGGCCCAGGACCTGCTCGATCATCTCGAAGACGAAATTGTCCGGGTGGGGGGCGGAGGGCTTGGGGTAGCCGAGGAGGAGCCGGGGCTCGGCGTCAAAGGCCACGCGGGCGCGCCGCTCGCCGTCCTGGGCGGGCTCCTCCGTCACCGCGCGCCGCGGGACGGCTTGGGGCGGGACGTAGGCAAAATATTTCTCGCACTTCTCGGCGACGACGGACGCGGAGACGTCTCCCACGACGGCCACCACGGCGTTGTTGGGGGCGTAGTGCCCGCGGAAGAAATCCTCCGCGTCCGAGCGCGTCAGGCGCTTGATGTCCGACGCCCAGCCGATGGTCGGGTTGCGGTAGGGATGCGCGAGGTAGCAGAGCGCGAGGAAATTCTCCCAGAGCTTGCCGTCCGGGTCGTTGTCGTAGCGCATGCGGCGCTCTTCCATCACCACGTCGCGCTCCTTGTAGAATTCGCGCAGGACAGGGTCGGCCATGCGTTCGGCTTCCATCATAGGCCAGAGTTCCCACTTGTTCGAGGGCAAGCTCACCACGAAGCCGGTCATGTCCCGGCTGGTGAAGGCGTTCAGCCCTTCGGCGCCGGCCCTCTGGTAGATCTGGTCGAATTCGGAGGGGATGATGAGCTTCTGCTCCTCGGCTTCGAGAGCCTCCATTTTGGCGCGGAGGGTGGGGGAATCCACATCCACCAGAGCCAGCGCGACCTTGTCGATCTGGTCCATCAACGGCTTTTCGGCGGCATAATCCTTGGTCCCCACGGTCCGCGTGCCCTTGAACATCATGTGCTCGAAAAGGTGCGCCAGACCGCTCTTGCCCGCTTCCTCATCCACGCTGCCGGCGCAAAACATCATCTCATAGGAAACAAGGGGTGCCGCGTGCCTCTCCAGGATGAGCAGTTTCATCCCGTTCTTCAAGGTGTATTCCTTCACCCGCTTCTCCAGGTCCTTGATGGGGTCTTGCGCCTGGACAAGCGTTGAAAGAAAAAATACGGCAAGGAACGCCCAGCATTTTCTCATGGAGCAATTGTATAATTTCGACATGAGGCATTCCATCGCGCGCGTCCTCCTGCCTCTCGCCTCGGGCATCTTCGCCGTCTCCTTGGCGCTCATGCTCAGGCGCGTCGAGCCCTTTTACACCTTCTTCTACCTGATATCCTGGTGGAGCTACATCCTGGCCTTGGACTGCTGGCTTTTCCTCAAAGGCGGGGAATCCATGTTCCTGGAGAAACCCGTGGAGTTCATATCCTTCTGGGCGCCTTTTTCGGCATTCGTCTGGTTCGTCTTCGAGGCCTTCAACCTGCGCCTGGCCAACTGGCACTATCTTGGAGTCCCGCGCGAGATATGGCTGCGTTGGCCGGGGAATTTCCTTGCCTTCGGCAGCGTGATCCCGGGTATTTTCCTGACCGCCAATCTTCTTGATTATCTGGGGGTCTTCCGGAAAAATAAATTCTCCATCTTTTTCGCGGGGGAGGGTTTGAATCCCGCCCCTACCTATGCGATCACGGCCGTCGGCATCCTCATGCTGGCCCTCCCCCTGGTCTGGCCGGGACTCTTCTTCCCCCTCGTCTGGGGCGGGTTCGTGTTCCTTCTGGACCCCTGGGTGGCCAAGTGGAAGGGAAAGTCCCTTATCCAGGAATGGCGGCAGAAGAACTTTTCGCGCACGCTCCAGCTCCTCCTTGCGGGCCTCATCTGCGGCGGGCTCTGGGAATCCTGGAATTTCTGGGCCGGTGCCAAATGGGTCTACACGTTGCCGTCCTGGGTCGTGGGGTC
>MGUS01000120.1:451-4341 GCA_001800085.1 Elusimicrobia bacterium RIFCSPLOWO2_01_FULL_60_11 | reverse complement strand
TGAGATGCCCATCCTGGGATTCCTGGGGTTCCCCCCCTTCGCCCTTGAGTGCTTCGTCATGGCCGAATTCGCGCGGGCGCTTCGAGACCGGGTGAGCGCCGGGACTTGGAAACTCATTGTATTGCTTGGATTCGCGTTCATGCTCGCCATGTGCCGCCTCATGGATTTGCGCACGGTCGCGTCGTTCAAAATGTATAATTGAACGATGCGCTGGGCCTCCGCCTCCTCCGATAACCCCGTCTTCGAGACCGCCGTTGAAGAATGCTGCAGGCATATCTCCAAGGAGCTCGGCGGCGAGCCCGACCTGGCGGTGGTTTTCGTCTCCATGCAGCACCTGGGCTCCTACGCCGATGTCCCCGCCCGGATCTACAAGCGCATGAGACCCGCCCGCCTCATCGGCTGTTCCGCCGGGGGCGTGATCGGGGGCGGCAGGGAGATCGAGCAGAAGACCGGCGTCTCCATCACGGCGGCCCTGCTTCCCGGCGTGGAGATCGCGACCTTCCACATCGGCAACGACGGTCTCCCCGGTCCCGACGCCCGGCCCAAGGCCTGGCATGAACTGACCGGCGTGACCCCGGAAAGATCCCCCAGCTTCATCCTGCTCGCGGACCCCTTTTCCTTCGACGCGGAGAATTTCCTCAAGGGCATGGACTACGCTTTCTCCAAGAGCACCAAAGTGGGCGGCCTGGCCAGCGGGGCGCGCAAACCCGGGGAGAACGCCCTTTTCATCGGCCATGAGGTCTACCGTGAAGGCCTCATCGGCGCGGCTCTCACGGGCGACATCCGGGTGGACGCGGTGGTGGCCCAGGGCTGCCGGCCCATCGGCGAGCCGCTCCTCATCACGGCCTGCGACGGCAACGTCCTGCTCGAGCTGAACGACGAGCCGCCCCTAAAAGTGCTGGAGGACGTCTACGGCACGCTCACGCCCCGGGACCAGGAGCTGGTCAAATCGTCCCTGTTCCTGGGGGTGGTGATGGACGCGACGATGTCCGATTACGCGAGGGGAGATTTCCTCATCCGCAACATCGTGGGCGCCGACGCGGAGAAAGGGATCCTGGCCGTGGGAACGGATCTAAGGGAAGGACAGACGGTGCAGTTCCATTTGAGGGACGCCCAGACGTCGGCGGAAGACCTGGACCTCATGCTCGCCAACTACGCTTCAGAAAGAACGAACGGGGCGGCGGGCAGCCTGCTTTTTTCCTGCCTGGGGCGGGGCGTGTACCTCTACGGCACTCCGGACCACGACACCAAGGCCTTTCAGAAGAGCGTGGGGAACATTCCGGTGGGCGGATTCTTCTGCAACGGGGAGATGGGCCCCGTCAAGAACACGACCTACCTCCACGGCTACACGTCCTGCTTCGGGATATTCCGCCCGGCCGGCGGCTCTTAGGATTCTTCGAGGGAAATGGGGGCCAGATGAAAGGTCTGGCTCAGACGCGCCAGGTCGGAAGTCGAGATCCGGCTGAATCTCGACTGGATGGTGATGCGGGAACGGTATTCCTTCAAGCGGTCGCACAAGATCTGAACGCTCCTGCCTTCGAAACTCTTCAGGTTCTCGATGTTGAGGATCAGACTCTCTTTGCCGGCCTTCAGGGAGTCGGACACCCTCTGACAGAATTCCTCGGCGTTGAGCGAATCGATCACCCCTTCCAACCGGACGCGCACGATGTCCCGGCCCCGGTGCCACCGGACCGCCATGGACAGGTCGGCAAAGGTATGGCTGGAAAGGAGCCCCAGGCGCAGGTCCCGGTAAGCGTGGCGGGTCAGGGACGGATGCTGGAAAAGATTGAACCTTAACTTGAAGTGGGTCCAGAGCGCCGCGGCGAGGGTGACGAGCGAGAGGCACCTGCGGGCCGGGGTGGGCGGGCCCAATTCCAGGTGGATCCTCTTTTCCAGGTCCCGGATCCAGGAGCGGACGGCGCCGTTGGGTCCCAGGAGGATGCCGGGCAGAAAAACAGGATAGGCCTTGAGGACCTCTTTGGCAAAACGCTGCGCCTTCCGTCTCAAAAAGGGATTGGAGGAACCGCGGTGCTTCAGGTACCCCAGGAACCACGTTTCCAGGGAGCGGTAGATGGACGGCCCCAGGCGGTTGAAATCTTCTTCAAAACACATGCGCTGGAGGCTTTCGATCTTCCCCGGAGCCATAGTCGGGTGTTTCACCATCGCGGAGAAACCGTCCGCGGTCTTGTAATAGAGTTCGGGGTCCTTGACCAGGCGGTCCTCCATGCGGTTCTCTTTCATGACCCTCTCGTAAAACGGCGTGCCCGGCACGGGACCGTAGATGAGGAACTGGCCGAGCGTGGGCTTCAAGCTCAGCAATCCGTCCAGCTCTTCGCGGATGATCTCCTCGTTCTGATAGTCGAACCCCACCACCATGGAGGCGAGAACGATGATGCCGTTCTCCCTGAATTCTTTCAATATCTCCGCGGCGGGCCGGCCCAGCTGTTTGGCGTAGCCGGACTTGGCCCCCTCGTAGCCGATCCAGAAGCCGTCGATGCCCATCTCCAGGATCTCTTCGACCTTGTATTGGCTGATGGCGCGGATGCTGGAGAAGACGAAAAGGGAAACGGCCTTGCCCCCTTCGAGGACCGCGTCCCGGAGCTCCAGGGCGCGCTTGCGGTTGAGAAGGAAATCCTCATCCAGAACCACGAACTGCGTGTCCGGGTCCAGCGCGAGGTAACGCTCGATGACGTTGTAGATGTCCCTGCCGGTGGGCAGGAGGCGGATGTGCTTGCGCTTGAAGAAATGGGAAGTGCAGCAGAAATCGCAGCCGTTGGGGCAGCCCAGTCCCGCGAAGATCATGCCGGTCTTGCTCACGGGGATGGAGAATATCTTCATTTTGCTCACGACCAAAGGATGGGCGTAAGGCATCTCCAGCTTGGGCTCTTCCAGGAGGTTGCGGAAGAACCCCACACCCTCCTCCCGGCAGATGTAGTCGCCATAGGGTTTCAGCACTTCGTCGGAAAGGATCGTCCCGTATCCTCCCAGGACGATCTTCGTCCGGGGAGAGTGGCGGCGGATCAGTTCCACGGTCTCTTTCATATGGTGGAAGACAGCCATGAGGAAAGTGACCCCCACATAGTCGTATCCCTTTTTGAGCTCGCGGATGAGCTCCTTTTTTGTCGGGTATTGCAGGACCACCGCGGGAGACGAAAGATTGCGGGCGATGTATTCGAGCGAGAAATTGAGGTGGAGCGCGCGCGGGCTGAAGATACCCTGGGCGCGCGTGACCTGGCGGTATAAGAGCTCATAGCCGACGCTCGGCGCGTCGCCGAAATCGGGCCCCATCGGGCGGCAGACGCTCGTCAACAACACTTTTTTCATACGGCCAGCTCCTTTATAAAATCAGTTTGAGGTTCATGGAGACAGAAGGGCTCCTCCGCGAGGATGGAGCCCTGCTCGGAAAAACCGCGGGCCCGGCAGCCCCCGCAGACGACTTTGTGGGAGCAGACCCCGCATTTGCCTTCGAGCAGGTCGAAGTCCCTGAGCTGGCCGAAGGTCGCGGAGCCGGCCCAGATGCGGGAGAGCTTGCTCTCCCGGACATTGCCCGCGCTCACCGGCAGGTATCCGCAGGGGTAGACGTCCCCTTTGTGGGAGATGAAACAGATGTTGATGCCCGCCAGGCACCCCGCTCTTTTCGACGGGTCCGACTCTTCGGCTATCCTGTAATACTGGGGCGCGCAGATGGGGCGGAGTTCCATGGAGCGGTCCTTGGACTTCTCATGCACCCATTTGAGCCAGTCCTCGACTTCCCCGGCGGAGAGCATCTGGGATTCGGCGATCTGGATGCCGCAGCCGACCGGCACGAGAAGGAAGAGATAGAGCGCGTGGGCCCCCATGGAACGGGCCAGGTCGTCCATTTGAGGCAGTTCATCCACGTTCTGCTTCGT
>MGUS01000120.1:0-437 GCA_001800085.1 Elusimicrobia bacterium RIFCSPLOWO2_01_FULL_60_11 | reverse complement strand
GAACTTGTCGTGGGTCTGGGGAACGGCCCCGTCCAGGGAGATGGAGGCGTAATAGATGCCGGCGTCCTTGATGTTCTTGGCGATGCGTTCGGAGACCAGGGTGCCGTTGGTGGAGAGGGCCACGGGCAGGCCTTTGCGGTGGGCGTAAGAAGCGATCTGATAGATATCCGTGCGGTAGAGCGGCTCCCCCCCGGAAAGGATCAGGACAGGCCTTCCCATGGCCGCGATGTCGTCGATCATGTCCATGGCGTCCTGGGTGTTGAGCTGGTCGGGAGAGACCTGGTTGAGGACGTCGATCCTCCGGCAGTGGATGCAGCGCAGGTTGCAGGCGGCGGTGGTCTCCCAATAGACCCTTCGCAGGGCGGGAGAGCTCGATTCGATTTTCACTGGAGAGATTCTATCTTATGCGCGAAGGACCCAATATGACGCAGGTCATA
>MGUS01000119.1:7226-8140 GCA_001800085.1 Elusimicrobia bacterium RIFCSPLOWO2_01_FULL_60_11 | reverse complement strand
CCCGCCGGCTCCGCCCAAAGCCGAAGTCCCCGCTCCTCCGGCCCCCGTCGATGAAACACCGGACCCGGATGAGCCGGACATCGACATGAAGTTGAAGGCCATCGACGTGGTCTGCTTCTATCCCAATGGGAAGAAAGCCGAATTCGCCAAACTCCGCGAGAAATTCAATTCGATGCTCAAGAAACACAAGCTCAAGTTCCGCCTCTCGCGCCTGGCGGAGCGCTCCTTCGCGTTCGAAGGCAAGCAGGACTATGACTTCTTCTCAAAGGTCTGCCGCGAATCCAAATGTTCCGTCGCCCTGGTGCTGGGGCCGCCGCCCACTCCCCTGGTGAGCGAGGATGATTTCGCCAGCATGCTCTCTTCCGTGCTTGAAGAGGAGCGCATCGCGCTCCAGTTCATCCCCTGGTCCGAGATGGGCAAGGACTACCGCTACTTGAACTGCGCTCTGGACTTTTCGCTCCTCATCCCCGCCAAGTGATCTCCGTCGCGAAGGAATTTTTCAGCACCTTGCAGGCCTTCCTCAAGCTCGAGGCCTCGGAGGCCGCCGCGGGCGAATCCGGCAGGAATCTCGAGCGGCTCCTCATGCTCTCCCAGGGCATGGCCCACTACCAGGATCTGGACCAGGTCCTGGGGTACCTTCTCTCCGCCATCCGCGAGACCTTCGACATGGACTGCGGCGTCCTCATGATCGAAGCCGACAGCTCCTACCGCGTCCGCAGCCACCGCGGATTTTCTGCGTCCTTCGTCTCCGGTCTTTCCGTCCCTCTGGGCGAAGGCACGATGGGCCGCGCGGCCGCGAGCGGCCAGGGTTTCGTCATCCCCCGGGACCAGTTCTCGCGCCTGCCCGAATGCGAGGGACATCTCCGGGAGAGCGGCTGGGGATGCCTGCTCTTGACGCCCATCATGCTCCAGAG
>MGUS01000119.1:1953-7215 GCA_001800085.1 Elusimicrobia bacterium RIFCSPLOWO2_01_FULL_60_11 | reverse complement strand
TCAAGCCCTATATCCAGATCCTTTCGGCCGGCATGAGGAACATCGAGATGGTGGAGATGATGGAAAAGTTCAACCGCCGCCTGACCGCCGAGGTCACCTCCGCCACCCAGGAGCTCACGCAGACCAACGCGCGGCTCATCCAGCGGGTGCGGGAATTGAAGGCCCTCTATGAGATCACTTTGTCCGCCAGCATGCAGGCCAACCTTGAAGACCTGCTGGATTCGGTCTCTCCCAAGATCGCCGACTTCTTCGGCGTGGACCAGGTGGGGTTTTTGATCAACACCTCTCCCAAAGGGCGCCGTCCCGAGCTCTCGGTCGGGTTCCCCTCCTTCGGGATCCCCCGCGATGCCGGCGAGACCCTGCGCGTCCCCGTCGACGCTCCGGCCGGGCCTTTTCTCGCCGGCATGGTCTCCGCTTTCACAAAGGGCGAGGTCCAGTACGTTCACGGAGGCCCGGCTTCCATGGGCAAAGAGCTCTCCGATTTCGGCGGGAATCCGGCGATATTGCAGTCGTTGGACAGGGTCGTGGTCCGTTCCCTGATCGCTGCCCCCCTGAAGACAGCCCAGGGGACCCTGGGCGTTCTCGTTCTGGCCAATCCGTCCAGGGATGCGGCGCCCAAGGGCCAGGAAATATTGAGCGACGAAGACATGCGCACGCTCACCCTTGTGGCCATCCGCATCGCGACCGCCATCGAGAACGCCGACTTGGAAGGCCAGAACAGGAAGCGCCTGCAGGACCTGACCACGCTCCAGGAAGTGAACGAGGCCTTTTATGCCACCCCGGTGCTGGAATTCATCCTCGCCAAGATCGTGCGGGTCATCTCCAAGACCTTCAGGTGCCAGCTGTGCGATTTTCTCCTCCTGGAACCCGCATCCTCGGAGCTGGTGGCGCATCCCCCCGCGTCCGAAGAGCACATCTTCCTCCGCGACCCGAAGAGCACGAGCTCCCAGGTCTTCGCCGAGAAAAGATCCCGCATCGTGGAGAACGTCGACAACGATTTTTCCCTTTCGCGCCTGGGTCTGGAGCAGAAGATCCGCTCCATGCTGCTGGTGCCCTTGAAAGTCGAGCAGGAGGTGATCGGCATACTGCGCCTCGGCAGCGCCGAAGAGGGGTTTTTCGATGACGATCATGTCCGGCTGGCCGAACTGGTGGCCGACCGGAGCGCGGTCATCGTCCACAACGCGCGCCTCTATGAAAGGATCATCGCCGCCAACCGGGAACTCGAGCGCTTGAACCAGGTCAAGACCGAATTCGTCTCGATGGTGTCCCACGAACTGCGCACGCCCGTCACCGCCATCAAGGGGTTCGTCGACGTCGTCCTCACCGAGGACGCGGGCCCCGTCAACGACCAGCAGAAGCGCTTTCTCACCATCGCCCACAATTCCATCGACCGTCTTTCCCTCCTCATATCGGATCTTCTCGACGTCTCGCGCATCGAGTCCGGACAGATGAAGATCGAACTCGAACCCGTCTCCATCGAGAAGCTCATGCAGGATTGCCTTGAGACGCACCGAGCCGGAACGGAAGCCAAGAAGATCAGCTTGGAGCTTCGCTTGGACCGGAAAATACCCATGGTCATTGCGGATGAATCCAGGGTGAAACAAGTTATAGACAATCTTATATCGAACGCCATGAAATTCACCCCGGAGAATGGGAGCATAAAAATGTCGGCCGACGACCTTGGCGACTTCGTCCTTATCAGCGTCGCGGACAGCGGCGTCGGCATCAAGAAGGATGACCAGGAGAAGATATTCAGCATGTTCTATCAGGTGGACTCCTCTTTGACGCGCAAAGTCGGCGGTACCGGGCTTGGTCTTGCCATATCAAAATCCATCATCGAGATGCATGGCGGTAGGATCTGGGTGGAATCAGAGGCCGGCCAAGGGTCCGTATTCCGATTTTTGCTGCCGAGATTCAGAGAGAGGAAATCCAAAGATGTGAGCGCTGACGAGCCAAAATAGTATAATCGCGGAGTGATTCCGCTCCGAGACAGCATACCCTCCAGACGGATCCCTTTCATTACTTACTGCATCATCGCGCTGAACGCGGCGGTATTTTTTATAGAAACAAGTCTGAACTCATCAGGCGCCTTGGACGCATTCATAGTCCATTATGGTGTTGTGCCTGTCCACTTCCTGGACAACCCTTTTCTTAATTGGAACTCATTGGTCACTTCCCAGTTTCTCCACGGTGGATTTGCTCATATCCTGGGCAACATGTGGTTCCTCTATATATTCGGCGATAATGTTGAAGATATCCTAGGCCATGGACAATTTCTTGTCTTTTATATTCTGTCCGGTGTCGCGGCGGCCCTTGCCCAGATTTATTTCAACCCATCAAGCCAAATCCCAATGATTGGCGCCAGCGGCGCCATTGCTGGTGTTTTAGGGGCATACTTCATATTCCATCCTCATTCCAGAGTCATGACCCTGGTCCCCTTTGGATTTTATAGCAGGATCATTGAGATACCGGCTTTCTTCTTCCTTGGGTTTTGGTTCATTATGCAGACATTCAGCGGGACATCGGCACTCTATGTCGCGAAGATATCCGGCCAAGATTCTGGTGGTGTGGCTTGGTGGGCCCATGCCGGCGGCTTTGCATTTGGGACATTTATAGCTATTTTAATGCGTTTTTTGTAATGTATCACATGAAACAATATGGTGAAACATATAAAAAATGAAAATAGATGAGTTTTCTTTAGGTCTTATACTGGGAATCCTCATATCAGATGGCCATTTCGGAGGGGACGGGAAACAGGCCCACATCACCCTTCGGATGCATGTCCGCCATGCCCGTCTCCTCTCCTGGCTGCTTCACCTGGTCCCCGGATCCAAGCTCTATGGCCCTTACAAGCATGACGGCCGGAACTATCTTCAATGGATGGCAAGGGGGGAAGCCCTCCGCGAGCTCGCCGCCCTCCTCAAGAAAACGACCTTCGAATATCTCGACCCCTACTCGCACGAACGCTTTGTCAAGATGATCGAAGATTACCGCCTAAAATGTTAAAATGAATCTATGACCAGGCGCAAGCAGAACATCGCGGCCATCGAGCCGCTCATCAAGAGCCTCCTCTCCGCCCTCGGCGAGGACCCGAAGCGGGAGGGGTTGGCGCGCACCCCCAAGCGCGTGGCCGAGGCCTTCCGTTTTCTCACGAGCGGTTACCAGAAGGACGCCCAGAAGACCATCGAGCGTGCCACATTCCAGGAAAAATACAACCAGATGGTCGTCATCAAAGACATCGATTTCTTCTCGCTCTGCGAGCACCACCTCCTGCCCTTTTACGGCAAGTGCCACGTGGCCTATATTCCCAACGGCCGTGTCATCGGGCTCTCCAAGATCCCTCGCGTGGTGGATATATTCTCCCGCCGCGTCCAGATCCAGGAGCGCATGACCCAGGAGATCGCCCAGGCCATCGAAAAGCACTTGAGGCCGCGCGGCGTGGGCGTCGTGGTAGAGGCGTTCCACCTCTGCATGGCCATGAGGGGGGTGGAAAGACAGAACGCCTACGCCACCACGAGCGCCATGCTCGGGGCCTTTGAGTCCCATGAGCGCACGCGGCTCGAGTTCCTGAGTTTCATCCGCCGCGAAGCCAGCCGCTAAGCCGCGCCCCAAGCGGCAGGAAATTTCCATGAAGAAATATCTGACCCTCTTCCAGGACGTGAAGTTCAACATCTATCTCTTCTGCGTCCTGGCGGCCGCTTCCGTCGCGGGCACCCTCATCCCGCAAGTCCGGGAAGTGCCCGAGAAAGTCCGGGCCTTCATGGCCGCCCACCCTTCCGCCGGCCCCCTCTTCGAGAAGGCCGGCCTCTTCGACCTCTACTATTCCCGGTGGTTCATCGCGCTCCTCTCGCTCATGGCCTTCGACGTCATCGTCTGCAAGATCGTCTTCGGAAAATTCCCGGGCGCCCGCACTTTCAAAGAATGGGAAAGGCACCCTTCCGTTCTGGACTCCCACAGGTTCAAGCGCGAGGCGCGCTCGGCCGCCGAGCCGCGCGACTGGGCGGAAAAAGCCGGCGGCTACCTTGTAAAAAATGGATTTTCCGTGCGGCAGGACCATCGGGATGACGGTTCGGTGTTCCTGTTGGCTGCCAAGCACCGCGTCCAGAGGTTCGGGAGCTGGGTGGCCCACATCTGCATCCTCTCGGTCCTCCTGGCCAACGTGGTGGGCCTGGTGTGGGGGTTCCGCGAGAAGCTGGATATCCCCGAAGGCGGGTCAGCGGCCATGAAGCACAGGCCCTGGACCGTGGAGTGCGAGGATTTCTCCGTCGATTTCTATGATAAGACCACCACGCCCAGGACTTTCGCCTCCGACATCCGGGTATTCCGGGAGAACGAGCTTCTGGCCGAATCCCGCATCCGCGTGAACGAGCCCCTGGACCTGCACGGGGTGCGTTTTTACCAGGCCACTTACGCCCCTTACCTGAAACACGCCAAGATCGGGCTCTTCATGAAGAAGGACCCGGAAAAGTCCACCCCGCCCATGCTCCTCAAGCTGGACGAAGAGGTCTCGGTGCCCGGCACGCCGTATCAAGTCAAAGTCCTCGATTTCATTCCGGACTTTTACATGGATGAACAGCAAAGGGCGTCCAGCAGGTCGCCCAATCTGCTCAACCCCGCGGTCAAGCTCCTCATCTCCAAGAACGGCCGGCCGGTCAAGTCGCCCTGGGTGTTCGTCAATTTCCCGGGTCTCCAGATGCCGCCCTTTCAGGCCATGGACGAGTTCATCCCGGTCCTGGCGGAGACGGTCCCGGGATATTTCACGGGCATCCAAGTGGCTTACGATCCCGGAGCTTCCATCTTTTGGGCCGCCTGCTCCGCTTTGGTGGCGTCTCTCATGGTCCTCTTCTATCTGCATTACAGGAGGCTGTGGGTTTGGGTCAGGAAAGACCCTTCGGGCGGCTCCTGGATCAAGGCAGGGGGGGCATCGTCACGGGGGATTTCCTTCGAGCGGGAGTTCGAAGGTCTGTTCGAGGGCCTGAAGTCGGTCCCATGAAAAAATATTTTCCGGTATTCCTGGACCTGAAGGGCAAAAAAGTCCTGGTGGTGGGCGCGGGGAAGGTCGCCGGGCAGAAAGTCCGTGATCTTCTGGCCGCGGGCGCCGAAGTCCGCGTGGTGGCCCGGGGAATATCCCTCAAGCGGCAAAAAGATGTAAAATACGTCAAACGGGCCTTCCGCTCCTCCGATCTCGCCGCCCAAGACCTCGTTTTCAGCGCCACCGATGACGAAGCCCTCAACCGGCGGGTGGGCCGTCTCTGCCGGGCC
>MGUS01000119.1:260-1935 GCA_001800085.1 Elusimicrobia bacterium RIFCSPLOWO2_01_FULL_60_11 | reverse complement strand
TTCATCATGCCTTCCGTTTTCCGGAGGGGGAAGGTCACGGCCGCTTTCTCGACGGGCGGGGCCAGTCCCGCGCTGGCCAAATTTCTTCGGCAGAGGATGGAAAAATACGTCGGGCCCGAAGTGGACGGACTCGTCCGCATCCTGGCAAGATCGAGGCAGCGCCTCTTGGGTCTGGGCTTGGAAGAGCGGAGGGCGTATCTTAAGAAGCTCATCAACGACAGGACGCTTTCTAAACTAAAACGGGGTAAAAAAATTGGAATCATTTGAACTCTATCTGTTCGACGCGGCCTACCTGGCCTATACGGCCTCCATGGCGGCTTACCTCGTCTCCGCGTTCCGCAAAAAAGAATCTCTGGGGAAAGCGGCATTTTATTTGGCGGCCTTCGGCGCTCTCCTCCACCTGGCGGATCTCGGTCTCCGGGCCTACATCGGGCGCGTCTCGCACAATCTTCCACACTACGTCCCCTGGTCCAACTGGTTCGAGAGCTTCTCCCTTTTTGCTTTCGCGATCGCGGTGACGTTCATCGGGGTGCAAAGGATGACCCGGCTTTCCATCCTGGGGGCCTTTGTCATGACGCTCCAATGGATCATCGTCACTTTTTCCATGACCTACCCTCTTTTCGGAAGCTGGGACCAGGTCGCGGGGGCCTCCCAAGCGTGGCAAGCCGTCATGGCGTCCCGCGCCATCCCCCAACTCATGCCGGCTCTCCAGTCCATCTGGATGGCCATCCATGTCCCGGTCATGTTCACGTCCTACTCCGCTTTCGCGGTGGCCTTCGCCGTGGGCATCGTCTATCTCATCCAGGAAAGGGAACTCAAGTCCAAACACCCGGGCGAGCTTTCCGACAGCCTGCCCGCTTTGGAGATCTTGGACCTGATGATCTACCGCCTCATCGGCTGGGGCTTCCCGCTCCTGACGCTCGGCGTCATCCTGGGGGCGCGCTGGGCCTATGACGCTTGGGGCCGCTATTGGGGCTGGGACGCCAAGGAGACCTGGGCGCTCATCACCTGGTTCACCTACGCGATCTATCTGCACATGCGCCTCGTCATGAGCTGGAGGGGGAGGAAGACCGTCCTGCTTTCCATCTTCGCCTTCGGCGTGGTGCTCTTCACTTATATCGGGGTGAATTACCTCTCCGAGCTCCACGGGTTCCTTTCCAACCGGGGGTCTTGATGGCGCTTTCCCTGGTCGGCGTTTCTTACAAGACCGCTCCCGTCGAAGTGAGGGAAAAACTCTCTTTCAATCCGGACGGCCACAAGGACGCCCTCCGGGTCCTGCGCGGCGGCAGCGCCGGCCGGGAAGTGGTGCTTCTTTCCACCTGCAACCGCACGGAGATCTATTTCCATTCGAACGAGCCCAGACAGAGGGAGCTCGCGGTCGAATTTTTGAAGGGCAAATCCGGCCGGGCGGACTTGGACCCGCTTCTTTATTTCAAAGAGGGAGATCAGATGGTGGGCCACCTCTTTGCGGTGGTCGCGGGGCTGGACTCCCTGGTGCGGGGCGAGCAGGAGATCCAGAAACAGGTGAAGGACGCCTACCAGGCCGCGCAAGGGGCGGGTACGACCTCCAAGCTTTTCAACGTGCTTTTCCAGAGGGCCCTCTATGTGGGCAAGCTTGTGCGCACCCGCACCGGCATCGGCCATGGCGCCTTGTCCGTGGGCAGCGTGGCCGTCT
>MGUS01000119.1:0-254 GCA_001800085.1 Elusimicrobia bacterium RIFCSPLOWO2_01_FULL_60_11 | reverse complement strand
CGGAAAAGATATTCGGGGACCTCTCCCAGAGCGCGGTGCTCCTCTTCGGCGCCGGGAAGATGGCGGAGATATCCGCCCGCCATCTCCTGAGCAAGAAGATCCGCCGCCTTTGGGTGGCCAACCGCACTTTGGAGCACGCCCGCCGGCTGGCCGAGAGTTTTCAGGGGGAGCCCCTCGAGCTCGAAGAAGGGCTGTCCAAGATTCATTCGGCGGACATCATCATCGCCTCCGTCTCGGCGGAGCGCCCCATCCTC
>MGUS01000118.1:4293-8128 GCA_001800085.1 Elusimicrobia bacterium RIFCSPLOWO2_01_FULL_60_11 | reverse complement strand
CTTCGCGCATCAACGCCTATTCGGTGGTGAGCCGCTCCGTCAAAGACATCCTGGCGCGCGGCGGCGTCGCGCCGGAAAAGATCCATGTCATCTACAGCGCCTTGAAACCCGAACAGTTCTCCGACCCGGGTCCCGGAGACGGGATCAGAAAAGAGCTGGGAATCCCCCAAAGCGCGCAGGTCGTGGGCAAACTGGCCAACTATTCCCGCTGGAAAGGCCACCATGTTTTCCTGGAGGCGGCGAAGATCATATATTCACACAACAACACGGTCAAATTCCTCCTCATCGGCAAGGACACCGAGAATCTAGGCGAAGAAGTGCGGCGCCTGGGGCTTCAAGGCGCGGTCAAGATATTAGGTTTCCGCGCGGACGTCCCCCGCCTGCTTTCCATCCTGGACGTGAGCGTGAACTCAGCCATAGAAGGCGAAGGCCTTTCCGGCGCCATGCGCGAATCCCTCATGCTGGGCGTGCCGGTGGTGGCCTCCGACGTTTCCGGCAACCGCGAGATCGTGAAAGACGGCGAGACGGGTATCCTGGTGCGCGCCGATGACGCGCCCGCCCTGGCCAAAGGCATCCTCTCGGCCCTGGCCGACCCTCGAACGGCCCGCGAGAGAGCCGCGTCCGGGCGGAAATGGGTCCTGGAGAACGCCACGGTGAAGAAGATGGCTGGAGACACGCTCAAGCTATACCTTTCCCTCCTCTGATGTGCGGCATCGCGGGAATCGCCCGCTCGGACGGCATCCCGGTCTCCCGCCCCACTCTGGAAAAGATGACCGCGGCCCTCATCCACCGGGGGCCTGACGCTGAAGGATTTTTCTACGGGCAAGAGGGCGCGGCGTCCGTGGGACTGGGGTTCCGCCGCCTTTCCATCATCGACGTCCAAGGCGGGCACTAGCCCATGACCTTGGGACACCTCACCCTCGTTTTCAACGGAGAGATCTATAATCACCGCGAGTTGAGAAAGACCTGCGAGGCCCGGGGGCGGACTTTCAAGACGCAGAGCGACACGGAAGTCATCCTCCATCTTTTCGACCAGCATGGCGAAGCGGCCATGGAAAGACTGAACGGCATGTTCGCCCTTGCCGTCTGGAATTCAAAGACCCGGGAACTCCTGCTCGCGCGGGACCCCATGGGGATCAAGCCGCTCTATTACGTCCATCAAGGCGGGACCCTGGCATTCGCCTCCGAGATGAGAGCGCTGTATCTGAGCGGCCTCGTCCCTCTCGAGTTCGATCCCCCGGCTCTCTACGATTACTTCTCTTACCGCTTCGCCCCTTCCCCCCATACGGTGTTGAGATCCGTCAGAAAAGTGCCGCCCGGGGCCTGCCTGCGGTTCCACGGGGGCAAGGCCGTGGGATCGGTCTTCTCGGAATGGCCCAAGCCCGCGCCGGACGAAAGGCCGTATGAGCGCATCCATAAAGAACTCGAATACCTCCTGGAGGAGGCGGTCAAGTCCCAGATGATGAGCGACGTGCCCCTGGGCGCTTTCTTGAGCGGCGGCGTGGATTCCAGTTTGATCGCAGCGCTCATGGCCAGGAATTCCTCCCGCAAGATCCGGACCTTCTCCATCGGCTTCGAGCGCAAGTCCGGTGTGGACGAATCCCCTTACGCCCGCGCGGTGGCGGCCCACCTGGGCACGGAGCACCATGAACTGATCCTCACGGACAAGGATCTTTTTTCATCCGAGAAAGTTTTTTCCAGGATGAACGAGCCCGTGGCCGACCCCACCCTCCTGCCCACGGCCCTCCTCTCCGAGTTCGCGCGCAAGAGCGTCAAGGTGGCCTTGACGGGAGAGGCCGCGGACGAACTTTTCGGCGGATACAACCGTTATAAAGACGTCCGCTACCCGTTCCTCGACTATTTCCGGAAGATCCGCCCTGAGGACTGGTTCCCGCGGAACCGGGATTTCCCCCCGCAGGAACTCCGCTCGCTTTTCCCGGACTGGACTCCGGGACTCACCTGCCTGAACGCTGCGGCCGAAGGCATCGACCCGCTGAATGCCATCCTCGCCTTGGAATGCCGCACCTCGCTGGTGGACCGGCTCCTCATGAAAGTGGACATGGCTTCCATGGCCCATTCCCTGGAAGCCCGGCCGCCTTACCTGGACCCTCGCGTCGTGGAATTCGCCATGAGCATCCCGGCGCGGTTCAAGATACGGGATTTCAAGGGAAAATACATCCTGAGGAAGATCGCGGAAAAATATCTCCCGAAGGACATCTGCCGGCGCCGCAAGCACGGGTTCATCGTCCCCGTCTGGGACTGGGTGCGCTCCCGGGGGCGGGACTGGCTCTCGTCCACCCTGGACCCTTCCTTTTTGAAGGAGATCCCCTTCCTCGACAGAGACGCGGTTCAAAAGCGCCTCGAAAAAAGCTACAATAGCGCCGACCCCCATGAGATCGCCATCCTCTGGCCCCTGGCCGTACTGGCCTTGTGGCGCAAGTCGCTGAAAGAGCCATGAAAGAAAGGATCCTCATCATCCAATTGCGCCGAGTGGGAGACGTCATCTTCACCCTCCCGGTCATCGGCACCCTCAGAAAACACCTGCCGGACGCCCGGATCGATTTCTTGGTCGAGCCGCCCGGAGACCAGATGGTGCGCCTCCACCCGGGATTGAACGAGACCCTCGTTTACGATAAGGACCGCCCTTTGGAATGGCTCATGAAGATCCGCCGGAATAGATACGACTGGGTGCTGGATTTCCACTCCAACGGGCGCACTCTGCTGCTCACCCTGGCTTCCGGCGCCCCCCTGCGCGCGGGGCTCGACGGCCCGTTCACCCGCAGGATCGTCTACACGCATCGGGTCCGGACGACGGACTCAAAATACCTTCCGGAACAGAAGCTGGATGTCCTCCGCGCCCTCGGGATCCCCTGCGAGGGATGGGACTGGGGCTTGAAGATCCCCGAGGCGGAAGCGGTTTGGGCGGAAAATCTACTGGACAAGTCCGGCGTCAAAGCAGGGGACATCCTGGTGGGTTTGGCGCCCGCGACGCGCCGCCCCATCCGCGCCTGGATGGAAGACCGCTGGGCCTTCGTCGCGGAAAAACTCGCCGCGGGTTCGAAAAAGATCCTGCTGCTCTGGGGGCCGGGTGAAAAAGACCTGGCGGAGCGCGTGCGCGGATCCATCAAGAACGCGCCCGAGGGGCGGGTGATCCTGCCGGAGGAGACGACGCTCCTTCAGCTGGCCGCGCTCATCAAGAACTGCTCCGCGGTGCTGGCCGTGGACAACGGCCCCAAGAACATGGCCGTGGCCCTGGGCGTGCCCACGCTCACACTCTCCGGCCCCACCAACCCGATGTCGTTCGACCCCCACGGGGACCCCCGCCACCTGGTGGTGCGCCCCGAGGGCGGCGACCGCATGGAGAACATCGACGCGCCCCGGGTCTATGAGGGCGCCTTGAAGATATTGGCGGCTTAAAGGAGCATTATGGAAAAACCGCAGCTGGGCGAACTGGTGAGCGAACTGGCCCGCGTGCACAACGAACTTTGGGCCCAGGAGGACCGCGCGCGCTTGAAAGACGACAAGGAAGTGGTGGCGGCCAAGAGGAAGATCGACGCCCTGAACCAGCGCCGGAACGACCTCATCGAGAAGATCGACGAGCTGGTGGTCCGGGCCATCCAGAAGAATGGCTGAGACCGTCGGCTGGCTCACGGACAAGATCATCATCTCCGAACTGAAGTCCCGCCACATGGGCCTGCAGCTCGAGCGAGCGGACGCCACGCCGGAGCACAAGGAATTCTGCCGGGCCCGCCTCAAAGTGCTCGAAGAGCAGAGGAACGACCTCAAAGCCGAGCTGACGAAACTCTTCTCCGACATCGCCGCAGGCAAAGCCCGC
>MGUS01000118.1:3715-4119 GCA_001800085.1 Elusimicrobia bacterium RIFCSPLOWO2_01_FULL_60_11 | reverse complement strand
AGGGTCTTCAGCGTGAGAAAAGTGCGCGCGCCCGTCGTCTCCATCGGCAACCTGAGTCTGGGCGGCACGGGAAAGACCCAGATCGTGATCTGGTGCGCGGCGCGATTGAAAGAGATGGGACTGACGGCCGTGATCCTTTCCCGCGGTTACGGACGCCGCAAGAGCACGGAGGAAGGCCTGATCGTGACGGACGGCAACGAGATCCTGGCCGACGCCGATGAATCGGGCGACGAGCCCGCGCTCATGGCCCGTAAATTGAAAGGCGTGCCCGTGATCGTGGGTTCGGACCGGGCCCAGACCGCGCAGTGGGCCGTGGAACGCTTCTCTCCCGACCTGCTCCTTCTGGACGACGGATTCCAGCACCGGGGCCTCGAGCGGGACCTGGACGTCGTGTGCATGGGCGA
>MGUS01000118.1:603-3696 GCA_001800085.1 Elusimicrobia bacterium RIFCSPLOWO2_01_FULL_60_11 | reverse complement strand
CGCCTGTTCCCGGCGGGATTCTTGAGAGAGTCCGCCTCCGCTCTCTCCCGCGCGCAGTTCGTGCTCCTGAAAACAAGGAACGAGGAGCTTTATCAGGCCCAGTTCAGGAAGATATTCGGATTCTTCCCCGAAGAATCCACGGCGGCCTTCACCTACCGGCCCGAATCCCTGCTGGACCACGCCACGGGGAACAGCGTCCCCATTTCCGCGCTCACCAAGAGGCCGGTCTACGCCTTCTCGGGGATCGCCAACCCGAGGGATTTCGAGCGCATCCTGAAGGAGTCCGGGGCGGACCTGGCGGCCTTGAAGGTGTTCCCGGACCACCACCGCTTCACGCCCGGCGAGATGGACAGGATCGTGGGCGAGGCGCGGGCGAGGAACGCCATGCTCGTGACCACGGAAAAAGACCGGATGCGCCTGCCCAAAGGCGTCCCGGTCTGGTCCGTGCAGGTCTCCGTGCGCTGGACCCGGGGCGAGGAAGACATCTTCAAAAGGATATTGGGCGCGATCAAAAAATGAGGCCGAACCCGAAGAACCGCGCGGTATTCCTGGACCGGGACGGCACCCTTTTCCCCGACGCGGACTATCTGGACGACCCGTCCAAGATCCGCCTCTTCCCCGGGGTGATCCCCGCCCTGAAGAAGATCAAGGCCGGGGGATGGAAGGTCATCGTGGGAACGAACCAGTCCGGCATCGGGAGGGGATATTTCTCGCACGCGACGGTGCGCGGGATCCACGCGCGGCTCCTGGCCCTCTGCCGCGGCGGCGGGGCCCGCATCGACAAGATCTACTACTGCCCGCACCGCCCGGACCAGGGCTGCTCCTGCCGAAAGCCCAGGACGGGCATGTTGAAAGCGGCCCGGCGCGATTTCCGGCTGGACCTGAAAAAATGCGTGGTCGTGGGCGACAAGAGATGCGACGTGGACTGGGGCCGCGCCGTGGGGGCCAAATCGGTCCTGGTCCTGACCGGCCACGGCCGGAAGTCGGGCGCGGCCACCCGCAGGCGGGCGCACCGCGTGGCAAAGACCCTGGCCCACGCGGCGGATTGGATACTGGAACAATGAACCCCGAAGAATCCCCCTGGCGTGAGAAATACCGCGTCCGCCTGGGCGCTGCGGCGGGCATCGTGTTCATATGGCGAGCCCAGCCCACCAGTTTGGTCTTTCTTTTTTCGGGCCTGCTCCTCGGGTCCCTCGGCATCCTTCTGCGCCAGTGGGCAGCGGGCTGCCTGATGAAGAACGACGAGCTCGCCACGAAGGGGCCTTACGCCATCGTGCGCAACCCCCTTTACCTGGGAAGCTTCGTGGCGGCCGCGGGACTGATGCTGGCCGCGACCTCATTCGCCCACCCCACGGACCTGCGCCGCGGGCACGTCGACCGCACGCTCTTCTTCTGGGCCATCCTCTGGATATTCATCGATTCCGTCTACATGCCCAAGATCCGCAAAGAAGCGGCCCTGTTGCGGGCCAGATTCGGCGCGGAATATGACGCCTACGCGGAACGCGTGCCCGCCCTTTTTCCAAGACTTTCACGCCAGCTCCGGCCGAACTTCTCCACGTTCAGCGTCGAACTCTGGAAGAAGAACGAGGAGTACTGGAGCCTGGTCGGATTCGCCTTCATCTGCGTCATCCTGATATTCCGCTTCCATTACGCCCGATGACGAACGCCCTTCGTCATTCCCGTCCGCCAGCCGTCTGGCGGAGGAATCTATCCGCATGGATACCCGCTTGCGCGGGTATGACGTTTTTTATTTTCTGCCTCGTCTCATCGACCCTCATCGCCGCCGAGCCGCCCGTTCCCTGGAAGGCGGGAGAGAAGTTCGATTTCAACATAACGGTGGGCTTCATCGCCGCGGGGACCGCGTCGCTCGAGGTGCGGGATTTCGTGGAGCATGAAGTGTCCTCCGGAAACGTCAGGAAGGATTACAGATCGTTCCGGCTGGTCGCCACGGCCACTTCGAACGCTTTCGTGGACGTCTTCTTCAAGGTGCGGGACAGGAACGAGTCCTGGCTGGACGCGGAAGGGCTTTTCACCCACCGTTTCGAGCAGCACAACCACGAAGGCAAATACCACCTGGACCAGACCGTGGCCTACGACTGGATCGACCGCCGATGGAAACAGACCGACCTCGTGAAGGGCCGCGAACCCAAGTTCGAGGAAGGCGACCTTCCCATTCCCGTGGTAGACACGCTGTCGGCCCTCTGGCTCGTGCGGGCCCATGAACTCAAAGTGGGAGAGGACTTCTCCCTGGACGTCCATTCGGGCAAGATCTACCCGCTCGTCGTCAAGGTCCTCAAAAGAGAGACCGTCAAAGTGCCGGCCGGAAGCTTCGACTGCTTCATGGTGGAGCCGTTCTTGAAGGAAAAAGGCATCTTCATCCAGAAGGGCAAGAAGCTCCAGGTCTGGCTCACGGCCGATGATAGGCGGATGCCCGTCAAGATGAAGGCCGAGATCTTCATCGGCCACGTGCACGCCGAACTTGCGGAAACGCCCCAATAAAAATATAATCAATCATTCATGGCCAAGCCCCATTTTCTCCGTCTGATCCGGCAGTTCGCCGGGACCCGCGTCCTTGTGATCGGGGACCTCATGGTGGACCGCTTCGTGCGCGGCAACGTGACGCGCATCTCGCCGGAAGCCCCCGTGCCGGTCGTCCACGTCAAGGACGAATCCGACCTGCCGGGCGGGGCGGGCAACGTCATCATGAACCTGGCTTCCCTGGGCGCCGTGGTGACGCCGGTGGGCATGATCGGCCGCGACCCCGCGGGCGAACACCTCCTCTCCAAGTTCCGTTCCAAAAGCATCCAGACCCAGGGCATCCTCTCCGACTCTTCCCTGACCACCATCCTGAAGACCCGCGTCATCGCCGAGCACCAGCAGGTGGTGCGCTTCGACCGCGAGAACTCCAACCCCGTCCCCCGCAGGATCCATGACGACATATTGAAGAAACTCCCCGGCCTCATCCGCGCCTCCGACGGCGTCATCCTCTCCGACTACGGCAAGGGCACCATCACCCAGCCGGTGCTCTCGGCGGCGATCTCGCTGGCCCGGCGGATGAAAAAACCCGTCTGCGTCGACCCCAAGCTCGAGCAT
>MGUS01000118.1:379-568 GCA_001800085.1 Elusimicrobia bacterium RIFCSPLOWO2_01_FULL_60_11 | reverse complement strand
GAACTACGGCGAGGCCCTGGGCGGCATGCACCGCCTGCGCGCGGAAGGTCCGGACGGATTCCTGCGCCTCGGCAAAGACATCTTGAAGGCGTTGAAATGCAAGTCCGTCCTCATCACCCAGGGCGAAGAAGGCATGACCCTTTTTGAACCCAAGCGCGTCACCCACATCCCGGTGAAGGCGCGGGAAGT
>MGUS01000118.1:0-311 GCA_001800085.1 Elusimicrobia bacterium RIFCSPLOWO2_01_FULL_60_11 | reverse complement strand
GCGCGGGGGACACCGTCATCAGCGTCTTCACCCTGGCCCTGGCCTGCAAGGCCAGCATGGTCGAAGCCGCCACGCTCTCCAACCTGGCGGCGGGCATCGTGGTGGGCAAGCTGGGCACCGCCACGGTCAGCCCGGCGGAACTGCGCGACGCTTTGAACCGCCTGTGAAGATCATCGGGGTCATCCCGGCCCGCTACGGCTCCAAGCGGCTGCCCGGAAAACCCCTGGCGATGATCAAGGGCTTGCCCATGATCCAGTGGGTCTATGAACGGGCGGCGCGGTCCAAGGCCCTGGACCGCGTGATCGTGGCCA
>MGUS01000117.1:1805-5673 GCA_001800085.1 Elusimicrobia bacterium RIFCSPLOWO2_01_FULL_60_11 | reverse complement strand
GCCCTCGCATCCTCTGGCCCGCCGCCTCATCCGCGCCCTGGGCGAACCCATTGCCGCCCCCAGCGCCAATGTATCGGGCCGGCCGAGCGCCACGGATTTCCAGGCGGCGCGCCGGGAGCTGGCGGGAAAGGCGGACATGATATTGCGCGGGAGCCCGAGCCGCGTGGGGATCGAATCCACCGTTTTGGACTGCACAAAGCGCCCCTTCGTGATCTTAAGGCCGGGGTCCGTCACCCTCGAAGAACTAAGGAAATATGTCCCCGTGCGCGCGCGGAGCGCCCGGACGGGCGTGAAGGGCTCGGCTCCATCCCCGGGAATGAAGCACGGGCATTACCGGCCGGACTGCCGGGTGGTGCCGGTGGCCTCGGGGCAGTGGAATAAAAAATTGAAGGGCCTGATGACAAGAAACAGGGTCTTGGGAGTCCTGTCGTTCCGTTCCGCCATTCCCGCGAGTCCGCGCATCGTCCTGGCCAGGAATTTCAGGGGCGACGCCCGCCGCATGGCCAGGGAGCTTTACGGCAGCTTCCTTGCGGCGGAGAAGAAGGGCGTGGATATTTTGGCCGTTGAACAGCCCGATGATTCGGGCATCGGGACCGCCGTCCGAGACCGCATCCGAAGGGCGGCGCGGGCGGAATAATTCTATGGCGAGCGTTGAAGAGGCCTTTGCGCACTGCGAGAAGCTCACAAAAGACCACTACGAGAATTTTCCCGTGGGTTCCTCTCTCCTGCCCAAGGAAAAGCGCAGGTACATCTGGGCCATCTACGCCTTCGCGCGCACGGCGGACGATTTCGCGGACGAAGGCAGGTTCCCCGGCGAGGGCGCGGGCGCGCTCCAAAAGCGCATCGATCTCCTGGACCAGTATGAATTCAACCTGGTCAAGGCGGGCCGGGGCGAAGCGGCGGACCTTGTTTTCCTCGCCCTGGCCCAAACGCTCCATGACCTCCAAATTCCCGTCCAGCTCCTGAAGGACCTGCTCACGGCCTACCGCATGGACGTGCGCCAGAGCCGCTACAAGACCTGGGAGGAGGTCCTCTTTTACTGCAAGCATTCCGCCAATCCGGTGGGGCGGCTGGTCCTGCATGTCTTCGGCTACAAGGACGAGCCCCTGCACCAGCTTTCGGACAAGATCTGCACCGCTCTCCAGCTCGCCAATTTCTGGCAAGACATTGCCGTTGACCTCGCCAAGGACCGCATCTACATCCCGCAAGACGACATGAGGAAATTCCGCGTCACCGAAGGCGACCTGCACGCCAAGATCGTCAACCGCTCTTTCCAGATGCTCATGAAATACCTGGCGGGCCGCACGGCGACGCTTTTCAACGAGGGGCTGCCCCTGGTGAGCCAGGTGGGCAGGGACTTGCGCCTCGAGATGCGCCTGACCTGGCTCTCGGGAACGGCGGTCTTGAAGCGCACCGAGAAGATCGGCTTCGACGTCTACCGCCACCGCCCATCCCTCTCCAAGCTGGATTTCGCCCTTCTTCTGGCCCGCGCGCTCCTGCCCATCCCCATCAAACCCATCCATGGCTGACCTCAAATCCGAGGCCATCGCCCGCGCCAGCGGCTCCAACTTCATCTCCTCCTTCTGGTTCCTGCCCAAGGAGAAGCGCCGGGCGATGAACGTCATCTACGCCTTCTGCCGCCTGACCGACGACATCGTGGACTTGGCCGAGGAGAGGGGAGCCGGCGCGGAATCGGCGCGCCTGGAGCTCGCCGCCTGGAGGGAGGACATGCTCCATTCCCTCAAGGGCAATTTCAAAGAGAAGACCCCGCAGGTTCTGCGCGAACTCTCGCAGGTGGCCGGAAAATACAGGATAGAGGAAAAATGCTTCACGGGCCTGATCGAGGGCTGCCGCATGGACATCGAGAAAAAATCCTACGCCAATTTCGAGGAGCTTTATCAGTACTGCTACAGGGTGGCCAGCCTGGTGGGGCTCATGTGCCTGGGAGTCTTTGAGGCCAAAGAACCCAAGTCCAGGGACTTTGCGGTGGACCTGGGCATCGCGTTCCAGTTGACGAACATCCTCCGCGACATCCGCCAAGACGCCGGGCGGGGGCGCGTCTACATCCCGGAGGATGACCTGACCCGGTTCGGATTCTCCCGGCGGGAATTCATGGGCCTGGCCGTCTCGGGCCCGGGCGAGAACGGGGACTTGGACAAGTTCGAGCGCCTCATGGAATTCGAAACAGCGCGCGCCAAGGACTATTATCAAAAAGCCAGGGAGAATCTCCCGGGAGCGGACCGGGCGGGCCTTGCCGCCGCTGAAGTGATGGCCTCCGTTTACGGCGCCATACTCGGCAAGATCCGCAGCGAGCCGTCCCGGGTGCTGAAAGGGAAAGTCGGGCTTCCCCGCTGGTTCTCTCTATTAAAGGTCTTTCAGGGCTGGGCGGCCAACCGCCTCAGGCTATGATGACCCCATCACCTGCTTATTCGCCGCCAGGCGAATCTCCGATTCGCAAGCAGGTGATGGGGTGAAGTCCGTCATCGTCATGGGCGCGGGCTGGGCCGGGCTCTCCAGCGCGGTGCGCCTGGCTCAGGCGGGATATGTCGTGACCGTGCTGGAGGCGGGCAAGCGCCTGGGCGGCCGCGCGTCGTCTTTTGTCGACCCCAAGACGGGCGTTACCGTGGACAACGGCCAGCACCTGCTCATGGGCTGCTATGCCGAATCCCTGGATTTCTTAAAGACCATCGGGACGCTCGACAAGCTCGAATTCCAGGACGACCTTTCCGTTGATTTTTTGGACCGGCGGGGGAAATCCTACCGCCTTGCCTGCGGTTCCCTGCCCGCGCCGCTCCACCTCTTCACGGGACTTCTTGGGTTGAAGACGCTCTCTCTGGCCGAGAAATTCGGCATGGCCCGCGTCTACCGCGCCGTCAAGAACTGGAATGGCAACGGGGCCTTGCGCGGTATGACGGCGGAGGACTGGCTGATATCCCTGGGGCAGTCTTCGCAGTGCCGTAAGCATTTTTGGGACCTCATCACGATCGCGGCTTTGAACGACCGGGCGTCGGTGGCCGAAGCCGATTCCCTGGCCATCGTCTTGAAGGAAGCGTTCTTTTCAAGCCGGGAGAAATCGCGCATCGCCATGGCCCGCAAGGGATTGAGCGGCCTTCTGGAACCCGCCTGCGGGAGTTTTCTGGCGCCGCACGGAGGGAAAATCCTGCGGGACTGCCTTGTCACGGGAATGACCGTGGAAGGGGACGGAGTCCGCTCGATTTCTTTAAGGGGCGGAGAGAACCTCCAGGCCGATGCTTATGTTTCGGCCCTGCCTTTTTTGGCCCTGAAAAATATACTTGGCACGGGCCTCGCGGGAACCCCTTTCTTCTCCAAGATCAATCAACTGGAGTCCTCCCCTATTTTTTCCATCGCTCTGTGGTTCGACCGGCAGGTGACGGACAAAAAGTTCTGCGCGCTCCTCGATACCCATGTCCAGTGGGTGTTCAACAAAGGGACGCACTTGGCGCTTGTCGTGAGCGGCGCGCGGGACTACCTGGGGATGCCTGACGAAGAGCTGCTCAAGATCTGCGTGGGCGAGATCCATGACTGTTTCCCGCTCTCCAGGGACGCCCGCCTCATCCACCATCTCATCCAGAGGGAGAAGAACGCGACGCTTTCCCCCAAGAAGGGCTACGGCGCATTCAGATTGCCCCAGAAGACCCCGGTCAGGAATTTCTTCCTGGCCGGCGACTGGACGGACACGGGATATCCGGCGACGATTGAGTCGGCGGTGTTGAGCGGGGTCAAGGCGTCCAAGGAGGTCAAGGCGTTCCATGAGAACGTCTAGCTTGGGTTTCGTGCCCACGATGGGAGACCTGCACGAGGGCCACCTCTCCCTCATCCGCAGGTCCAAAAGGGAGAACCGCCGCAC
>MGUS01000117.1:511-1725 GCA_001800085.1 Elusimicrobia bacterium RIFCSPLOWO2_01_FULL_60_11 | reverse complement strand
CTCTGCGGGCGCCGCAGGCCGGGGCATTTCAGGGGGGTGGCCACGGTCGTGGCAAAGCTTTTCAACATCGTCCGGCCCACCCGCGCCTATTTCGGGATGAAGGATTATCAGCAGTTGAAGATCGTCGAGCGCATGGTCCGGGACTTGGACATTCCTGTGAAGGTCGTCCCTTGTCCCACCGTCAGGGAAAAGGACGGCCTGGCCATGTCCTCCAGGAACCGCCGGCTTTCACCCTTCGAGCGGGCTCGCGCCGCGCGCCTGCCCAAGGCCCTTAAAAGAGTTAAGGCGGCGATCCTCTCGGGAAAAACAACCGGTCCGGCTCAATTCAAAGCCATGCTCAAGGGCGACCGCGTCGAGTACCTGGAGATCGTGGACCCTGAAACTCTCTCTCCCAAGAAGCCCCTCAAAGCCCCTTTCTTGATCGCCGCAGCCGTCTGGGTGGGCGGAACGCGCCTCATCGACAATATCCTGGTGCCCCGTGCCTGATTCGGACATCCTCATCATCGGCAGCGGCATCGCGGGCCTGACCCTGGCCTTGAAGGCGGCTAAAAAATACCAAGTGGCCCTGGTCACAAAGCGCGCCCTGGAAGAATCCAATACCCGCTATTCGCAGGGCGGCATCGCCGCCGTGGTCTCCCCCAAGGACTCCATTGCGGCCCATGTCCGGGACACGATGAAAGCCGGGGCCGGGCTCTGCAAGGAGGAAGTGGTCCGCCGCATCTGCGCCGGCGGGCCCAAGCTCGTCGGCGAGCTCCACAGGCGGGGAGTGGATTTTGCCCTTTCCAGGAACGGCGAGAACGGGTTTGAGCTGGGTCTGGAAGGCGGCCATTCCAAGAGGCGCATCCTGCACGCGGGCGACATCACGGGGCGGGAGATCCAGCAGAAGCTCTGCGGTGAGGTGAGGGCGAACCGGAACATCCGCGTGTTCGAAGACCACATCGCGGTGGACGTCATCAAGCGCGACGCCGCGGTGGGCGCCTATGTCCTGGACATCAAGAAGGGCCGAGTGGAGAAATTCCTGGCGGGGGCCACGGTGCTGGCGGCCGGGGGTGCCGGCAAGGTCTACATCTACACGACCAATCCCGACGTCGCCACCGGGGACGGCATCGCCATGGCTTACCGCGCGGGGGCTTCGGTCGCCAATCTGGAGTTCGTGCAGTTCCACCCCACCTGCCTCTATCACCCCAAGGCCAAGTCGTTCCTCATCTCCGAGG
>MGUS01000117.1:0-437 GCA_001800085.1 Elusimicrobia bacterium RIFCSPLOWO2_01_FULL_60_11 | reverse complement strand
GAACTGGCTCCGAGGGACATCGTCGCCCGAGCCATCGACTATGAGCTCAAGAAGAGCGGAGCGGAATGCGTTTACCTGGACATCAGCCACCGCGGAAAAAAATTCGTGGAGAAGCGTTTTCCTAACTTGGTGGAGACCTGCCGCAAGTTCGGCTATGACCTGGCAACGGAGCCCGTGCCGGTGGTGCCCGCCGCGCACTATTTCTGCGGCGGCGTCCAGACGGACACCGCGGGTCGCACGGCCGTGCCGGGGCTCTTCGTCATCGGAGAATCCGCCTGCACGGGACTGCACGGCGCCAACCGCCTGGCCTCCAACTCGCTTCTGGAAGGGCTTGTGATGGCGGACGAGTGCGCGGGGGCCCTGGACCGTTCCCTGGAGTTCCGGGAGGGCGCCAAAAAAGCGGCCGTCGCGGACTGGAACCCGGGCAACGCCCGCAA
>MGUS01000116.1:14663-17037 GCA_001800085.1 Elusimicrobia bacterium RIFCSPLOWO2_01_FULL_60_11 | reverse complement strand
CTTACGCCGACATGCTCTTCAACTTCTGACCGAGCTCAAAGCCAAACTAAAGAACCTGGTCATCGGGGGGGAACTCGACCCCCGCGACCACTCCATATTCCACCGCCTCTCCCTCGTGGCCTTCCTGGCCTGGGTCGGGCTGGGCGCGGACGGCCTGTCCTCATCCTGCTACGGCCCCGAAGAGGCCTTCGTCGCCCTCGGAGTCCACACCCACCTGGCCATCTTCGTCGCCCTGGCGTCCGCCTTCACCATCTTCATCATCAGCGCCAGCTATTCCCAGATCATCGAACTCTTTCCCACGGGAGGCGGCGGCTACCTGGTGGCCAGCAAACTCCTTTCTCCCAAGGCCGGCATGGTATCGGGCTGCGCGCTCCTCATCGACTATGTCCTCACCATCGCCATTTCCATCGCGAGCGGGGCCGACGCGCTTTTCAGTTTTTTTCCGGCTGAATGGGTGCCTTATAAGCTCACCTTCGCCATCCTGGGGGTGGGGCTCCTCACCGTCTTGAATCTGCGGGGCGTCAAGGAATCCGTCATCCCCCTGGTCCCCGTCTTTTTGACCTTTGTTTTCACGCACGTCTTCGTCGTCCTCTACGCCCTGGCCACTCATTCCGCCAACCTGCCCCAGGTGGTCTCCGGCACGGCCTATGACGTCCATGCCACTTTAAGGGAAGCCGGATTCTTGGGGATGATGGTGATGATCTTGAAGGCCTACAGCCTGGGCGCCGGCACTTACACGGGCATCGAGGCCGTCTCCAACGGAGTGCCCATGCTGCGGGAGCCCAAAGTCCAGACGGGAAAACGCACCATGCGCTACATGGCCGTCTCCCTGGCATTCATGGTGGTGGGCCTGATGCTGGCTTACCTGCTTTTCAACGTGCAAAAAATCCCGGGCAAGACCTTGAATGCGGCGCTTTTCGAGAACTTGACGATGGGGTGGGGGAAAAGCTCCGCTTCGACTTTCATCTTCATCACACTGTTCTCGGAGGCCGCCATCCTCTTCGTCGCGGCCCAGGCGGGTTTTCTGGACGGCCCGCGGGTGCTGGCCAACATGGCCCTGGACCGCTGGGCGCCCACGCGCTTTTCCATGCTCTCCGACCGTTTCGTGTCCATGAACGGAGTCCTCATCATGGGGCTTGCCGCGGGACTGCTCATGGTCCTCTCGCACGGCTCCGTCCATTTCCTGGTGGTGCTCTATTCCATCAACGTCTTCATCACTTTCTGCCTCTCCCAGCTGGGGATGGTGCGTCACTGGTGGGAGGAGCGGGGAAAAGACAACAGCTGGAAAAGGAAGATCGCCGTCAACGGCGTGGGGCTGGCCCTGACGGCCTTCATCCTTGTTTCCGTCACCATCCTCAAGTTCCACGAGGGCGGGTGGATCACCCTGGTCGTGACCGGCTCCCTGGTAGGGCTTTCCTTATTTATAAAGCGCCATTACAACAACACCCTCCAGACCCTGCGGCGCCTGGAAGGACTGGTGGTCTCCACTTTCGGCGCGGCGTTCGAGCCCAATGTCCCCAAGGACAAGCAGGCCGCCTTGGACCCCGGAGCCAAGACAGCCGTCATCCTCGTCAACGGCTTCAACGGGCTGGGCCTCCACACGCTTTTCAACGTCATCCGCCATTTCGGGGGGACATTCAAGAATTTCGTCTTCGTCCAGGTGGGCATCATCGACGCGGGCACTTTCAAGGGCGCGGCCGAAGTGGAAAAACTGGAAGCCCAATGCAAAAAAGACGTGGAGCGCTACGTGGAGTTCATGAAGCGCAACGGCTTCCACGCCGAGGGGGTGACCGCCATCGCCAATGACGTGGTGGAAGAGGTCTCCGAACTCGCCCCCAAGATCATGAAGAAGTTCCCCAATTCCATATTCTTCGGTGGGCAGCTCGTGTTCCCGGACGACACTTTTTTGAGCCGGCTCCTGCACAACTACACGGTATTCGCCATGCAGAGGAAGTTCTACCACCAGGGCATCCCGGTGGTGATATTGCCCATCCGGGTTTGATTTCCGTAGGGGCGGGCCCCCGTGCCCGCCCGGTTTCCCCGACAGTAAAAAATATCTTAAAAAGATGTTGACAAGATCTCAGGACTGTGGTATACTTTGACCAGTTACGAAGCCGTAACTCAAAATAATTTAAGACGACATCGAAGTCCTCTTGGCCCGATCATAATAGAGCCGGAGGATTTTCTTTTTTATAAGCACCTAAGGGTCTGACACAAGGACCGCGAAGCCGCGGCAGACCTTAGAGCAAAGGCAAAGAGGCCTGACATTGCATGTAAGGGCGATCCATGGACCGCCCTTACCGCGAAGTCAGGCCTTTTTTTATTCCCGGTCCAAAGCGAACAAACGAAGCACAAGGAGGAAACATGAAAAGCA
>MGUS01000116.1:9579-14650 GCA_001800085.1 Elusimicrobia bacterium RIFCSPLOWO2_01_FULL_60_11 | reverse complement strand
GTAGCCAGCGCCGACGCCCCCAAGATCAGCGGGTTCATCGACACCACCTACAACTACGACTTCAACAGACCCGCCAGCCGCGTCACCGCCATGAAGAGCTTCGACCGGAGGACCGACAGCTTCCTTCTGAACGCCGCCCAGGTCAACATCCAGGGCGACAAGGACGGCATCGGCTACTACACCGAATTGACGTTCGGAACGGACGCTTCCGTGATGAAGTCGGCCGGCACCGGCGCCGACGCGGGGCTGCCCGCCGCGCCCAGCACGGTGGCCTACAACTTCGAACTCCAGGAGGCCTTCCTGACCTACAAGTGCCCGACCACCGGCATCATGCTCAAGGCCGGGAAGTTCGTGACCTTTGAAGGCATCGAAGTCATCGAGTCCAAGGACAACTTCACCATCACCCGCGGCCACCTCTTCGGCCTGGCCGAACCCTACACCCATGTGGGCGCCTTGGCCGGATACGCATTCCCCAAATACATCGACATCTGGGTGGGCGTGGTCAACGGCTGGGACCTGCACACGGACAACAACTACGGCAAGACCTTCCTGGGCAAGATCGGGTTCACCGTCAATGACATGGTCTCCGGGCTCGTTTCCGTGAGCCATGGCGCCGAGAAGAACAACAACACCATCGACGCCAGGACCTCCGTGGACACCACTTGGTTCGTTAAACCCGTCAAAAAGCTGACTCTCGCCCTCCAGGCCAACGCCGGAAGCGAAGACAACAACAACATCGCCGATAGGAACGCCGACGGGCTTCCCGACGGGGGCCAGGGCCACTGGTACGGCCTGGGCATCCAGCCCAAGTACGACTTCACCGACAAGTTCTTCGTGGGCGGACGCTACGAATGGTTCTCCGACCTGGACGGCGCGCGCACCGGTGCCACCCACATCCACCAGAACATCACCCTCTCCCCCGGCGTGAACCTGACGGAGTCCCTCATGTTCCGCGCGGAATACCGCTACAACTGGGCGACGATCGCCGCTTATGAAGGAAGCGACGGACTCTTCTCCAAGAGCGTCGAGCCCAGCGTGAGCGCGGAGTTCATCTACAAGTTCTAAGCGCGAAGGATAAACAATGATCTACTGGGCGCGTGAGCGTGTGCTGGTAACCTCCTTGTTTACCAAGCCGTTCCGCGCCCAGCCGCTTTCGAAGCGCCAAGAGGATTTCAATAGATGCACAAAAAAAAGGGAGGTTACCCAATGATAAGCAAAATGAAGAAAAAGCTCGGGTTTATCCTGGGCCTGGCGGGCATGCTCGCCTTGGCCTGGGCCAAAGCCCATGCGGAGGACGCCGCGGCAGCAGCCCCGGCGATGAGCCAGGAAGTGACGGACATGTTCACCAACAACAAAGTGGCCATGGACACGCTCTGGACCTGCGTGGCGGCCATGCTGGTGTTCTGGATGAACGCCGGCTTCGCCATGCTGGAAGCGGGGCTCCAGCAGGCCAAGAACTGCGTCAACATCTGCGCCAAGAACTTCGTGGTCTTCGCCGTCTCGTCCCTGGCCTTCTGGCTGGTGGGATACGGCCTGATGTTCGGGGACGGCAATCCGTTCATCGGACTCAAAGGCATCTGGATGCTCCTGGGGCCGGACAACAGCCCGGCCACCGGAGCGGCGTACCAGGGCGTCTACAACTCCATGTCCTGGGCCACCGTGCCCATGCTGGCCAAGTTCTTTTTCCAGGTCGTCTTCGCCGGCACAACGGCGACGATCGTCTCGGGAGCGGTAGGCGGCAGGATCAAGTTCAACACCTTCGTGGTCTTCTCCTTCATCCTCGTGGCCATCATGTACCCCATCACGGGCCACTGGATATGGGGCGGCGGCTGGCTGGCGGTCCGGGGTTTCTGGGACTTCTCGGGCTCCACGGTCATCCACTCGGTCGGCGGCTGGGCTTCCCTGGCCGGCGTCATGGTGCTGGGCCCGCGCATCGGCAAGTACCGTTCGGACGGCTCGGTCAACCCCATCATGGGCCACAACATGGCCATCGCCACGTTGGGCTGCTTGATCCTCTGGCTCGGGTGGTTCGGGTTCAACCCCGGCTCCACCATGGCGGCATCGCCTAACGACATCAGCCGCATCCTCATCACGACCAACATGGCGGCCGCTGCGGGCACCATGGCGGCTTATTTCACCGCTTGGGCCGTGCTCGGCAAACCGGACCTTTCCATGATATTGAACGGCTGCTTGGCCGGACTCGTGGCCATCACGGCCCCCTGCGCCTGGGTGGGAGTCGGTTCTTCCATCATCATTGGAGCGGTCGGCGGCGTGCTGGTGGTCTTTGTGGTGCTCCTGTTCGACAAGCTGAAGCTGGACGACCCCGTGGGAGTTTTCGGGGTGCATCTGGCCAACGGTATCTGGGGGACCTTGAGCTTGGGCCTTTTCGCCAGCGCGCCTTACGCGGGCGGAGCCGCCCAGCCCCCCTTGGGACTGCTCTTCGGCGGGGGAATGAAGGGCCTCATCGACCAGGCGGTCGGAGTGGCGACGGTGGGTGTATTCACGTTCGTCGTCAGCTACATCGTCTGGAGCGTGCTCAAAGCGGTCATCGGGATCCGTGTCAGCCGCGAGGAAGAGATCCGCGGCCTGGACATCGGAGAGCATGGAATGGAGGCGTACGCCGACTTCCAGATCTTCACGGCGAAGTAAGCCGAAAAGGAGAATATAACCTATGAAACTTATCATCGCCATGATCCAGCCGGAGAAGCTGCCGGACGTCAAAAATTCGCTCTTCGCCGCGGATGTCCACAAGATGACGGTCACCAACGTGCTGGGCGCGGGACAGCAGAAGGGCTATACCGAGTCCTACCGAGGCGCCGTGGAGGAGATCAACCTCCTGAAGAAAGTGCGCATCGAGATCGCGGTGAACGACGATTACGTCGAACGCACGATCGAGGCCATCATCAAAGGGGCCCGCACGGGCAACATCGGGGACGGCAAGATCATCGTCACCCCGGTGGAGCAGTGCATCCGCATCCGCACCGGGGAAAAGGGGCACGACGCCATCGGCTGACCTTCGCCTCGCAAGACGATCCGATCCGGGTGGGGGAGAAAATTCTCCTCCACCCGGATTTTTTTCTTGACGAAAAAAAGTATTTTTGTATAATACCCCCAAGTCCCGCAGGACCTTTTCCCCGAGCATCGGGACAACATGATGCGGGGCAAACAAGGAGGACAAAATGTCTGACCGTACATTGCGCATGCGGTGGGTCGGGGTTTTACTGGTCACCCTGCTCGCTGTTCCCGCCTTCGCTGATGCTCCCAAGATCAGCGGGTTCGTCGATACGACCTTCAACTACGACCTGAACCGGCCCGCCAGCCGCACCACGTCCATGCGTTCGTTCGACCGGAAGACCGACAACTTCCTTCTGAACAACGCCCAGGTCCAGATCGACGGTTCCAAGGACGGCATCGGTTACATGACCAAGCTGGATTACGGCACCGACGCGTCGGTCCTGAAATCCGCGGGCACCGGAGCCGACGCGGGGCTCCCGACGCCTCCCTCCACCACGGCGGTCAACTTCGAGGTCCAGGAAGCCTACCTCACTTATAAATGCCCGGTCTCGAGCGTCATGCTCAAAGCGGGTAAGTTCGTGACCACGGAAGGCATCGAGGTCATCGAATCGAAGGACAACTTCACCATCTCCCGGGGACATCTCTTCGGACTGGCGGAGCCCTATACCCACACGGGCATCATGGCCGGCTACGACATCGGCATAGCGAACCTCTGGGTGGGAGCCGTCAACGGCTGGGACAACTACGTCGACAACAACTACGGCAAGACCCTCCTCGCAAAAATAGGATTGAACATCTCGCCCGCCGTCCAGGGATCATTTTCCCTGCTCCACGGGGCGGAGAAGAACAACAACACCAATGACGCCCGCACGTCGATCGACACCACATGGTTCTTTAAACCCATGGACAAGACGACGATCGGGGTCCAGTTCAACTACGGCCAGGAAGACCACACCAGCGTCGCCACGGACCGCCTGGGAGCGCTGGGACATTGGTACGGCTTCGGGCTCCAGCCCAAGTTCGACGTCACCGACAAGGTCTTCGTGGGCGGACGCTACGAATGGTTCTCCGACCTGGACGGCGCGCGCACGGGCGCCACCCACATCCATCAGAACATCACCCTCTCCCCCGGCGTGAACCTGACGGAGTCCCTCATGTTCCGCGTGGAATACCGCTACAACTGGGCCACGGCAAGCGTCTATGAGGGAAGCGACGGGCTCTTTTCAAAGAGCACGGATTCCACCCTGGCCTCAGAGTTCATCTTTAAGTTCTGAGCTAGTTCTTCGATAGAAGTTCTCAAGGGGCGCGCGGTCTTCATGGGCCGTGCGCCCCTTTCTTTTTTATGTTAAAATACCCCATCCCATGAAGCGCTTCGCCCCCCTGCTGGCCCTGTTTCTGTTTTCCTGCGGCGGGAACCCGCCCGAAAATGAAGCGGCCGGCGCCGCCCGCCTGGGCCAGGCCGCGCCGGGATTTTCTTTGAGATCCCTCGATGAAAAATCGCACCGCCTGTCCGATTTCAAGGGGAAAGTGGTCCTCCTCGATTTTTGGGCCACCTGGTGCCCGCCCTGCCGCGCCTCCACCCCCGCCCTCGGGCGATTGCACAGGAAAATGGCCGGAAAGGATTTTGCCATCCTGAGCATCAGCGTCGATGACGCCGCCGCCGCCGTCAGACCCTTTCTTGAAAAAGAGAAAGTCGAATACCTGACGCTCATGGCCGATTCGGACATCCAGTCCGTTTACAGGGTCCGCGCCATCCCCACTTTCGTCCTCATCGATGCCCGAGGCTTCATCGCCAAGATCTACCAGGGATTCGCTCCGGAGATGGAAGTTGAATGGGAAAAACAGATCAATCGCCTCCTCCCAAATTAGTCCTCATCGACGCTTACGGCTACCTTCACAGGGCCTACCACGCGCTCCCGCCCCTGACCACGTCCAAGGGCGAGCCCATCAACGCCGTCTACGGCTTCGCCCGTATGGTCATGAAGCTCATGACCGACCAGAAACCGGATTATCTCGCCGTCTGCTTTGACGCCAAAGGCCCCACTTTCCGCGACAA
>MGUS01000116.1:5669-9569 GCA_001800085.1 Elusimicrobia bacterium RIFCSPLOWO2_01_FULL_60_11 | reverse complement strand
TCCGCGACAAGATATACCCCGAATACAAGGCCACCCGCAGGGTCCCCGACCCCGAACTCATATCCCAGTTCCCGCTCTCCAGGGAGATCACCCGGGCCCTGGGACTGGCCTCCCTTGAGCTGGCCGGCTATGAGGCCGATGACCTGCTGGCTACGGCCGCGCGGGAAGGGCGGGAAAAGGACATGGACGTCCTCATCGTTTCCGGCGACAAGGACATCCTCCAGATCGTGGACGACCATGTGAAAGTCCTGAACGAATCCAAGCAGGTCCTTTTCGACCCGGCCCAGGTGAAGGAAAAATGGGGGGTCGAACCCGGACAGATCGCCGATGTCCTGGCCCTGATGGGGGATTCCGCGGACAACATCCCCGGCGCCCCGGGCGTGGGGGAAAAGACCGCGGTCAAACTCATCCGGGAGCACGGCACGGTCGAGAACCTGCTCCGGGAACCCAAAGGACTCTCCGACAAGCTCAAGGAAAAGATCCTCGCTTCAAAAGACCTCATCGAAAAATCCAAGATGCTCGTCCTTCTTAAGGACGACGCTCCGGTCAAGATCCATTGGGAGGATTTGAAAGTCCGGCCTCCCGAGCAGGACCGGCTCCTGCCCGTCCTCCAGAGGATGGAATTTTCCGGCCTCATCCGGGATTTTTACTCCAAAGGGATCTTCGCGCTCGGCGCGAAAGAGATCGAGGAGCACGGCAGGCATTACCAGACCATCCTCACGGACGCCGAATTAACGGCTCTTGCCGGAACGCTTCATGGATCGAAAAAAATAGCGGTGGACACGGAGACCACGGGCCTTCGCCTGCATCGATCGGAGCTGGTGGGCATTTCCGTGGCGTGGGCCAAGGGCCGCGCGGCCTACATCCCTCTGGCCCACCGCACTCTGGGAGCGCCCAGGCAACTGGAGAAATCCAAGGTGTTCAAGGCCCTGGGGCCCGCGCTCGGAGATCCCAAGATAGAAAAAGTGGGTCAGAACATCAAATTCGATTATTCCATGCTCGCGACGGAAGGGCAGGAGATGAAGAACCTCGCTTTCGACACGATGGTGGCGGCCTATGTCCTGGACCCTTCCCGCGTGAGCTACGGATTGAAGGACCTGACCGCCGAATTCCTCGGCCGGCAGATGACGCGCCTGGAAGAGCTCGTCCCCAAGGGTGTGGCGAAGGCCTCGCCGCAGGATTTTCCCATGGACCAGGTGGAGGTGGAAAAAGCGGCCCCCTACGCCTGCGCGGACGCCGACTGCTCGCTTCAGCTGGCCGAACACCTGGCCCCGCTTCTTAAGGAAAAACACCTTGAAAAGCTCTTTTATGAGCTTGAAATGCCCCTGGTGGAGATATTGGCCGGCATGGAGATGGCGGGCATCAAGGTGGACCCGGATTATCTTCGGGAACTCGGGGATAAGTTCTCCAAGGAGATCCGAGGCCTTGAAAAAGAGGCTTTCAAGCTCGCCGGACAGGAGTTCAACCTGAACTCATCCAAACAATTGGGATTCATACTCTTTGAAAAGCTCAAACTCCCGACCGTGCGCAAGACCAAGACGGGCTTTTCCACCGATGAAGAGACCTTGAAGGCGCTCTCCTCTTCCCACGGCCTGCCCGCGCTCCTCATCAAGCACCGGGAATTCTCCAAGCTCAAATCCACGTTCATCGACGGCCTTCTGGAGGAGCTCGATCCCAGGACCTCGCGCATCCATACCTCCTTCAACCAGGCCGGCACCGCCACCGGGCGACTTTCATCCACCGACCCCAACCTGCAGAACATCCCCATCCGCACCGAGGCGGGCCGCATGATCCGGCGCGCGTTCATCCCGGAAAAAGGGCATGTGTTCCTCTCCGCGGACTATTCCCAGATCGACCTGCGCGTCCTGGCGCACCTTTCGGGCGACCCCGCTCTGCGGAAGGCTTTCCGGGAGGGGGGGGACGTCCACCGCGCCACGGCGGCCCAAGTCTTCCACTTGAAGCCGGACGAAGTGACGGATGAACAGCGCGGCCGGGCCAAGGCCATCAACTTCGGCATCGTCTACGGCCAGCAGGCGTTCGGCCTCTCCCAGCAGCTGGGCGTCCCCATGAAAGAAGCCCAGGAACTCATCAACATGTATTTCGAAAGGTATTCCGGGGTCAAGGAATGGATCGAGAGCACGAAATCAGAGGCGCACAAGGCGGGGTTCGTGAAGACGCTCCTGGGACGCATCCGCTACCTCCCGGAACTCGGCTCCAAGAACCCTTCCATGCGCTCCTTCGCGGAGCGGACCGCGGTCAACACGCCCGTGCAGGGCACGTCGGCCGACATCATCAAAGCCGCCATGATCCGCATCCATCCGGCATTGAAAATCTCCGGTCTTTCTGCAAGAATGTTGGTGCAGGTCCACGACGACCTGCTTTTCGAAGTCCCCCGGAACGAACTGTCCCCTACCGCCGCTCTCGTGAAGAAAGAGATGGAGGGCGCGGTGGAACTGTCCGTGCCTCTGGTGGCGGATCTGAGATCCGGGGAGAACTGGGCCGACATGGAGAAATGGAAATGAAGCTGCCGCCGGGCATCAAAGGGCTCCTCGCCGTCAACATCGCTTTTTTCATCTTCCAGAATTTCACGGGGGGGTGGCTCGAGGGCGCTTTGGGGCTCATCCCCGCCAAGGTGATCTCCCTGGAGATCTGGCGGCTCTTCACCTACCAGTTCCTTCACGGGTCCTTCTTCCACATCCTCTTCAACATGTTCGCCCTCTGGATGTTCGGCAAAGAGCTGGAATGGAGCTGGGGCACCAAAGAATTCCTCAAATTCTACTTCACCTGCGTCCTGGGAGCGGGGCTTTTGAACACGCTCGTCCAGCCCTTCTCCATGGTGCCCGCCATCGGGGCCAGCGGCGGGCTCTATGGCATCCTCGTGGCCTTCGCCCTCATGTTCCCCGACTCCGTGATCTACCTCTACGCCGTATTCCCCATGCGGGCCAAATATTTCGTCATCCTCATCGGCGCCCTGGAATTCCTGGCCAGCGCCCACGGGGCGGCTTCGCCCGTGGCCCGCTTCGCCCACCTCGGCGGCATGCTCACGGGATATCTCTACCTCAAATCCTACGAGTTCCGTTCCGTCTGGTCCCGGCTCCTCTACAAGTTCTCGGACCTCTTCGTCTCGCGCACCCCGCGGCCTCCCAAGCTTAAAAAGGAGCCGCGCTCAAAAAAAGAGGACCTGGTGAAGGAAGTGGACCGCATCCTCGAAAAGGTCCTGAGGCAGGGCGCGGACAGCTTGACGGATCAGGAACGCGACGTCATGAGGCGCTATTCTTCCACGAAGCACTGAACCTCCGTTGCCCGAACTCCCGGAAGTCGAGACCCTACGCCGCGACCTGGAGACCACCCTCCTCCGCCGGACGATCCTATCCCTTGAAGTCACGGACGCATCCGTCCTGACCGGCATCGGCCCGAACGGGCGCGCGCGCCGGAACGTGAGACCCCGTCAGTTCGAAGAATCCGTCGTCTCTAAGACCATCCGCCGGTTCGACAGGCGGGGAAAATACCTGGCCATGGAATTTTCCGACGGCTCGGCCCTCATATTCCACCTGCGCATGACGGGCCAGCTCCTGCTCTCGCCGCCGGCCTACCCCGAAAGGATCCGTTTTGATTTCGACCGGGGGAAGCGCCTCTACTTCACGGACCGCAGGCGGTTCGGCGAAGTCGTTTTCTCCGAAGATTGGAAGTCACTCCCCGAGATATCATCCCTCGGGGTGGAGCCCGCGAACGGCGCTTTCTGCGGGGAATACTTGAAGACCGCGTTCCGCGGAAGGAGCGCGCCCATCCATTCCATCCTCTTGAGCCAAAAACATGTCAGCGGGCTGGGGAACATCTATGCGACCGAGGCGCTCTTTGATGCGGGACTCCGCCCCACGCGGGCCTGCGGAAAGATCCCTC
>MGUS01000116.1:5401-5539 GCA_001800085.1 Elusimicrobia bacterium RIFCSPLOWO2_01_FULL_60_11 | reverse complement strand
CCGGCTGCCGCGCCCCGTTCAAGCGCGCGGTCATTTCCGGAAGAGGAGTGGTCTTTTGCCCGCAATGTCAAAAATAGTCGTCGGCTTGACGGGGGGCGTCGCTTCGGGAAAGAGCACCGTCTTGAATGAGTTCAGCCG
>MGUS01000116.1:4580-5324 GCA_001800085.1 Elusimicrobia bacterium RIFCSPLOWO2_01_FULL_60_11 | reverse complement strand
TCCGAAAGGTCTTCGGCCGTCAAGTCCTATATAAGGACGGCACACTCGACCGCCCCGCCCTGGCCCGCGCCGTCTTCTCGGACCCCCGGAAAAGGCGGGCGCTCGAAGCCATCATCCACCCGTTCGTCAAGCGGGAGGTCCGGAGGCGCGTCAAGAAGATCCGGCGGTGGGTGGTGGTCGTGGACATACCCCTTTTGTTCGAGGCGAAATGGCAGGGTGATTTTGATGACATACTCGTGGTCTGGGTCCCTGAAAAGACCCAAGCGGCCCGCCTGATGCGCCGCGACGGTTATTCCAGGAAGGAGGCCTTCGCCCGCATCCGCGCCCAGATGCCCCTGTCCCAAAAGAGGCGGAGGGCGGACGCCGTCATCGACAATTCGGGCCGGGCAGCCGAGACCTCGGCCCAAGTCAAGAATTTCCTTGACAATCTCTGAAGATTTGATAGAATAGGGACAGTTAACGACTATCTGCGAAAGCCCAAAATCAACATCATCAGCCCAAATCTCTTTTCAGCGCCGCTTCACATCAACCATGTCATGACGGCATCCCGGAGGAAACAAACAAGATGACCCAGACCACCGACGTTTCGGTATTGTCCCAGCTCAAGCTGCCCGAACTCACGAAAATGGCCGTCGACCTTAAGATCGATACCGAATCAGGATTGAGAAAGCAGGAACTCATCGCCAAGATCCTGGAAGCCCAGGCGGCCAAATCACCCGAGGGCAACCTTCTGGACGAAGGCGT
>MGUS01000116.1:4239-4559 GCA_001800085.1 Elusimicrobia bacterium RIFCSPLOWO2_01_FULL_60_11 | reverse complement strand
GTTCGGGTTCCTGCGTTCCCCGAGCTACATGTATCTGCCCGGGCCGGACGACATCTACATCTCTCCCTCCCAGATCAAGAAATTCGGCCTTAGAAAGGGCGACACGGTGTCCGGAGATGTGCGGCCCCCCAAGGAAGGGGAGCGGTTCTTCGCCCTCCTCCAGGTCAAGCACGTCAACGGCGCCACCCCCGAACAGCTCAAAGACCGCCCCCTCTTTGACAACTTGACGCCTCTCTACCCCGCGCGCCGCATCGTCCTTGAGACCGTCAAATCCGAGATCAACACGCGGGTGATGGACTTGACCGCCCCCATCGGCATGG
>MGUS01000116.1:0-4211 GCA_001800085.1 Elusimicrobia bacterium RIFCSPLOWO2_01_FULL_60_11 | reverse complement strand
GCGGTGAGCACCAACCATCCCGACATCTTCCTCATCGTCCTGCTCATCGATGAACGCCCCGAAGAAGTGACCGACATGCAGCGCTCGGTCAAGGGCGAGGTCATCTCCTCCACCTTTGACGAACCCGCGGACCGCCACATCCAGGTGGCCGAGATGGTGATAGAAAAAGCCAAGCGGCAGGTGGAGCACGGCAAGGACGTGGTCATCTTGCTTGATTCCATCACGCGCCTGGCGCGCGCCTACAACACCAACACCCCCTCGTCCGGACGGGTGCTTTCGGGAGGCCTCGATTCCAACGCCCTCCAAAGACCCAAGCGCTTCTTCGGCGCCGCGCGCAACATCGAGGAGGGGGGGAGTTTGACCATCATCGCCACGGCCCTGGTGGAGACCGGCAGCCGCATGGACGACGTCATCTTCGAGGAGTTCAAAGGCACCGGCAACATGGAAGTCTACCTGGACAGGAAACTCGCCGACCGCCGCGTTTTCCCCGCCATCGACATCACCCGCTCCGGCACCCGCAAGGAAGAGCTCCTTCTCGAGCCGGACGAGCTGAACAAAGTGTGGGTTCTGCGCAAAGTGCTCGCCTCCCTCAACCCCATCGAGGCCATGGAGCTCCTGATAGAAAAACTCTCGGCCACCAAGTCCAACAAGGACTTCCTTAAAGCCATGGAGATGTCCTCCATGGAAAAGGCCTGATTTCCGGCTGTTGACACCCGACGGGTCCCCAGGTATACTTATAAGGATGAAGATGAAGAACAAGATGCGGCTTTTGACGGCCGCCGCCTTTTCCGTCGTGGGATTCGCCGCGTTCGGGCAGGCCTCCCTGAGCAAGCTGCCGCGGGTGGAAGAAGCGCTCCTCCTGGACCGCTCCGACGGCCTTTTGACCGAGGAGCAGGTCCGCACCGTCATCCGCAACGCCAAGACCCTCATCGTCAAGAGCCACGAGGTCCGGTCTTCCGAATGGCTCGAAAAACTGGCCACCTATTACGGGACCTACGGCAACTATCTCCGGAGCACGAACAACCTGGAAGACCCGATCCTCCGGGCCCGCCAAAAAGTCATCGTTTACAACCAGAACGGCATGGTCCATTTCGCCCACGGCGGAGAGCCCGTGGAGCAGGTGATCAAGATCTACGAGCGCCTCGGAGGCCGGAAGGGCCAGATCCTGGCCGCCAACTCCTGGGACGAGATCTCCGAGATGCGCAAGGGCGTCCTCACCTTGAAGGAAGGGGCCAAACTCTGGGTGCCCTACGCTCAAAAAAGCTTTCCCGTACTTTTCCGGCCCGTGGCCTGGTCCAGGATATCCTCGGGGTTCGGCTTCCGCCGTCATCCGAAGCTCAAGTACAAGCGATTCCACGACGGCTTTGACCTGGTGGCTCCCTACGGCGCGTCCGTGCGCGCGAGCGAAGCGGGAGTCGTCACCTTCGCGGGCTGGGAAGGCGGTTACGGCAACCTGGTGGAGATCCGCCACAAGAACACCACCACCCGTTACGGACACCTTTCCAAGATCAAGGTCTTGGTGGGCGACAAAGTGGGCCGCAAAGAGATCATCGGCAATGTCGGCTCCACCGGCCTGTCCACCGGCCCCCATCTTCACTTTGAAGTCCGGCGCAATTCGGACGGCAAGCTTCAAAATCCTCGAAAATATCTGTTTTAAAATCGGAGAAAAACACAATGAGACCCGGAATCCACCCCAACTACGTCCTGTCCACCGTCAAGTGCGCCTGCGGCCATACCTTTCAGACGCGCAGCACCAAACCCGCCATCCACCTGGAGATCTGCAGCAACTGCCACCCGTTCTTCACCGGGCGCCAGAAGCTGGTGGATTCGGCCGGCCGCGTCGAGAAATTCACGAAGCGCTTCGAAAAGACCGCCGGCCAGACCGTGCGCGCGAAGGCCAAGGGCAAGCCCGCGGGCCGCACGATCACCGTGAAAGCGCCGCCCAAAGCGGTCCTCTCCACCGGCGCCAAAAAGGCGAAGACGGACAAAAAAGCTCCGGCGAAATCGAAGTAGCAGGACAGCCATATCGGATGAACGGCAGGGAAGTCCCCTGTCGTTTTTTTGTTTCCCATGACCTGTGACCATGAACGAAGATAATATAAAGTCGCTTTCCAGGCCCATCCTCTCGCGCTATCAGGAGATAGAGGAGATGATGAAGGACCCCCATTTCCACCTGAGGAAGGATTTCGCCGCGCTCTCCAAAGAGCGCAGGATCCTTTCTCCCAAAGTGGAAAAACTGCGCGAACTGGAAACGGCGCGCCAGGTCCTGGCCCACGCCGAGGAGCTTTCCAGATCGCCCGACCCGGAGATGGCCCAACTGGCCCTGGCCGAAAAAGCGGGCGTGACCCCCCGGCTGGAATCCCTGGAAAAGGAGATCCTGGACGCCCTCATTCCCAAAGACCCGCTCGACTCCAAGAACATCCTGCTCGAGATCCGCGCGGGGACGGGCGGGGAAGAAGCCGCGCTCTTCGCGTCCGAACTGGCCCGGATGTATCTGCGCTACGCCGAGGAGCAGGGATTCCGCCATGAGCTTGTGGACGTGAGCCTGACGGGGCGCTCGGGTTTCAAGGAAGCGATCTATTTCATAGAGTCCAAGCCCGGCCAGGAATCCGAGGCGGGTCCCTACAGCCACTTCAAATACGAACGGGGCGTGCACCGCGTGCAGCGGGTGCCGGAAACAGAGGCCAGCGGGCGCATCCACACTTCGGCGGTGTCCGTGGCGGTCCTGCCCGAGGCCGAGGACGTGGACGTCCAGATCCGCCCCGAGGACCTGCGCGTCGACACCTACCGCGCCTCCGGAGCGGGCGGCCAGCACGTGAACAAGACGGAATCCGCCGTGCGCATCACCCATATCCCGACCGGCGTCATCGTGGCCTGCCAGATCGAGCGCTCCCAGATGAAGAACCGCGCCACCGCGATGAAGATGCTGCGCGCCAAGATATTGGAGGCCGCGCAGAAGGACCAGAAGAGCAAGATCGCTTCCGACCGCAAAACACAGGTGGGGAGCGGCGACCGGTCCGAAAAGATACGCACCTACAATTTTCCGCAGGACAGGATAACGGACCACAGGATCGGCCTCACGCTCCACAACATCCCGGAGATCCTGGACGGCAAGCTGGCCCCCCTGATCGCGGCCCTGAAGGAGCGCGAGAAGAATGATCATCGATAACAAGCGCCTCACCTGGGGAGAGAAGGAACTTTCGGCCAAGGGCGTTCCCAATCCCCTCATGGAATCCCTCTGGCTCCTGCGCGCTTTCGGCGACGAGACCGGTAAATTCGAGGCGGCCGTCAAAGAGCGCGGCGGCGGAAAACCCCTGGCCTACATCCTGGGCACGCAGGAATTCGAGGGACATGTCTTCAAGGTGAACGAATCCGTCCTCATCCCCCGCCAGGAAACGATGGTGCTGGTGCAGGAATCCCTGCAGCTGCTCCGGAAGATGCCGAGGCCCTTGCGGGTGCTGGACCTGGGCACCGGTTCGGGTTCGGTGGCCGTCTGCCTGGCCTCCGAAGACCCGACGGCGCAGGTCTACGCCTCGGACCTGAGCGAGACGGCCCTCTCCCTGGCCCGGGAGAACGCGTCCTTGAACGGCGTGGGCGGAAGGATCACCTTCTTCAAGAGCGACCTCCTGGATTCCGCGCCGGTAAAATTTGATATGATCGTCTCCAATCCGCCCTATATCAAGACCGATGACATCCCCCGCCTTCAAAAGGAACTCCGCCACGAACCGTTCATGGCCTTGGACGGCGGGACGGACGGCATGCTCTTGATCACCAAGCTGGCCAGGACGGCGCTCACCATCCTCAATCCCCGCGGATTCCTCGTCATGGAAGTGGGTTACAACATGTCCCCGGCCGTGTCGGCTCTCTTGACGGAGCTCGGATACGCGGGCGTGCGGTCCAGCAAGGACGACGCCGGCATGGGCAGGGTCGTGATCGGACAGGTCACATGATCCGTCTTCCCAAACTCATCATCCAAGGCGGACGCCGGCTTCGGGGAAGCGTGCGCGTCTCCGGCTCGAAGAATTCCGCGCTTCCCTGCCTCTTCGCCACGCTCCTCACCGATGAAAAATGCGTCCTTGAAAATGTCCCGGACTTGAAGGACATCGACACCACCTGCCTTCTCCTGGAACATTTGGGAAAAAAGATCGCGAGAGGGGACGGAAAAGTCACGGTGATGCGCGGCAAGCCCGCGGAACCCGTGGCCCCCTACG
>MGUS01000115.1:5738-9217 GCA_001800085.1 Elusimicrobia bacterium RIFCSPLOWO2_01_FULL_60_11 | reverse complement strand
TGGGAGTCGGGGTGATGTTCACCACCTGCGGGGCGGGGATGATGTTCTTCACGGTCGAATTGAAAGGCAGGTTCGTGCTCGCCGGCGCCTGGGTGCCTGTCGGCGTCTGGGAAATGGCGTCCTTGGTGAGGTCGGGCGAATTCAACCCTTCTTGAGGGAAGCTTCCTTTCGGATAAATGTCCAGATAGAGTTTTCCGCCCATGGTCTGCTCCGGCGGCGCGGTGGGGTTGATGTCGTAGGTCACATAGTAGCGGTTGCCGCCGGAAACGATGGTCTCCGGGGTGTAGAATTCCACCGCGGCCACGGGCGAGCCCTCCGCGGAGCTGAAGGAGCCGGTCCCGATCAGGACATCGTTCTCCGGCACACTTGCGGTCGGGGTGGGGTTCAACAAAGAGCTGCCCAGGCCCGAGCTGTCGCGGAAGACGCGGACCAGGCTCACTTCCTCGTCCATGGTGCCGCCGCTTGTTGCGGCCGTTCCGATCCCGTAGATCCTCACCCGCGCCCATTGGGCGTCTCCGCTGGAAGAGGCGACGGTGAACCCGAAGACCGGCACGCTCGATTTGCCCTGTTGGAAGGCGGAGGGAATAGGATCGGGAGAAGTATCGATATCGGAGAAGGGCGTGATTGTGACGACGTCGGGATATTCGTCCACGGTCGTGATATACCCCTTGGTCTGATTGGCCATACCTACGACCAGGTTGGACTGATTGTCGCCCATGAAGTCAGGACCCACGATGGAGAAGTAATCCGTCGTCCTCATTTCCCAACCGAGACTGGACGCGGAATCCACGGTGGCCAAAATACTCAGGTCATAGGTGAGGAAATAACTCTTGTTGGTGGTGAGGAGCTCCTGGCCGCTGGGGGCCGGGGCGATGAGGACATGGGCCTGGCCGGAAACGATGGTGCCCGTGGAATAGGCCTGTGGGGTGGTGCCTTCGGCGCCGCGCGTGAGACCCGTGAACTTGTGGTTCTGGATGTCGACGCCGGAATAGTAGATGACTTCCTTCAAGGCCGGGTTGCTCTGAGCGTCGTTCATAACGAGGCGGCCCGGGGCCAGGGGGAAAGGATCGCCCGAGATGGTGAACTTGGACGCGTCAAAAGTATCATCGATGACGATCTCCGAGATCGTGGAAGAGGATATCGTCGCGCTGATCTTGGACGACGGGAACTTATAGATGTTGTTGCCCACCAGGTTGGTATCCAGGTTGGGGTTCAGGAGGCCGTTGCCGTCGGCGTCGTACCAGACCTTGATGCGGTCGACGTCGTTGACCGTGTTCGTCTTGGAGCCGCCGCTCACCCAGGGGCTCCAACGGTCCAGCTTGATGCCGTTCCAGAACGCGGTACGCCCCTCGGTGCCCATCGTCCAGCGGGCCAGGAGGACATTGGTGTCCCCCTGCTGGGGGACCACGGTGATGGTGGAGGTGAGAACGGTCCGGAGACGCGCCTCATCCCCGGTCGGCGTCACCGTGAATTCGCTGGATTCAAAGAGCTTGGGAAAGGACGACGACAGCCCTTCGATCTTCAAGATCTTCGAGGGATCGTCGATCTTGGATTTGTGCGTCAGGCCCGCGATGGCCGAGTTGTCGATCTCATAGACGACGTAATAGTGGTTCGTGGAGGGCGAGATGAGACCGGTCGTGCCCGGGGAGGCCAGGTTCAGCGTCGCCACGCGCCCGATGAAGGTGGAGGAATTGCTGACAAAATCGTCCAGAGGGTCGAACACCCCGTTGCCCGTGGCCGGGTTGTGGCTGGCTCCCACGTCCAGGAAGAGTTTGACGCTCTTGATGTCCGCATCGCTTGTGGCCGTGCCGGTGCGGCGCACGATCAGGCCGCTGATGGTCCCGTTGAAATTGTTGGTCCAGAGATCGAGCCGCATCGTGGCCACCTTATCCTGGCCCTGGGGAGCGGTGGAGTGGAATACTTCCGTGGCGTCGTCCGCGCCCTTGTACCAGGCCTGGAGGTCCACGAAATCGGCCTGAATGGTGGACTGCTGGCGGTCCACGGTGGTGGTCGCACTCTGCAGGGAGAAATTGTTGCGGGCGATGGCCGCGCCGCTGCCTCCCGTCAGGAGGATGGAGTTGCTCTGCAGGATGCGGAAGCCCAGGGTCGAGACCGTGGTGGCCGTGGAGGAGATCCTCACGGTCACAAAGTAGCGGTGCGTCGTGGTGAGGTCGGTCTCCGCGGCATTCAGCGCGTTCAGGTTGGTGAAGTTCCAGGTGTTGTCCCCCGAGTTGAAAGTTCCGGAGGTGATGAAGATATCGACCGGGGCGCCTCCCTTGAAATCTTCAGGGTCAAAGCTTCCCAAGTTCCCATTGCCCACCTTGTCTGAATAGAGTCCCAGCTGGACGATGTCGGAATCCGGCAAGGACCCGATGTTCTGCAGTTTGATGCTGTTCAAATTGGCCGTGACGCCGACCAATCCGACCGGCTGGAGCACCATGTCCAGGCGCATGATGGGCACCGGAGCGAAATTGTCCACGGTCACGCCGTCGCCCTGGAAGAGTTTGGCGCGGGTGCCGTACTGCTGTTTCAAAGTGCTGCCGTTCGGATACCACACCTGCTTGGACGACAGCATCTGGGTGGGGTCCACAGGGTCCGGCTCCGGGATCATGTCCACGGGAGTCACCACCACGCCGGCCGTCACGATGTCGTCGTCGGAGGTTTCCGACAGGGACACGAAGCCGCTGGGCGGCGGGAACTGGCGCTTGGGAGGATTGTCGTTGGTCATGCCGTATATTCTGTTGGGGTCGGCGAGCGGTCCCGTGATGAAATCGGTCACCCGCAGTTGGAGGCCGGTGGTCTGGTTGAAGTCCTGGATTTGAAGACCGCCAAAGACCCCGGCGTTGCCCTCGGTAAAGGTGTAGTAAGTCGCACCTCCCGCGTCCCAGCCGGCCACCGATGAAGAGTCGGAGAGGGAGAACTCCACTTTGCCGGTGTAGTACTGCCCGTTCACGGGGTCGCCCGAAGCGACGTTGCCGAAGCGGTCGCGCGCGTTCAAGGTGACGAAGTCGAAGTCCCCGGCTTTCAAAGGCGCGCTGTTGGTGAAACTGTGATGGATGCTGAAATAGGCCGCGGGGCCAGGAGTGATATAGTGGGTCATGGTGGCGATGGTCAAGCCGGTGGCTTCGGCCCTCAAGGTGGTGGACCCCAGGTCGCTGGTCCAGAAATACATGGTCGCCCTGGAATTGAGTGCACCTCCTACGGAGGCCGCGATGTTGACCGGGAGATATTCTCCGGTGCTGTCGGACTTAATCGGCGTCCAGTCCGTGTTCAGGGAGCCGTCCGGATTAATGGGGACCTCGGCGGGGTCCGTGTGGCCCCGGGCATTGATGGTGTCCGTCATGTAGAACCGCACGGCCACGTTGACATTGGTGGTGGCGACGTTGTCGTAGGAGTCCCTCATTTCGGCGATGATGGGGGTCTCGGTGGTCGCGCCCGTCACATAGTTCGTGTATTGGATGGTCGTGCCGGCCACTAAC
>MGUS01000115.1:516-5721 GCA_001800085.1 Elusimicrobia bacterium RIFCSPLOWO2_01_FULL_60_11 | reverse complement strand
GGGGTCACATAGACCAGCTTGCCGGGTGGGCCAGCCGTAACCGTGTAGTTTTGGGTGGCCGCTGCCCAGGTGCGGTTGACGTTCTCATCCACCGTCAAGGTCCAGTTCCCAACGAGGGTATCGATGAGGTAGAAGGTCGTGGTGTGCTGGCTGGGCGGGCTTGTGGGATAGAGCTTGGCGATGCCGGGGTTTATGAAGGAGGCGGGTCCAGAGTTGTTGGGGCTGGCGAATTTCCGGTCGCCCGTGCTATTGGAGGTGATGTCGAACTTGACCCCCTGGCCGGAAACATCTTCCACATCCACCGGCGTGGGATTGGAATAGCGGTCCTGGAGCTGGAAGGTCAAGGCCGTTGAGGTGGTTCCGGCCTGCAAACTTGAGAGCGGGGCGGAGATGATGGAGATCTTGGTCCCGTTCCCGGCCGCCTGCTTGGCGGGTTCGATCAAGACGGTGTGGGTGGAATAGCCCCAGGAAGTCACTTGGTTTGTGGCGGAAGCCAGAAGCGAGGGCAAGGTCATCGAGCTGGCGCCATAAAGCTCGCTGGAGTGCGTATCGAGATAATAGAAAGTAGCGTAGTACTGGCCGGTGGAAATCAGGAGCGAGATGGAGTCCGTCGAATGCTGAACGAAGAGCGCCTGGTTCACCACCGTGTTGGACGAAAGCGAGAAGCCGCGGGAATCGTTGGTGGGGGATGCCAAGCGCGAGGACATCACGATGACATTGATGTCCTGCGTGGAGGGCGTGACGTTCCCGAAAACGTCCTGTAGCTCCACCTCAAGGACCTGCCCGGCGCCGCCGGAAACCTGTTCGTGCCCGGACAACCCCGCGCGCAGGCGGCGCGTGGCGTTGTCGAAGCGCACATAGGATGTATCCTGGGCGTTCACGATGATCTGGTGGACCGCCGGGGTCTTGCCGTTCTCAAATGCCGTCAAGGTCCAGGTTCCCAGGCGGCCGTCTTCGCCGGTGGGGGTGGATGCCATCAAGTCCTTGTAGCGGAATTCAACTGTCGTTTGGCCCGATTCGATGGGGACGACGGGATCGGACCCTCCCAAGCTGGTGTCGGCCGTGTATAAGTTTGGAGGGTTGGCCGTGGTCCAGAACCCGTAGTGCGTGCCGTAGGCCATGCCGGAAGGCACCGTGCCTGACAAGGTGTTGGCATTGTGGATGTCTTTCTGCGTGGAGTCTTTGACAAAGGAGCCGTCAATGGTCCCCACATGGAGGGAGACGAAGGTGGACCCTTTCTCCGTGGCGTTGCCGAAAGCGTCCCGTCGCTGGACGGTGAAATCAGCCCCCTCGGCGGCGGAATTGGTGGCGTCAAGACTGGGCGCGGAGGAAAAATAGATCAGTTCTTTGACGTCGCCGCCGATGGTCTTGACCGGCAGGGAGATGTTGAGTTGTTTCGAGATGAAATTTGGGACGTTGAACTGGCTGGCGGTCCCGACCCAGACCAGGGACTTGTCGTCTCTCTTGGAGGAAACGTAGTACCAAATTTGGGGCGAGACGCCGATCTTTCCGTTGACATCGGTCACGGTGCTGGTGGAAAGTCCCATGTCCGTCCAGGAAACAGCGTCAGGGGAGGATTTGAACCCTGCGGGAGACGCCGTTCCCACCGTGACGCTGGATTGGAGTACCAGGGTGATGCCCGCGCTTGTGACCAGGTTCGAGTATTGATCCACCGTGTCGCCCACGATTCGAACGCGTCCCTGGGAGCCCGGGGGCGTGTCGTTCGATCCGGCTTCGCGCTCGATGATGCTGCTCGTCAAAGGATCGTCGCCCGTGGCGTTGGAGACGGTGACTTTCACGCCGGAAACTCCGGCAGGATTCACCTGAATGGACGCATCGCTCGCGAACGGAGACCGATTGGTGGTGACCAGAGAACTTGCTACCTGCTGGGCTCTCAAGTATCTTGAGCCCGCATATTTCAAGGTGAAGCCCCCGTTTCCAAAAGTGTGGCGGCCGGCCGCGGTTTCCGCGAATCCCGTGAAGGTGTAGTTGGCGGGAAGCGTCGGGCTCGAAGCGGAGACCGGTCCCGTTTCCGCGCTGAAGGAGACGGCGGATCTGTAAACATAGGCGCCCGTGGAAAGCACGTTGTGCCAGTGGTCGTGCGCCACGATGTCCGCCGAGATCGTTTCTCCAGCGATTATGGTGGTCGAAGGCAGGATGTTCTCAAAGTGAAGATGGTGCGCCTGGCCGGGCCAGACCATGAGCTGGCTGGAGCTATTGGAGGACTGGGCAAGGAAGAGGGTATTGGCCGCGGTCGTTGTGGCCACAACGGTGTAAGAAGAGATGGCCATGCGGGGGTAGACCGTGAAACTGGCCACGCCGGAGCGGATGTCCTGGGCTGTCGGCAGAACCGAGGGGGAAACGGCGGAATTGGGGTCGTTGGGGAAGAGGAGATTCGCTTCCGCGTATGTGGTCGTGCTGCAGCGGTTGTAGAAGCGGTCCACCATATAGACCTTCACAAAACTGGACAGCGAGTTCTCATTGCCCCCGCTGTTGTCCACGGTCATCTGGTGCGTGGCCGGGGACCCCAATTTTCCGAAAGGCGCCGCGTTGTATTTTCCTTCCTCTATGGTTTCGCCCGGCAGGACCACCAGGAAACCGTTCGGAGAAGATGCGCTGACTGTGAATTGCGGCGAGATGGCCGCCGCGTTGCCTCCCGCTTTATCCTTGTCTTGGTAGGTGTTGGCCACGTCATTGGCGCTCAACGTGTGCGTGGAGGCGCGGGTGATCAAGGTCTTGGCATAGATCTGCACGCCGTCAGTCAGGGGCGTCCCGGCAGGGTTCTCGGCATCGTAGAAGTCCGACGATAAGACAGCCACCGTGGGCTGGCCGTCCGGCGGATTGGTGGAGAGGTTCATGTAGTAGTCCACCACCCGGGCCGTCACCGTGAAGGGCACGCCCGCGGTGAGCGTGGAGACGATGGCGCCGCCTTTTCCGCCCGCGGGATAGGTCCCGCTTCCGGGGGCCGGAGTTTCACCCGGCACGAACAGCTGGATGCCGCCCGTCAAGCCCCCGTCGTTGGGGTTCCTGGGATTGACCGTGAAGAACGAGAAGGCGCCTGACTGGTCGTCGTCGGTCAACCCGGTGTCGGGGTTGTCCAATGCGATGAGATAGTGGGAAGTGGAGGCGGTCCTCAAAGTGACCGCGAACACCGCGTAGGCGACTGAGTCGTCAACAGCCTGGAAGGCGGGTGGGGTGTCATAGGCATCGGACGGCGTCTGGAGTTCCACGACCGGGGAGACGCCGATCTTCTTGTTGTAGAAGGCATCCGTCACATAGACGCTGACATTGAATGAGGTCCCTGCCGTTTGAACTGTCGGCGTGCCTGCGCGGGCTTCCTGGATGGTGTTTGCGCCCTCAATGAGGGTTTGACCGGGGAGTAGGGTGACCAGCTTGGCCGCGGAACCGGGGTTGACATTGATGGTCTGGGTGCGCGAGGATCCCGACCCATTGGCGAGGTTGGGAGGAAGCGGATCGCCGTCCCAGGCCTCGATCTGTGCCGTGCCCGCCCGTCTCAATACGATAGGGTCCCCGCTGACGGCCTGGAATATGGCCACCCCGTTCGTGGTCATCTTGGTGGAGGGTTCCACATCATTGGGATCGTCCCAGGTCTTCACATAAACAAGAGAGTTCGTCGTGGTCACGATGTTCCAGAAAGCGTCCGTGATGTTGACGGTGACGGGGAAGGGCGAGTTCACGGCTTGCGTGGTCGGAGAATTGACGGCCGAGCGGCCGGTGGCGCTTCCCTGAGCCGGCACTTCTCCCTGGGCCAGGACCTGGACCTTGGCCGGGAGGCCGGGGTTGACCGTGAAGGTGGAAGAATGGATGTTGCCCAGGGGCGGATTCTGCCCATCCAGATCTTCCGCCTTGATCCTCTGGATGCCGCCCTTTCTAAATTTCAGGTACTCGGTGGGGTTGGAGGTGATGGTGACGCTCCCCGAGATCATGGAGAAAGTGGGCGGCGAAGGGTCCGTGTCGTAAGGGTCGTCCGGAGTCGTCACAGTGATGTCCTGGGTCGTGGAGACCTGGTTGCTGAACTGGTCCGTGGCATAAACGGTGGCCGTGAAGGCGACGCCGGCCTGTTGGGCCTGGGCCGTGCCCGTCTTGCCGAAGATGGGGGTGGTCTTGCCCTGGACGCGGGTCTCGTTGGGAAGGATGATGAGCAGGCGGTCGGCGACGTCGGGGTCAACGGTGAAAACGGGGGAGGTGTCCGAGCTGAAAGCGTAGCCGGTATGCTCGACGGCGATGGTGCGGGTGGAGGCCGTGTTCATGCGGACCTGCGTATAGGTGAGGGACGACATCCCCGAGCCCAGGGAGTTCGGGTTCGCGGGTAGCCAGGAGGTCTCGGAATCGTACGGATCGTCCGGCGTGAATAGGCGGATGGACAGGGCGACATTGGTGGAGGCCGGGTTATAGAAGGCGTCCACGAGGTTGACCGTGACGTCGAAGGCCGCGCCCGCCACCCCATTGAGACGCCCGGTCCAGAGCGTGAAGTCCGGAGTCCCCGCCTTGCCCTGCGCCGTGGTACCGCCGGGGAGCCCGGTCTCTCCGGGCAGGAGGACCTGGAGGTGCGTGGCCGCTCCGGCTCTCACGGGCACGGCTCGCGAGCCGCCCTGGTCGCTCAAGGGCGGATAGTAGGTGCCCGAATTTGCCGTGGAGGCGCGGATGACCCAGCCCGGGGTGATGTTCGCCGTCTGCATCGTGAAGGTGAAGACCGTAGAACCCGCAACCAGCTGTTGATTGTCCGGCGCCGTGTCATACGGATCGGTCGTGCGGACCGATATCACCGGATTGGTGTCCGTCACATTGTAGAAGTCATCGGTGGCGTTCACGGTCACGGAGAAGCCCACGCCCGCCGTCTGGGTGGAAATGCCGGTCCAGCTTTTTCCAGCGGAGGATCCGGGCAGCCCCGCTTCGTTGGGGATCAGGATTTGGAGCCGGGTGGGCGAAGAGGCCAGGACCGTGAAAGTGGAAGAATTAAACCAGCCGCCGGAACCCACCGAAGGAGCCGTCGCGTCCTGGGCCTGTACCTTTGTGCTCGCGGAGGCGGTCACGAGCGTGAAATTGAAGACCGTGGTGCCGTTCTGGAGGAAGAGGCCCGACGGATAAGGATTGGCGTCATAAGGATCGTCGGTCTGAAAGAGGATCTGCGAATTGTCGTTCTGTACCACATTGTAGAAGGCGTCCACCATTTTAACGATGACG
>MGUS01000115.1:0-500 GCA_001800085.1 Elusimicrobia bacterium RIFCSPLOWO2_01_FULL_60_11 | reverse complement strand
CGCCCGGAGCGGGGATTTCGCCCGGAACCAGGACCTGGAGCGCCGCGGCCGCGCCGTAGTCCACGGGCACGGCGGGCGAAGATGAAATTCTCGCGGGGTTTCCATCGTCCGCCCAAATTCTCCAGCCGGGGGTCTTGTTGGCGCGCACAAAGGTCCATTCGATGTTCGTGGTTCCGTTCTGGAGGACCACATTGGCGAGATCGGTGTCATAAGGGTCTTCCGAGAGGACGCTTACGGTGGGCGAGACGTTGGTGGTGTTGTTCCAGTAGAGGTCCACCGCGCGGATGGTGATGGGGAAGGACACGCCCGCCGTCTGAGTGGTGATTGGAACATCGGTCTTACCGCCCGTTGACGTGCCCGTTCCATAAGGAGGGCGGCCCGGGTCCTTGACTTGGGGAGGCACCAAGACCTGATATTTGATGAAGCTGTCGTGCAGGACGGTGATGGGGGCCGAGAAGGTGGAAGTCAGGATCCCGTTCACATCGGACGCTTTGACGGTC
>MGUS01000114.1:965-5175 GCA_001800085.1 Elusimicrobia bacterium RIFCSPLOWO2_01_FULL_60_11 | reverse complement strand
TAAGTTTCGATCAGGTGGCGGACCATGGCCCCTTTGGGGTGCCAGAAGATGAGGCCCGGGCCCACCGTCTCGTGCTGGATGGAGAAGAGGTCCAGGCGCGTGCCCAAGTCCCGATGGTCTCGCTTCTTCGCTTCTTCGAGGCGGTGGAGGTAATCGTCCAGCTCTTTCTTGGACGGCCAGGCGGTGCCGTAGATGCGCTGGAGCTGTTCGCGCTTCTCGTCGCCCCGCCAGTAGGAACCCGCGATCTTCAGGAGCTTGAAATGGCGGATGTCCTTCGTCGTGTCCACATGGTTGCCGCGGCAGAGGTCCACGAACTTGTCGTGGGAACAGTAAGTGACGGTGGGGACTTTCAGGTCGTCGATGATCTCCACCTTGTACTTCTCCCCCCTCTGGGCCCAGAAATCGCGGGCCTCCTTGGAGTCGTGGGTGCTCATCTCGAACTTGTGGTTGCCCTCGGCGATCTGCCTCATGCGCTTCTCGATCTTTTCCAGGTCTTCGGGGGTGAAATGATGGGGCGTGTCGAAGTCGTAGTAGAAGCCGTCCTCCACGGGCGGCCCGATGGTGAGCTTGGCGCCGGGGAAGAGGTCCTGCACCGCCTGGGCCATCACGTGCGTGGTGGAATGGCGGAGCTTGTAAAGATAGTCCTTGTCGCCGTTCGTCGCTCTATTTTCCATTTTCGATTGCTCTAGTCAATTTTGCGAAGCAAAATTGACTGGGCTCGTCCGGGGTTGAACCGGAGACCTCTCCCATGTCAAGGGAGCACTCTGCCAGCTGAGCTACGAGCCCTAAATCCTTATAAAAACATCTTAAGAATTAGGGCGAAGTGCCGCTACCTTAAAACTAAAGGAATTAGATAGCGGCCGAGCCCTAATCCAACTAAAAATAAAATCCAAAGAATTTTGGGCAGTACAAGTACGAGCCCAAAATGCGGAACTGGCCAGTACAAAGCGGCCGAGCCCTAATCCGACTGGGAGTGGAATTTTACTATTTCGGGGGGTTTTGCGCAATCGGCGGGACGGGACCTTTCCTCAATCCTTCCTCCGGTCGAACATCACGAAGCTCTTCGATTTATCCTCCCGGTCCTTTCCGAACTTCTTGATCTCCGAGAGGATCTGGGACACTTCGCCGCAGTGCGAGATTTTCTTCAGCAGGTTATGGGAGACCGCGATGGTGAGTGTCATGAGGGGAAAATTGTTCTCCTTCCCCATCCGGTCCTTGGCGGTGATGTATCCTCGGCGCGTGTGCCACCAGTTGTACCAGAGCCCCCGGTTCTTGTCGAAGGTCTCTTCGACCCTCCGTGCCAGATCCTTCATGCCTTCGGGCTCGCCCACCAGGATGAAATCGTCGCCTCCCACGTGCCCCAGGAAAACCGGGTTCTCCGCTTCCCTCCGCGGGGTCTTCTGGATCTCCTCCTGCATCATCTTGGCCAGCCAGACGATGAGCAGGTCCCCCTGATGGTAGCCGTAGACGTCGTTGTAGGGCTTGAAATTGTCCACATCCACATAGGCCACGGCGAAATTCCCCTGCGACTTTATGCGGAGCGCTATCTCCTCATCGATGCTGGCGTTGCCGGGCAGGCAGGTGAGGGGGTTGACGGAGATCAGCCGCTCGTTGCGCTTCAAGAGAACGTCGATGCGGGCCTGGAGCTCGCCCAAGTCGAAGGGCTTGGAGAGGTAGTCATCCGCTCCCTGGTTCAAGCCGTTGATCTTGTCCTCGACGGCCCCGCGCGAGGTGAGCATGAGCACCGGGGTCAGGCGGGTGGCCGGGTCTTCCCGGAGTTTACGGCAGACGGAAAGGCCGTCCATCCCGGGCATCATGATGTCGAGCAGGATGACATCGGGCTTCTGGACCCTGGATTTTCCCAGGGCCTCCTTGCCGTCCTTGGCCAGGATGGGTTCATAGCCCTGGCGGATCAGATAGCGCTGGAGGACATTGCGGATCTCCAGTTCGTCGTCCGCGACCAGGACCGTCGGTATATTTTTCATCGGAGCGCCTCCTTCGGCACCCACCGCGCTTCTTTCATGAACACGGGAGCTTCGGCAGGGTCATAAGGCGTGAAGCGGCTCACGACACGGCCCTTTTCCATTTTTTTCACCATTTTTTCGGCCGCTTTATCCAAAAGCGAGGCGGCCACTTCCTGGATCTCTTGGACCGACCATGAAGCGTGCGAGATCTTCTGCCGGTCCGCCCAAAGGACCCTTCCCGTGGAGACCTCCACAAGCTTGACCGTGACGGCGATGCTCCCTTCCACGCTCTGGATGACCTCCAGCGTCTCGACGGAGCCCACCAGCACCGCGTCCACGCCGAGGATCATGCCCAGTTTGTTGAACTTGTCGGGGCGGATGATCCCCGAGAGCGTGAGTTTCTGCTCCTGAAGTATCTTCATCAAGTCCTTCCTCTCGATGACCTGAAGGCCCGGGATCTGCTGGAGGATGCGCACCACGAAGCAGTCGCTCATGGAAGTCCCCGAGATGTAGGGGTTGCCGGACTCGAAGGGCAGCACAGCTATCCTGTGAGTGGGAAATTCCGCGTGGTCCTGCGGGAGCGCGGCCCGGTTGGGAGCGCAGCCGATCAGACCCAGAACGCCGAAGAACACGCCGTAAGACGCTCTCATGACATAGTGCAGGGCCGTGGGGATCACCCACTGATGACGCCCCAACGCATTCACCATGGGCATCTTGCGGTACCAGCGTAAGTTCGATTCAACCATCCATTTTGGCATCATGACGCACCACCCCCTCATCGCAACGCCTTGTCGATGACTTCATAGATCTTCTTCACTTCAAAAGGTTTTCTCAAATAGTCAAAGGCCCCCCACTTGATGGCCGAGACCGCGGTATCCACCGTTGCGTAGCCGGTGATGAGGATGAACGGGGTCTTGGGATGGATCTTCTTTGCCTTATCCAAGAACTGGATTCCGTCCATGTCCGGCATCTTCAGGTCCGAAAGGATCAGATCCACCTTCTCCTGCCTGAGAAAATCAAGGGCCTTGTGCGGAGAGTCGAACGGAAAGACCTCATACCCCCTCCGCTTGAGGATCTTCGCCAGGGTCTTCAAGACCTCAGCGTCATCGTCGGCGACCACGATCCGGATGTCCTTATTTTCAAACATGGGCGTTCTCCATATCCGTGATGTTCGATCGAACCTTTAGGGGACCGGCGTCCGCCTGACAAGGAATCCGGACCGTGAACGTGCTCCCATAGCCCGGCAGGGAATCCAGTGAAAGCTCCCCGCCGTGGGCGACGGATATGGCCTTGGCCAGGGCCAGGCCCAGCCCCAGGCCCGGCTTGCCCCGGGTCTTGGACGCATCCACCTGATAGAATTTATCGAAGACCTTCTCCTGCTGGTCCGGCGGGATGCCCACCCCCGTGTCCTTGACGAAGATCTCGACGCCGCCGTCCCGCCGGCGCGTGCCCAGCGTGATCTTGCCCCCGGCCGGAGTGAACTTCATGGCGTTGCCGGCCAGATTATAGAGCGCCTGGCGCAGCTTGATGGGATCGGCGGAGACGGGAAAAATCCCCTCTTCAAGATCCCCCGCGATGGTGAGCCCTCTCTCCTGGCAGGGCGCCGTGAAATCCTCCACGCACTCCGCCGCCAGCTTGTTGACCGAAATGGGGATCTTATTCAACTCCAGCTTGTTCTTGCTGTACCTGAACATGTCCAGGATGTCATCGATGAGCCGGATCATGCGGTCGGAATTGCGGTCGATGATGGCCAGCATCTTCCCGGACCTTTCTCCGTCCAGCCTCTTCCCGTTGTCTTGGTAATCGTCCAGAAGGATCCGGGAGGCCGCCTTGATGGAAGACAAAGGGGTGCGGAGCTCATGGCTCGTATTGCTTAAAAAATCCTCTTTCATCTTGTCCCAGTCGCGGTAGCGGTTGGGGTCGTTGGAATTGCCGTGGTGCAGCACGGCGCGGCGCACCACCCCCAAAAGTTCGCTCATGTTGAAGGGTTTGGTCAGGTAGTCGAAGGCCCCCAGCTTCATCGAGCGCACGGCCGTCTCCACCGTGGCGTAGCCGGTCATCATGACGATCTCGCACGCGGGACGGGCCTCTTTGGCGTGCTTGAGCAGGACCATGCCGTTGATCCCGGGCATCTTCAAATCGAGGAGGATGAGGTCGAAATCCCCGTTCCCGATCAGATCCGTCGCCCGCGCGGGATTTTCGCAGGTCTCCACCGCGTATCCTTCCCTGGACAGGCATTTGAAAAT
>MGUS01000114.1:0-957 GCA_001800085.1 Elusimicrobia bacterium RIFCSPLOWO2_01_FULL_60_11 | reverse complement strand
CAGGCGACCGCGAGTTCTCGGGGTTCATGACGCACTCCTTCATCAAGGACCGCGGCGGAAGGCAGTTGGATCCACACCCTGACCCCCCTTCCGGACCCCCGATTTTCCATGCCTATCCTTCCGTTGTGCTTTTCAACCAGATTTTTCGCGACGGCCAGCCCGAAACCGGACGCGCCCGCGGTCCAGCGGGCCGTTTGAGGACCCGTGAACCTCTCCAGGACTTCCTTGGAAATGCCGCATCCGGTGTCTTCGATGGCGATCTCCACAAAATCCTTGAGAATGTTCCGCTCGTTCAAGGAACTCTTCTTATGGATCCCCAGAGTCAGCGTGCCCCCGCGGGGCATGGCCTGAAGGGCGTTCAAGATCAGGTTATAAACGGCCTGTCGCAGGTGCGGCGCGCTCCCAAGGATCCAGCGGTCGGCCGGGTCCGGGTCGATGCCGAATCTCACATTGACGGACTTCCGGCTCAGCTTGTCCTTGAGCAGGTCCGCCGCCTCTTCCAGGACCTTGCGCGAGTCCAGAGGTTCCAGGTCCAATGTCTCCCCCGATGCGAAGTGTTCCAGGTCCGCCGCGATCACTCGGCAGCGCTGGGCGTTCCTCTCGATGACGCGGGATTCTTCTTCGAACTCCCCGCCCCGGGAGATCAGCATCTGGGACATGCCGATGATGCTTGTGAGCGGGTTGTTGAGCTCCTGCGCCACGCTCTTGGCCAGCTGCCCCAGGGCGGCCATCCTTTCCGAGCGGGCCCACTGCTGTTCCATCTCCCCGGCCAGTTTCTTTTTCTCTTCTTCCAGGTCGTCCACAAGGACGGACGAAAAGAATGCGGTCACCCAAAATAAAGGGAAACGGATGAGGATGGAGGGCAGAAGCAGGTCTTTCACCGAACCCGTCTTGAGGAACAAGAACGCGTAAAGGATGCACGACAGCCCCGCCACGGCAAAACTCACGGCAGGTTTG
>MGUS01000113.1:27080-27502 GCA_001800085.1 Elusimicrobia bacterium RIFCSPLOWO2_01_FULL_60_11 | reverse complement strand
TCTTCCAGGCGCGCCTCTTCATCGGCAACAGTTCCGGGCCCCTGCACATCGCAACGGCGGTCGGAGTCCCGACCGTATCGTTCTTCCCGAAGGAACCCCGGGTGACTTCGGCCAGGCGCTGGGGGCCTTTCGGCAATGACCGGATCAACCGGGTGTTCACTCCCGATGACCCCGAGGATTTCCTGGCGAGCGTCGCGCCGGAGCGGGTCTTGCGGGCCTGGGCGGGCTAGGAATGTATCGCTTTGAGCAGGAAGTCCTGGAACCGCTGGCGGGAAAAAAGCGCGATGGCGAGGGATGCCGTCCAGCGGCGCGCGGCAAGCGCCCTTAGAACGTTCCCCAGATTTTGACGGAACCTGTAACCCCTGTTCCAGAGTTCATAATATTCCCGATAGGCCAGGGCCGGTGAAGTCCCCGCTTTTTTG
>MGUS01000113.1:8736-27061 GCA_001800085.1 Elusimicrobia bacterium RIFCSPLOWO2_01_FULL_60_11 | reverse complement strand
ATCCCTTCCCCCATGAAAGGGTCGCAGACCGCGGCAGCGTCGCCGACGGGCCAGGGGCCGCCATTCCTCTCCTCGATATAGCAGCCGAAAGGCAAGGGCCCCACTCCCTTCCAGGGCGTGACTGCCCGTGCATCCTTCCCTAAGAACTTCTCGAAGAGCTTCCGATCTTCGTCCCGGACCATCCCGCGCATGAGCCCGCAAACGTTCGTGATCCCATCTACATAGGTGAGCATGCCGATATAACCGCCGCCGAAAAAATGCAGGGATACGTCTCCGGGCTTGCCGCCCGCGTTCTCGAACTCTGCATTCATGCCGTACCATCTTTGCCGCGCTTTGGGTGAAGGCCTTCCGGGAGGGAAGCGCCCCTGCGCCGAGACGAGGACGTCCGCGTCGAGCTCTTCGGGCAGCATCCGCACGCCGCGCTCGATCTTCACCCCTTCTTTTTCGGCAGCCGTTGAAAGGATCTCCTCCAGGGTCTTGCGGGGAAGCGCCAAGGCGGGGATGCCGCCACTCGCAACGGAAAAATCAAAACGCCTTCCTTGCGGGTCATACACGGCCACCGTTGCGGCGGGCGCTCCCAGGCCTTCGGCTTCCCGGCCCACTCCCAGCCAGCGCAGGGACTCGCAGGACTTGGGTGCCAAGAACGCCCCGCAGACGCGGCCCGACCATTGCTTTTTCTGCTCGTAGACGGTCGTCTCGAACCCCGACCTGGCCAGGCCGATGGAGGCGGAGAGTCCTGAGGGCCCGGCGCCTATGACCGCCGCCTTCAATTCTTTTCTCCCGAGAGGCTCAAGCGGAAGAATTCTTCTTTCCGCGCCTTCAAATAAGGAAGGCCGGCGTCCTTGGCGAGCCGTTCCAGCTCCGCCACTTTGAACGCTCTTCGGACTGAAAGGGGCCCGTCGTTGCGCACGATCCTGTTGCCTAAGACGCGGGAAGCGAGGCTCACGGCCCAATAACCCGCGCGGGACCTTTCCAAGTCGCTGAAAACGACGCCCTGCCGGGCGATCCGCCCGCATTTTTGAACGAATTCCAAGAGCTTGTTTTCAGGGAGATGGTGGAGGACGAGCGACGCCGTGACGAAGTCGAATGAATCCTCCGGGCATTCCCAGGAAAGGAAATCCGCGGCGATGAATTCGATCCCTTCCCGCCCCCGCGCGTTCTCTTTGGCCAGGCCGATGACTTCAGGGGAACCGTCCAAAGCGGTCACGCGAGCGGTCCTGCCAACGAGCCGGCCCCACTCGATGACCTTCAAGCCGATGTCTCCCAGACCGCAGCCCACGTCCAGAAGCGTGAAGGATTCCGCGATCTTGGGGAGAGCGGAATCCAGATGGTTCAGGATGACGCGGGCTCCGCCAAAAAAGCTGTTGGCGGTCTTGAGGAAATTAAGGGCGGCGGAGAGTTCCTCCGCGCTGCATTCGAGAGTGTCCATGATCTCAAGCGTATCGGCGCGTCGGCGGATATCCATGGGGGGATCTAGAATTTGACGAGGCAGGCGTGGGCGGAGAACCCGGCCCCGTAGGAAGTGAGGATGCCCCAGTCGCCGGGGGCGGCCTCGTCGGAGAGGAGCAGGTTCTTGAGCCCGTAGAGGACCGTGGGGGAAGATAGGTTGCCGTGGTTCTTAAGGACGTCCCGCGACCGCCGCATCTGCGCGTCGGAGAGCTTGAGGGAACCCTGGACTGCGTCCAATACTTTCTCGCCGCCGGCATGGAATATCCAATGCCGGATGTCGTCTTGCTTCAACCCTTGCTCGGCCAGGAGTTTTTCGATCAGGGCCATCACCGCCTCGCGGACCTGCTCGGGCACTTCCTTGGCGAGGACGTTCCGGAGACGCCCTTTCTCCGTCCTGAACCGCAGGGATTCCTGCCATTCAGGATAGGTCAGGGAGGAGAAGGTGTGGAAGTCCGGGCTTCCCGCGCTTTTGGAGTTGCCCAAGACCGCGGCGGCGGAACCGTCGGCGAATATGGCGTTGGAGATCACAAGGTCGGGAGAATCGCCGTTGTACATGGCGGCGGAACAGATTTCCGTGGAAACGGAAGCCGCGGTCTTTTCAGGGTGGGCCGCGATGAAATTGTGGGCCTGCTCAAGGGCCGGGACCGCGCTCCCGCACCCCATGCCGACGACATCCAGGCAGCGGACGTCCTTCCGGAGACCGCAGGCTTCGATCAGGCGCGTGGAAAGGCCGGGGCAGAGATAGCCCGTGCAGGTGCTCACCGCCAGGTAATCCAGCTCGCGCGGGTCCATTTCGAGCTCCCGCAGGGCGGCCTGGAGAGAGCGGGCGGAGAGTTCGACCGCTTTTTCTTCGAACCGCAGGCTGATCTTGTCGGGGTCCTCTTCCAGGGAATCCTCGAGCTTGTCCAGAGAAAATCGGCGGTGGAGGATGCTTTCATTGGCGAAGACCTTCTCGTAAAGCCTTTGGGTGGACTTTTTCATGGGGAAATTCCCGGTGATGAAGGAAAGGGACTCCGTCTGGCCTATTTTTAAATCAGGTTCGGCCAGTTGAAGGCTCCGGAGTTTTATCATGCGAGGGGGGGGTTAGAGGAGCAGGATGAAAGAGGCCGCCGCGATGGCCGCGGTCTCGGCGCGAAGGATGTGCTCTCCCAGGTGCACCGGCACGGCTCCCTTGCTTTGCGCCAGGTCCGCTTCCCGCACCGTGAAGCCGCCTTCGGGGCCTACCAGAAGATTCACTCGGATCCCTGATCTCTGGATCTGTAATCTGTCTCCAATGGCTTCCGAAATGGATTTCTTCTCTTCGCTTTCCCAGAGGATGAGGTTCAGGTCGTTCTTGGGCAGGGAGGCGAGGGCCTCCTCGAATGTCCGGGGCGGGCGGACTTTGGCGGAGCTCTTGCGGCCGCACTGTGAGGCTGCGGCCAAGGCGATCTTCTCCCAGCGGCGGGTCTTCCCGCTGAAATCCTGGGGCTTCATGCGGACGACGGTCCGTTCGGTGAGGATGGGACTGATCTCATGGACCGAGAGTTCGGTCAGTTTTTCTATCAGCCAGTCGAAGCGGGGGCCCTTCAAGACGGCGGGGATGACACTCACGGAGGCGATTTTTTTGGATGTAAGCCGGGAGCGTCCGAAGGGAAGGGCTTGATCGGTCAATTCGCCTTCCACGCGCTCGGGGTCGGAGACGTCCAGGAGGACCGCGGCCTGCACGATCCCTTCCCCGTTAAAAACTTGGATCATATCCCCGGCTTTCTTGCGCAGGACGCGGGCCAGGTGGCGGGATTCCGCGGGGTCGAAGATGAACCGCCTGCCTTTGAAATTAGAAGGCGAGACGAAGAAATGCGCCACTACTTCCCGAACACCTTCTTGAAGATGGAACCATCCTTGACCTCTTCCTCGCCGAACGACTTCGCGAGCTCTTTCAAGAGCTCCTTCTGCTTGTCGTTCACGCGCTGAGGGACTTCCACGACGATCTTGACGAGCATGTCGCCCTTGCCCCGCCCGTTCAAGTGGGGGATGCCTCTCTCTCTGACGCGGAAGATGGTTCCCGTCTGCGTGCCCGGCGGGATGCGCAGCGTCACTTTGCCGTCGATGGCGGGGACTTCGAGCTCGGCCCCCAGAGAGGCCTGGGTGATGGATATCTTGGCTTCGATGATCAAGTCATCGTCCCGCCGCTCGAAGCGCGGGTCCGCTTCCTGGTGGATGACGACGAAAAGGTCCCCGGCCGGCCCGCCGTGGGGGCCGGTCTCGCCGGCGCCGGTCACTTTCAAGGCCGTGCCTTCCTGCACCCCGGCCGGTATCTTGACCGTGATGGGTTCCGTCACCCTCACATTGCCCAGGCCGCGGCAGTCCTCGCAGGGGTTGTCCACGGCCTTGCCTTCGCCATGGCAGCGCGGGCAGGTCTGTGCAAGGGAGAAGAATCCCTGGCGGAAATGGACGGTCCCCGAGCCCCGGCATTGCGGGCAGGTCTTGGACGCGGTCCCGGGCTTGGCGCCGGATCCGGCGCATTTCCGGCAGGCGCGGCTGTGGTTGATCTTGAGGGTCTTCTGGACGCCGAAGGCGGATTCGGAAAGGGTGACGGTCAGCCGGACCTGGAGGTCTTCTCCGCGGTTGCGGTGCTGCCTGGACTGGCCCTGTCCCCGGCCTCCCGCGAACACGTTCTCAAAGATGTCCCCGAAGATATCGCCGAAATCCCCGGAATTCTCAAAGCCCTGGAACCCTCCGGCTCCCTGGCCGAATCCGCCCGGCCCGCCCTGCTGCGCGCCCGCGTGGCCGAACTGGTCGTAGAGCTGGCGCTTCTGGGGGTCCGAGAGCGCCTCGTAGGCCTCGTTGGCTTCCTTGAACTTATCTTCGGCTCCTGATTGTTTGGCGACGTCGGGGTGGTATTTCTTAGCGAGGGCGCGGTAGGCGGCCTTGATCTCGTCCGCCGAGGCGGTCTTCTGGACGCCCAGGACTTCGTAGTAATCTCTCTTCGAAGCCATTCTTTACTTCTTGTCTTTGTCCACCACTTCGGCTTCCACGACATTATCGTCGTTCTTGCCTTGGCCGTTAGAAGGGTTCTCGGTCTGTCCGCCGCCCTGGGTCTTTTTGGCCTGGGCTTCCTGATATACTTGTTCGGCCAGTTTATGGGACGCCGCGAGCAGGGCGTCTTTGGCCTTTTTCATCTTTTCCAGATCCGTGCCCTTCGAGGCCTCTTTGGCGTCGGTGAGCGCCTGCTCGATCTTCAAGCGTTCGTCCTGCGTGACCTTGTCGCCGTACTCCTTGAGCGCCTTTTCCGTGGCATAGATGACCGCGTCGGATTCGTTCTTGACATCGATCTCCTCTTTCTTCTGCTTGTCCGCGTCGGCGTACTGCTCGGCTTCCTTGATGAATTTCTCCACCTGGGTCTTGTCCAGCTTGTTGGGCGCGGTGATCTTGATGGACTGCTCTTTCTGCGTGCCCAGATCCTTGGCCACCACGTGGAGGATGCCGTTGGCGTCGATGTCGAAAGTGACTTCCACCTGGGGGACTCCGCGCGGAGCGGGGGGGATGCCCACCAGGTCGAACTTGCCGAGCGAAACGTTGTCGCCGCTCATCTGGCGCTCGCCCTGGAGCACATGCACGGTCACGGCCGGCTGGTCATCCGCCGCGGTGGAGAAAACCTGGGATTTTTTGACCGGGATGGTCGTATTTCTTTCAATAAGCTTGGTGAACACGCCTCCCAGCGTCTCGATGCCGAGAGACAGGGGAGTGACGTCCAGAAGAAGAACGTCTTTGACTTCTCCCGTGAGCACCGCGGCCTGGACGGCGGCGCCTATGGCCACGCACTCCATGGGGTCGATGCCCCGCTCCAGCTTCTTGCCCACATGCTCCTCCACGAATTTCTGGATGACGGGCATGCGCGTGGGGCCGCCCACAAGGATGATCTTGGAGATGTCGGAGGCCTTGAGTTTGGCGTCCGTGAGCGCCTGGTCGATGGAATGCTGGCAGCGCTTGACGATGGGGTTGACCAGGGATTCCAGCTTGGCCCTGGAGAGCTTCTGCTGGAGATGCTTGGGCCCGGAGGCGTCCGCCGTGATGAAGGGCAGGTTGATGTCGGTCTCCATCACATTGGAGAGCTCGATCTTCGATTTCTCCGCGGCCTCTTTCAGGCGCTGGGAAGCCATCTTGTCGTTCCGGAGGTCGATGCCGGTCTCCCGCTTGAACTCGTCGGCGATGTGGTCGATGAGCGAGTTGTCCATGTCGGTCCCGCCCAGCTGCGTGTCGCCGGACGTGGAGATGACCTCGAAGACGCCATGGCCGAAATCCATGATGGTGACGTCGAGCGTGCCCCCGCCCAGGTCGAAGACCATGATCTTTTCGTCCTGGCCTTTCTTGTCCACCCCGTAAGCGAGGCAGGCGGCCGTGGGTTCATTGATGATGCGCACCACTTCCAGGCCAGCGATGGCGCCGGCGTCCTTGGTGGCCTGGCGCTGGTTGTCGTTGAAATAGGCGGGCACGGTGATGACGGCCTTTTCCACTTTGGCGCCCAAGTAGGCCTCGGCGTCCCTCTTGATCTTCTGGAGCACGAAGGCGGAGAGCTGCTGGGGCGTGAAGTCCTTGCCATTGGCGGAGTATTTATGGTCGGTCCCCATCTTGCGCTTGAAGGCGTAGAAGGTGCCTTCCGGGTTGGTGACGGTCTGGCGCCTTGCGGGTTCGCCCACCAGGAGCTGGTTGTCCTTGGTGAAGGCCACATAGGACGGGAACGCTTTTCCGCCCACGCTGGTGCCTTCGGCGGAGGGGATGATGGTGCCCTTGCCGCCTTCCATGACAGCGGCTGCCGAATTGCTGGTCCCTAAATCGATTCCGATGATCTTTGACATGATTGTTTACTCCTTATTGTTTTCTTCTTTGTTTTTAAATTTGGCCACTTTGACCTTGGCGTGGCGGATCACCCGCTCCCCGGCCGTGTAGCCCTTTTGGATCTCTTCCAAAACGATGTCGTTCTCGTTCTCTTGCGCCGTTTCAACCTGCTCCACGGCTTCGTGCAGGTGGGGGTCGAAGACCTCGCCTTTGGCCTTGATCTCCTGCACCCCTTCGGATTTGAGGAATCGGGAGAATTCCGCGAGCACCATCTCAAAACCTTGCATCAGGGACGCCACGTCGGTGGCGTTCTTCGAGTGATGGAGCGCGCTCTCCATCACGTCGGTCAGGCCGATCATCCGCTCCAGCATGGCTTCCCGCCCGAATCGGATGGCCTCGGCCTTCTCTTTCTCCGCCCGTTTGCGGAAGTTGGAGAACTCCGCCTGGAGACGCACGATCTGGTCGTGATAGTCCTCTGCTTTCTTGGCCAGTTCTTCGGCCGATTCTTCCACGGGGGCCTCTTCCATCAGATCTTTTCGAACTCCTTCAAGAATCTGCCCATGGTCTGCGAGACATAGTTGACCAGGGCCATCATCTTGGAGTATTCCATCCTCTTGGGTCCCAGGATGCCCAGAACACCTACGGTGCGGTCCGGGAGCTGGTAGGTCGACGAGACCAAGCTCAGATTTTTAAGGCCCTTCGCTGTGTTCTCCGACCCGATCCGGACATGGACCCGTTTACTTTCTTTTAGATGCGTCCCGGCCGGAAAGGATTCCGCGCTGTTGTCCAGGAGCTCCCGCTCGAACACCTTGGCCAGCATCTCTTTTTCCTCGATGAGCTTGAAGAAATCGTGGATCTCCTCGGTCTTGGAGAAATCGGGCAGGGAGAGGATGTTGGAGGTGCCCTCCACGTAAAGGTCGCTCGCCGAGAGGCGGCCGATCTCCTGGCCGATCTCCTGGGCGAGTGAGCTGATGTTCTTGTACTGCTCCCGGGCCTGCTCCAGCCGCTCGGTCATGTTGAGCTGGACTTCCTGCAGGGTCGAGCCCTGGAAGCTCTCGTTCATGATGCGGGATATGCCCCGGAGCTGTTCCCGGGGGATCTCCGCGTCCGGGCGCAGGATGAAATGCTTGGTCAGACCCGACTCCGTCACCATGGCGGCCAGGATCTTCCGCTCGCCCAGGGGGACGAGCTCCATGTGGGCGAACTTGTTCTTTTCCAGCTTGGGCGACATGACGAAACCGGTGTAGTGGGAGAGCGAGGAGAGCATCTTGGAGGTCTGGCTCATGAGGACCTCGATCTCCTGGGTGCGGGATTCGTATTCCTTGCGGATCTTCTGCTCCTCCTGCACGGCCAGCCGCTGGAGTTCGATCAGGGAATCCACATAGAGGCGGTAGCCCTTGTCCGTGGGTACCCGGCCCGCGGAAGTGTGGGGGTGGGTGATGAGGTCTTCTTTTTCAAGTTCGGAGAGGATGTTGCGCACCGTGGCTGAGGAAAGCCCCAGGCGCCCGGTTGTGACGATGGCGTTCGACCCCACGGGCTTGCCGGAGCGCACGTATTCGTGGACGACGGTCTGCAGGACCTTCTTTTTGCGGTGTTCTTGTTCGTCGTGTTCGAGCGCTCTCATAGAGGGGTTCCCGTGATTAAAATTAGCAGTCACAGCGTGCGACTGCTAATATGATACCACGACGGGCGGATATTGTCAACGCCGCCGTCTTTTGATCTCCGCCAGCCACTCGCTCAGGGGGCGCGGACGGAGGCCGAATTTCTCCTCGATGGGCCGGTTGTCCATGAGCTTTTCGGTGACGAAACTGCGGAAGGCGTCTCGGGTGAATGCCCGGGAACCCGTCAGAGTGGATACGGCGTCGGCCATCATGTATAGGATAGGCATCGGGATATAGACCGGGATATAGAAGGTGGAGAGGGCCCGGGCCATGCGCGATATCATTTCCTTATAAGTCAGCGTCTCCCCTCCGCCGATGTCGTAGGCGGCGTTCTTGCTCGAATCCCAGTTCCGGACGCATTTGAGGATGAGTTCGGCCACGTCCTCAACGGCGACCGGCTGGACCCTGTGGCGGCCGCTCCCCGGGATGAGCGCCACATGGAACCGTTTCAGGAGCCGCATCATCTGGTTGATGTTCTTGGTGTCCCTGTCCGAAAAGATGATGGTGGGCCGGATGATGACGGTTTCAAGGCCGGATTCCTTGACCAGATTCTCGGAATCCCTTTTTGAGCGGGAATATTCATCCTGCAGAGGGGACGCGGCGTTGGAAGAGCTCACGAAGATCATTTTCCGGATACCGCGCTGTTTGCAGAAATCGATGACGTTCCGTGTCATGAGCATGTTGCCGTCATAGATGCCCGGGCCCTCAAGCTGGGTGGCGCAGTGGACGGCCATGTCCCAACGGACATCGCCGGAAGGGTAGGTCTCGGGTTTCTGCAGGTCGCAGAGCGTGAACGGGGGTTGGGCCGGTCCGCGGGTGGCGGAGGCCAGATAGGGGAGATGGGCCAGGGAGAGGCGTTCGGCGAGTGTCGATCCCAGGAGTCCGCGTCCCCCGGTCAGGAAGATCACTATTTAAAGAAGGATGCCAGGGTGCCCGGCCCGTAGCGGGCGAGCCAGCCCGGTCGGAAGTAGTAGCTCACGAAGGCGCGGTCGCGGAGCTTCTCGACCTTGTTCGGGGGGATGTTCTTGTATTTGATGACGGGGTTGTATTCCGTGAACTGGGTCCAGTCCTCGGTGAGCAGGCGGTCCTTCATCTCCTCGAAGGTGGGCGTGCCGGGGAAAGGCGTGAATATGCAGAACTGCGCGAAATGGGTGTTGAGCGACTTGGCGTAGCGGATGGTGTTCTCGATGTCGGCCTCGGTCTCGTCGGGGAAGCCGATCATGTAGAAGGCGGAGACCTTGACCCCCAGCCGGTTCATGAGTTCGATCATGGAGTTCTGATGGATGAGGGAATCCGGCTTTTTGCCGCTCTTCTTCATGATGTCCAGGTTGAAGCTCTCGATGCCCAGGTTGACCCCGCGCATGCCCGCTTTGACCAGCGTCTGGATGAGTTCGGGGTCCAGAAGGTCCACGCGCGTCTCGCAGGCCCATTCGAGGTTGAACTTGCGGTCGATCATGCCCTGGCACAATTCAACGATCCGTTTCCGGTTCATGGTGAAGGTGATGTCGCGGAACATCAGGCTCTTGATCCTGTATTTTTTTATAAGGGTCTCGATCTCGTTCAGGACGGAACCCACGGAGCGGTAGCGCATGGCGGGCTTCTGCGACACCATGTAGGGGCAGAAATCGCAGTTGAAGGTGCAGCCGCGGCTCGTGACGACGGGCAGGAAGGGTTTCTTCGGCAGGATGGGGAAATAGGAGAATTTGTTCACGCCCAGGATGTCCCAGTCGGGGACGGGCAGCTCGTCCAGGTTGGGCACCGTGGGCGAATGCACGATGCCTTCCAGGGCCGTCTTTCCTTTGATGAAATCCAGGATGGCCCCTTCGGGCTCCCCGTCGATGATGAAATCGGAGGCGTCCTTGAAAAGTTCCGGCTTGACCGAGGCGAAGGAACCGATGAAGCCGATCTTCGCCTTCCCGTGGGTCTTCCGCAACTCACGGGCGAAAGCGCATTCGATCTTGTAGCCCGCCATGGAGCTGGCGATGATGATCAGATCCGAATCCTTTGGGACCTCGCTCACGCGGTGGTAGAAGCCGACCTGATGGCCCGCGTTCTTCAAAAGCGTGGCGATGTAGGCGAAGGACATGATGGGGAGGTGAAGCCGGTCCTTTTTGGCGTTGGTGATCATGGAGCCCAGGAATCCGTTCGCCTTCATCTGCGAACCGAAGGTCCCGGTCTGATCGCGGTTGAAGTTGAGGCCTTTCTCCTTGTAGTCGATCAAGGAGACGATCATGCGGGCTATTTAGGATCTCCTTGGGGCTGCGCGGGGAGGGGGTCGAGCTTGCGGTGGAGGACGACGAGGAGGTCGGCCAGAAGGCCCGCCATGAGCACGACGAAACTGGTCAGGATCACGAGCGCGTCCATCATGCCGATGTGGCGGAGCAAGATGAAGTCGTAGACGCCTTTGGCGAAGCCGATGGCGAAGATGAAGAACGAGAGGGGGAGGAAGATCCTCAAGGGATTGAAATACATGATGGTGCGGATCATGAGGGAGATGTAGTTGTAGGTGTCCTTGATGGGGTGGAAGCTCGATACCCCGCCCGTGCGCTTGAAGTATTCGATGGGGATGTATTTGACCTTCTGGTGGTTGCAGAGGAACGCCAGGGTGATGGTGGACTCCCAGGAATGGGTGTTGGGCAGAAGGTAGAAATATTTAAGGGCCACGGACTTGCGGAAAACGCGCAGGCCGGAGTTCAAGTCGGGGATGGCATAGCCGGCCATGTAGGAGGCGAGTTTGCGGATCATGAGCTTGACCGGGTAGCGGATGAAGAAAACGGTCCCGCGTTCGGCCACCCTGGCCCCCACCACCATGTCCTGGTCTTTCAGGGCTTCAATCATCCGGGGGATGGGGTCCGCCGGGTAGGTGCCGTCCGCGTCGGAGGTGATGATGGTCTCGGACTTTGCGGCCACGATGCCGGTCTTCCTGGCACCGCCCACGCCTTTGTTCCTCTCGTGACGCAGCACGGTGACCCCGGCCTTTTTGGCCACTTCGCCCGTCCTGTCCGTCGAGGCGTCGTCGATGACGATGAATTCGTAGGGGATGCCAGCGCCGTCAAGGGAGCTTCGGATCTTGCGGATCTCCTCGGCCAAGCTTTCCTCCTCGTTGTAGGCGGGGAGGATGACGGAGACCAGTGATTTATTTTCGCCCATTATATTCATCCAATGCCGTCAGGGGATTTTGGGTCGGAGCGCCAATGGCTCGGGCGGCATCCTTGTCCAGGATCTCATAGAGAAGGAGGATGCTTCCTCCCTGGTAAAGCCGTTCGGGGGCTCTTTCCTGATGGACCGGCCGCACGTGGACATTCCAAAATTCCTCGAACTTCTTCAAATTATCGCCCTGCCATTTTAACATTTTATAGCCGTAAGTGCGCCTGGCTTCCTCGAAATTTATGAAGATGTGGGTGACTCCGGCCGCCTGGATTTTGGCGTGGAGTTCCTCGGGGGATCGGGATTCTTCGGTCCATGTGACGATGGCGTTCCTCCCGAAGACGTCGCTGTAGACGTAAGGGAGCTTCAAGTCGAAGGCCTTGGATTCGCCGATGATGAGGATGCGTGATTTTTTGGGAAGGTTCTTCTCCATCCAACGGAATATGGAGTTGGACGGGTTGGGGTTCAAACCCGGGTGCGTGTACATCCTGTAGGCCTCGCGGGTCTCGTTGCCCACCCAGACATCCCACGGCCGGTAGCTGTTCTCGATGACAAGAAGCCCCACCTGCAGGTTCCCAAGGAGCATGACGGAGAGGAGCGCGACGGAGAGGATCTTCATCAGGGCGTTCTTGTTCTCCAGCAGGACCGTGAACCCGGCGGCGTAGACGAAGCAAAGGATAGGGTAGCCCATGAGATGGTAGCGGGTCAGGTGCGTGGAGACGAAGGAGAAGGTGAAGAACGCGAGGATGAAGACCCCGGCGGCCTGCATCCATTTCTGCCTGAATTTGGGGTAGACGAGCAAACAGAACGGCAGGAAGGCGAGCAGGAGGGGGCCGGGGAAGGACAAGCTGCTCTGGTTGCTGTCCGAGAAGGTGAGGAGCCAGGGGAGCCGCAGGTGCTGGGGCCACGAATCGGTGAGGAAGCGGCGGTTCTCGGCGATGAAATTCTTCAGCTGCTCCGGGTCCGCGTGATAGGTCTGGGTCCCCCATCTTTCGAAGAGGTCCGTGAGAAAGGGGAATACCGGGTTGCCGGTGTCCCAGACGTTCTTCGCCAGCCAGGGCAGGACGGCGAGGATGAGGACGGCGGTGAACGGGAGCGCCGTCCTCAAGAACCGCCTCGCGTCGCGCGCGTAAAGGGCGAAGTAAAGGACGAAGATGAGGGATGCCGATATCCCGATCATGCCTCCCTGATATTTGGACCCGTAGGCGAACCCGGAGAAGAGCGCTGAGACCGCGACCCATCCGCGCTCCGGGGACTCCCGCCCCTCCGCAACCGCAGGGGCATCCTGCGCTTGGAGATAGGCCAGAACGGCGTAGAGCGCCAGGAAGGCGTAAAGGCAGCCGCCGATGTCCACCCCGCAGGTCCAGATGTTCATCTGCACCATGGGAATGGAGATGAAAAAAAGTCCGGCGGGCATCCCGGCCCTTGGCAGGCCCGACCGCTTGGAGAGAGTCCCCATACCCAGGATGATGAGAAGCCCCGTCGACCAGTGGATGAGCTTGGGCAGGATCTCGTCGCTCAAGCCCAGGCCGTAGAGGTAGAGCATGTGCCAGATCATGGGGGACTTGCTCAGCACGCCTTGCACCCGGGCCAGACCGTTCTCCTGAAGGAAAAGGTTGGGGACGGCCAGGTGATAGACCAGGGCGTCGTAAAAAAGATCGGGGACGAACGTCATCATCAGGGACATCGCCAGGAATATCCAGAGGAAGACGCGCAGGATGAGCGGGTTCTCGATGAAGAGAAAGGACCTCGCCTGTTTCCCTGCTTCGGAGAGGCATTCCTTGAATCCGCTCCGCCGCAGTATGCCGAAGACAAAGGCCGCCACTCCCGCGACCCATACACCGAATAGGAACGAGGGGAAAATAAGATGAAGGGATGTCAGGAGGAGCATGAGAAGCCCAAGCAGGCCGTATCCGGCTGAAACGGACAGGACGGCCTCCTCAAGGGCGCAAGCCCAGGAGACGCGGAGAAAACCCAAGGCAAAGCGGCCGAGAACGAAGGCTCCGGCGGCCATGCCCAGAAAAAGCCCCGAGCCCAGAGCGTAAGTTCCCAGAGCGGAAAAGGTGGGGACAAAAGCCGGGATGGGCCAGACCGATTCGAACACTTTCATGTAGAGGGGGTTTGCGTGCAGGTATTTGTAGGCGACGAAACAGGCCCAGGCCAATGCCAGCCAGACCCAGGCCTGGGGGACGGGTTCGAAGGCGGCCGGTTTGGGTTTATTCGCTGCGCGCATGGCTCAGTGGATGATCTTGAAGCGGTTCTCCGAGGACAGGGGCCAGATCTTCAAGGGCCAATAGACGAGCCAGGCCCTGCCCTTGATGTAGTCGGCGGGCAGGGGCCCCCAGAAGCGGGAATCGAACGAGCCGTCGCGGTTGTCGCCCATGGCGAAGTAGCTGCGCTCGGGCACGGTCACCGGGCCGAAATTGTCGCGGATCCACTGCGTCTCAAAATGGGCCAGGTCCCCCTTCTCCCAGGCGGACTGATAGTCCTTCGGTTCCTTGAAGAGTTTCACGCGGGGATACACGACGGGGTGGGCGAATGAGCCGTAGGGGTCGTCCGCCTTCTCCCCGTTGATGAAAAGGACCTTGTTCCGTATCTCGATGACGTCGCCGGGCAGGCCGATGCAGCGCTTGATGAAGTCCTTTTTGACGCCGGCCGCGCGATCCTCTTCGGAAAGGCCTTTGGGGGGGCAGAGGAAGACGATGACGTCGTAGCGGCGGATGTCCTTGAACTTGAAGGCGCGCTTGCGGGTGAAGGGGATCTGGGGGCCGTAGATGAATTTGTTGACGAAAAGATGGTCCCCGATCTGAAGCGTGGGCTTCATGGAGCCGGAAGGGATCTTGAAGGCCTGCACGACGAAAGCCATGATGAGGAAGGCCAGGAACACCGCGGAGACCCCGGTGTCCGACCATTCGATGGCCTCGGCAGTCCAGCGCGTGAGACGGGCGTCGTCGGATCTTTTCCGCACCCAGCGGAAGAATGCCGCGCAGAAAGTGAAGACCAGGAAAACGGTCAGGATCTTGGACTCCATGGGCTGCTCGATCTCCCCGAAGAACTTGCGGAAGATGACGGCAAGCGCTCCCGCCGACACGGTCCAGAAAGCGAGTTTCAATCTCATTTCTTCTCCAGCTGCAGGACGGACATGAAGGCCTCGTTGGGGATCTCGACTTTACCGATCTGCTTCATCTTCTTCTTGCCTTCCTTCTGCCTTTCCAAAAGCTTGCGCTTGCGGGAGATGTCTCCCCCGTAACATTTGGCGGTGACGTCCTTCCTTAAAGAACGGATGGTCTCGCGCGCGATGATGCGGCCCCCGGCCTGGGCCTGGATGGCGATCTCGAACATTTGCTTGGGGATGAGTTCGCGCAGCTTCTCCGCGACGGCCTTCCCCTGATAAAAGGCCTTGTCCTTGTGGACGATCACGGAGAAAGCGTCCACCGGGTCTCCGTGGATGAGGATCTCGAGCTTCACCAGGTCGTCCTTCTCGTATTTCAAGGGCTCGTAGTCGAAAGAGGCGTAGCCCTTGGAGACGGATTTCAGGTTGTCGTGGAAATCCACCAGGATCTCGGCCAGGGGCAGGTGGTAGCGCAGCAAGACGCGTTCGGGGGTCAGGTACTTCATGTCGATGAACTTGCCCCTGCGGTCCTTGCACATCTGCATCACCGCGCCCACGACGTCGGCGGGGAGCAGGATCATGGCGTGCACGATGGGTTCGGCGATGAAGTCGACGTCGCCGTCCGGCGGCATCTTGGAGGGGGAATCGATCTCCACGGTGCGCGCGGGCTGGGTCCTGGAGGCTTTCACGCCCACCTGGTAGATGACGTTGGGGGAAGTGACCAGCACCTCCATGTCGAACTCGCGGAAGAGGCGTTCTTTGACGATATCGAGGTGGAGCAGCCCCAGGAACCCGCAGCGGTAGCCGAACCCGAGGGCCTCGCTCGATTCGGCCGTGTAGACGAAAGCGGAATCGGAGAGGTTGAGCTTTTCGAGCGAGCGCTTGAGCTTCTCATACTCCGAGGGCTGCAGGGGATAGAAACCGGCGAAGACGAAAGGCCTCGTGGGGCGGTAGCCTTTCAAGGGTTTGAGCGAGGGCCGGCTCTTCTCGGTGAGCGTGTCGCCGACCGTGATCTGGCGGATGTCCTTCAAGCCCGTGACGATGTATCCCACCTCTCCCGTGCGGATCGCGCCGGATTTCACGGGCTTAGGGTTCAAGTATCCGATCTCGTCCGCCGGCAGCTCCAGGCCGTTGGATAAAAAGAGGAGGACTTTGCCCGGGAGGATCTCCCCGTCCATCACGCGCACGAATATGATCACTCCCTTATAAGGGTCGTAAAGGGAGTCGAAGACCAGGGCGCTCAAGGGCGCGGCCGTCTCTCCGCGCGGGGAAGGGATGTCTTCCACGATCTTTTGGAGGAGCTCATCGATCCCGACCCCTTCCTTTGCGCTCACGAGAAGCGGCTCCTTCTCGATCTCCAGGATGTCCTTGATCTGCCGGGCCGCTTCGGCCGGGGACGCCTGGGGCAGGTCGATCTTGTTGATGACGGGGATGAGGGTCAGGCCCGCCTCGCGGGCCAGGTGGCAGTTGGCCAGGGTCTGGGCTTCCACGCCCTGGGACGCGTCCACCACGAGCAGCGCTCCTTCGCAGGCGGCCAGGGCCCGGCTCACTTCATAGGAAAAATCCACGTGGCCCGGCGTGTCGATGAGGTTCAAGATGTAGTCCTCCCCAGCGGCGGACTTGTAGAGCATCCGCACCGCCTTGGCCTTGATCGTGATCCCCCGCTCGCGTTCCAGGTCCATGCCGTCCAATATCTGCGCCTTCATGTTGCGGAGCGCGATGGTGCCCGTGCGCTCCAGGAGCCGGTCCGCCAAAGTGGATTTGCCGTGGTCGATGTGCGCGATGATGCAGAAATTGCGGATGCGGTCGATCAAATAAGGGAGAGCTTCACGCGGTTCAGGCGGTCCTGCGCTTTGGAGGCCTCGGGGATGGAAAGGATCTCCTCCGCCAGAGCTCTGGCGTCGGCAAGGTTCGTGGCGCGGATGGCCTGCTTGACCTTGGGCACGAAGGAGGGGACCACGGAAAGTTCATCCAGCCCGAGCCCCAACAGCAGCGGCGTGAGCTTCAAGTCGGACGCCATGTCGCCGCACATGCCCACCCATTTGCCGTGCTGGTGCCCCGCGTCCGCCGTCATCTTGACCAGGCGCAGGATGGCCAGGTGCATCGGTTCGTAAAGATGAGTGACGTTCTCGTTGACGCGGTCGATGGCCAGGGTGTACTGGATCAGGTCGTTGGTCCCGATGGAAAGAAAATCCGCTTCTTTGGCGATCACGTCCGCTATCACGGCCGCGGAAGGCACTTCGATCATGGCCCCCAGCTCCACCTTTTTGGCGATGGGCACCCCTTCGCGCGAGAGTTTCTGGAACTCATCGTCCAGGATGGCTTTGCCCGAGCGGAACTCCTCGATGCCGGAGACCATGGGGAACATGATCCGCATCTTCCCCTTGACGGAGGCGCGCAGGAGCGCGCGCAGCTGGGCGCGGAAGATCTCGGGGTTCCTCAGGCTGAAACGGAGCGCGCGCAGGCCCAGGAAAGGGTTGCGTTCCTCCGCCAGTCCGTCGACGAAAGCGGCCAGCTTGTCGCCGCCGATGTCGAGCGTGCGGAAGACCGTGGTGTAAGGCAGCATCTGCTTGGCCACCCGGGAATAGTGCTCGAACTGTTCGTCTTCCGTGGGCAGCGTGGAGCGGTTCAGGTAGAGATATTCCGTGCGGAAGAGCCCGATGCCTTCGGAACCATGCGCCAGGACCGCCTTGGCGTCGTCGGCGCTCTCCACGTTGGCGGAGAGTTCGATGCGCTTGCCGTCCAGGGTCTGTGCGGGCAGGTCCCGGAGTTTGACCAGGTCTTTGGATTCCCGCACCAGGATCTCCCGCTCGCGCCTATAGTTGACCAGGGCCTGGGGGGGCGGGTCGATGAGGACATCGCCCTTGGAGCCGTCCACGATGACGGGCTGGCCGTTCTGGACGCGCGAGGTGATGTTGCGCAGGCCCACCACGGCGGGGATCTCCAGGCTCTGCGCGAGGAGCGCGGTGTGGCTCGTTTTTCCGCCCACATCGATGGCGAACCCCTTGACGAGATCGGATCTCAAGGCCACCGTGTCCGAAGGGAGCAGGTTGTGGGCCACCACGATGGATTCTTCCTTCATCTCGGACAAGCTGCGCTTGGTCTTGCCCAGGAGCTGGCGGATGATGCGCCCGCCCACTTCCACGATGTCGTTCTTGCGCTCCCGGAAATATTCGTCGTTCATGTTCTCGAAGGTGTGGGAGACTTTCTCCAGGCAGGTCTGCACCGCGAGCTCGGCGTTCAAGAGTTCCTTGGAGATCTGGCGTTCCACGTCGGAAGTGAGCAGGGGGTCCTCGATGATCATGAGGTAGGCCTCGCCCAGGCGCGCGTGGGTCTTGCCGAGGATCTTCAGCATTCCGGCCGTGTCCTTGGCCATCTCGCGCTTGGTCTTGTCCAGGGCCTTGCGGAACCGCGCGACTTCGCGCTTCACGCCTTCGCGGGGGATGTAGTGGCGGGGGACGATCAAATCGCCTTCGTCCAGGAGGAAGACGTTGCCGATGCCGATCCCGGGCGATGCCGCCACGCCGTTGGCCATGGTGGTCATGGGGCCACCTGGTAATCGGAATCCTCGCCGAAGCGGGATTTGAAGAGTTTTTTCAAGTGCTCGATCACGTCTGATTCATCTTCTCCTTCGGCGGTGATCTTCAGGACCGTTCCCATGGGCGCGGCGAGCATGAGGAGTCCCATGATGGACTTCCCGTCCACTTCCATGGCGTCTTTCATCACCCGCACTTTGGACTTGTATTTGTTCGTGGTCTGGACGAAAAGGGACGCCGGCCGGGCGTGGAGGCCCAGGCGGTTTTGAACGGTCAGTTCACATTCTATCATTTTCAAAGTCCGGGGCCGGCTTCGGCTTCAGCCGATGTCGCGGTGGCGGACGGAGACCTGATACCCCTTCTTCTTCAGGTGCTTGGCCAGGGCTTCCGTGATGGCCACGGACCTGTGGCGGCCGCCCGTGCAGCCGATGGCGATCATCAAGTGGGATTTCCCTTCTTTGACGAAGTGCGGAAGGGAGTCGGAGACCAGCCCGAAGAATTTCCGGGTGAACGACCGGCATTCCTTCCGGCGCAGGACATAGTTGCGCACTTCCGGAGAGAGCCCGGTCTTGGGCCGGAAGCGCCGGATGTAGTAGGGGTTGGGG
>MGUS01000113.1:5182-8724 GCA_001800085.1 Elusimicrobia bacterium RIFCSPLOWO2_01_FULL_60_11 | reverse complement strand
GGAAACGTTCAGGCTGCTGGTGTCCACGATCCGGTCGGCTGTGCTGCGGATCTCGCGCAGGCGCTTGCGCTCTTCGTGGATGCCTTCGCGCACCACGCGGGCCAGAGGGTGTTTCCTCCGCGTCTCCGAGAACCGCCGCAGCAGCGTGGCGTCATCGGCGTCGAAAAAAAGGATCCAGGGGCTGATCTTGCGCGTGCGGAACTCCGCGAGGTCGCGGTTGAGCCCCTTGAAGAATTTCCCTTCCCGCACGTCGATGCCGATGGCCACTTTCTCCATGGACCTCCCCGATTGGAGGATCAGGTCGGCGAAGCGGGGCAGGAGGGGCGCGGGCAGGTTGTCCACGCAGAAAAAACCGAAGTCCTCCAGGCACTTGATGGCCTGGCTGCGGCCCGCGCCGGAAACGCCGGTGACGATGACGCAGAGGAAGCGGCTCCCGGGGGCTTTACCTGCGACGGAAGTGTCTCCTGCGGTGGGTGGCCAGCGCGCGGGGTTTGACCGGAACGGGCGCGGTCTCGCGGTCCGGCGCCGTCGCTTTGAGCAGATTCTGCTGGACTTCAAAAGCGGTGTTGATGCCCCGCGCCTTCATGCGTTGGTGCAGGGCGCTCACTTCGATCAAGATGGCGATGTTCCTGCCGGGCCGCACGGGCATGACGATGCGGGGCACGCTCATGCCCAGGATCTCCACCGAATGGTCCTCCAGGCCGATGCGGTCGTATTCCTTGTTCTCGTCCCACATCTCCAGGTGGATGACGAGTTCCACGCGGCTCTGGTTCAAGATGGCGCTCATGCCGAAAAGCTGTTTGACGTCGATGATGCCCAGGCCGCGCACTTCCATGTGGTGCTGGAGCATGTCGTTGGCGGGCCGGCCGGTGAGGATGCCCCCGGGGAGGTGCTGCAGCAGCACCACGTCGTCGGCCACGAGCATGTGGCTCCGCTTGATGAGCTCGAGAGCGCATTCCGATTTCCCGATGCCCGAATCCCCGGTGATGAGCACTCCCATGCCGTAGACGTCCACGAGCACGCTGTGCATGGTGAGGGTGGGGGAGAGCTTTTCCTCCAGGTACATGGAGAGCTCGGCCACGAGCACCGCGGTCTCCAGGCCGCAGAGGATCAGGGGGACCCCGCATTCGTTGGCGAGCGAGATGATCTCGGGGCGGGGGCGGAGGTGGTGCGTGAGCACCACGCAGGGCATCTTGAATTTGAAGAAGGCGCGGAGCGATTCCTGGTTGCCCTTGAGCGCGACCTGCATGATGTAGGCGTTCTCGCCGCGTCCCACCACCTGGATGCGCTCGTTGCGGAAACTGTCGAAGAAACCGCCCAGGGCCAGGCCGGGGCGGTTCAGTTCGGTGCCGCTGATCTCGCGGGAGAGGCCGGCCTTGCCGGCGATGAGTTCCAGCTGGAGTTCTTCGGCTTTGTCTTTGAGGAACTGCTCGACGGTCAGGAGGGCCATCGGCGGGTCAGGGGGTCAGTACTCGTTCTCGTCCTTGATGAGTTTCAGGGCATCCCGGGAGGTCTTGGCTTCGCGCAAGGCCTGGCGGAAGAATTTGTCCTTGAGCAGCCGCGAGATCTTGGCGAGGATCTTCAAATGGATGCCGGCGGAATTGGACGGGGCGATGAGCATGAAGAAGATGTGGACCGGCTCCCCGTCCAGGGCGTCGAAGTCGATGCCCCGCTTGGAGATGCCGAGCGCCGCCACCACGCCCGACACCGAGTCGGATTTTCCGTGGGGGATGGCGATGCCCTGCCCGATGCCGGTGGAACCCAGCTCTTCCCGCTCCAGGAGCGCTTCGAGTATGTTGGCGGAATCTTTGATCCCGTGGGCCGAGGAGAGGGCCTGCACCAGTTCCTTCAGGACCTCTTTTTTGGCATGGCTCTTCAAGTCCGGCTGGATGGCTGCTTCAGGCAGGAAATCAACGAGGTTGACGGCGGTGTCTTTATTCATCCGGATCATCGGCCCTCATGGGATGACGGCTTCCACCAGGCCGATGCCCTCCTTGCCTTTTTTATAGACCGCGCTCACCTGGTTGGTCCGCTCGTTGATGAATAGCAGGAAAGGTTTGGGCTGGGAATTCAGGTCGCGGATGGCGCGCGTGAGCGAAAGAGGTTCCAACACGACCCGGGCCACTTCCGAGACGTTGCCGGAAGAGGGCGGGGTATCGGAGTCATGGACGGCGACCGGCTGGAAGCGGACGCTGGATTTGCCGTTCCTGTGGTTTCTTTTCTTGTCTTTGACGCGGACCAGGTGAAGGTCGATCTTATGCGCCGCCATGTCCACGGCGCTGTAGAGGTCCCCCGCCTCGCCCTTGGTGCGGAAGGTGCTGCCGGGCGTGTGGATGACGATCTCGGCGATGTGGCGGTGTTTTTCGACGGCGAGGATGGTCTGGGCCCAGATGATGGAGTCGAAATAGCGCTGGGCTTTTTCGACCTTGCGGTGGATGTAATCCGAAAGAGCCGGAGTCAGGTCGAGGTGCCGGGCTGTGATGTTGAGCTGCATGGACTGACTATTTTACACAAATCGGGCTCAGATTTCAAATTCTTCCCCCAGATAGACCCTGCGCGCTTCGGGGCTTTCCGAAAGAGCCCTCGCGTCGCCTTCCAGCAGCACCTTGCCCTGGTAGAGGATGTAGGCCCGGTCGATGATCTTCAAGGTCTCCCGCACGTTGTGGTCGGTGATCAAAAGCCCCAGGCCCCGCTCGCGCAGGCGTCCCAGGGTGATCTGAAGCTCGGTGACCGTGATGGGGTCGATGCCCACGAAGGGTTCGTCCAGGAGGAGGAACTTGGGGTCGGTGAGGAGCGCGCGGCAGATCTCCAGCCGCCTTTTCTCGCCGCCCGAAAGCGTGCCGGCGGTCTGCTTCCTCCGCTCGACCAGGCCCATTTCCAGGAGCAGGCTCTCCCCTTTTTCTTTCTGCCGGGCCTTGGTGAGGGGGAGGGTCTCGAGGATGATGCGCAGGTTGTCTTCGACGGTGAGCTTGCGGAAGATGGAGGGTTCCTGGGGCAGGTAGCCGATCCCCAGGCGCGCGCGTTCGTACATGGGCAGTTTGGAGATCTCGCGCTCTTCGAGGGAGACGGATCCCTCGTCGCAGCGCACCATGCCCACGATCATGTAGAAGGTGGTGGTCTTGCCCGCGCCGTTGGGGCCCAGGAGCCCCACGATCTCTCCGGAAGAGACCGAGACGTGGGCGCCGTCGAGCACTTTGCGGGACCCGTAGGACTTCTGCAGGTTCTGCCCCTTGAGCGTCATGGGACGGCGGGCGCCTTCTTGAGGATTACGGCGCCTTTCACCTGGTCCGTGAAATGGATCTCCTTCTTTTCTATGAAAGCGGTGATCTTGTTCGACGATATCCGGGTGTCGTGGTCCTCCTGGCTGATGAAGAATTCCGGCCTCCCTCCCACCGCGGTCATCTTCTTCTCCTCGTTGGAATAGGTCACGCGCTCGGCGGTCAGGGTGCTGGAGGACTGCAGGACGGAGACCTTTCCCGTGGCTTCGAGCTCCGATTCCGCCGGCTTGATGGTGATCTTCTCGGCCAGCAGGCGAGTGGCGG
>MGUS01000113.1:2255-5124 GCA_001800085.1 Elusimicrobia bacterium RIFCSPLOWO2_01_FULL_60_11 | reverse complement strand
CGAACTGCGAGGCGGATTCCAAGGTGTCGCCGTTCTCCATCAGGTATTTCACTTTGACGTGGCCCGATGCCTCGATGATCTTGCCGTGCTCTTTGGAGACGGTTTCGTCGGCGGAGAGCTTCAGGGGGCCCTTGGAAAGCTCTTCAGGGGAGAGTTTTCGGACGGCGGGCTCGGCGGCGTAGCACATCGAAGAAAAAAGCAAAAGAAGAGAGAGAAAGAAAACTGATTTTGTGAATTGGTTTCCCAATTTAATGGGTTGTTTTGGACGACGGTTTCATTTTCTGTAGGGAACGGTCGCGACCGTTCCCTACGCCTTTGTAACGTTTGACGGTTTGCTTGTTGGTTTTGAGGCGGACAACTTCAAAAATTCTTTGAAGTCGCGGGGGAGATTGATGGTAGCCATAGTTTAGTTGCCGGAGGGCTTCGAGAGCCAGCAGGCGTTCATAGGGAGATTTTGAATTCCAATAAGCCCTGTCATCCGACGGCTGGGTCAGGGAGGTCACGCTAAAGGTGGTCTTATCTAGTTTAAATTCCATATTTCAATCTTATTCTACCATATCAAGCCGTCACCGCTGGACGGGGATCTTCTTGGGATAGATGGAGGCCTGGTGGTGGAAGATCTTCACCGTGCTCAGGTCCGGCGAGGCCTCGAGGCCTTCGCCGATGAGGATGGAGTCGCTGCGCACGATGCGGATGGCGGAATCCGTGGTGATCTTTTTCGTCAGGGTCGAATAGCGGAGGCGTTCGGCGGTGAGCTGGGTGCCGTCCTTGGCCTCCACTTCCACGCCGCCCCAGGCGGTCAGGTCCTTGTTCTCTGTGTTCACTTCGCCCTGCGGGGCCGAAAGCACCGCTGTCGTGGTCTGGTTCTTCTTGGCCAGGATCAAGCTGTCCCTGGAATTGCTCCTGCGGTTCGATTGGTTGTCCATGAACTCGATGGTGAAATCTTCCAGGGTGATCTTGTTCTGCCGGTTATAGCGCTGAGCCACCTTGCTGTTCAGTATCCACACGGGGATGCCGGCCTGCGTTTCCGTGATCTTGAACTGCTCCAGCCACTGGTCCGGCTTTTCCGTGAGTTCCACCGGGGCTTTTTGTGAGGAGCAGGCCGGGAGCGCCAGAGCGAGGGCGAGGAGGATCATTCCAGTGAAAGGGGTCAGGGCCTTTTTCCAATGGCCCTGGGCTTTCAGGAGGATCTCGATCACTTCCCGAACCACGCCTTTGCCTGACGACGCCCGGGTGCGGTAATGGGAGATCTTCTTGATGAGATCGGGTGATTCCGGCGGGCAGACGGCCAGGCCCGCCATCTTCATGACGGGATAGTCCACGTAGTCGTCGCCGACATAGGCGATCTCCAAAGGGGATATCTTCATCGTTTCCGCTATGGCCAGGACGGCGCGGCGCTTGTCCAGACAGCCCTGGCGGATGAAATGCACGCCGACGTCTTCGGCCCGCAGGCGCACTTGCTCCGACTCCCGCGCCGTGACCCAGGCCATCTTGATGGGCGCGCCGCTGTGCTTGAGCAGGGCGAAGCCCATGCGGTCCTTCACGCTCCAGATCTTGAGCTCCTCGCCGGAGTTCAGGATGATGATCTCGCCTCCGGTGAGCACGCCGTCGACGTCCGTGGCCAAAAGGCGGATCTTCCTGGCGCGGGCCAGGATTTTCTTGTTTATTACCATGAGTTTTGTTTCAATTTCATCTAATCCTAATTTTATTGGGGGGAATCATTTGCACCTTTCCGTTCTTCCAGATGGCGATGGGAATCTTCTTAAACTTGTGCTCCAGAAGAACTCGTTTTACAGCGTTCTTTAGTGCTTTCTCAGCATTTTTTCCAAAAGGAGTGAGCATGGGCCTAGTCTTCTTTTTCATATTGTTTTACCTCATTTAAGATTCGGCTGTAGAGTTCTTGATCAAAGATTTGATTTCGATGCCCTGCCTGTTCAAACAAAGCTCGAGGTTCTTCTGAAGAATTATCGAAAATCATGAGTTGGTCTAAAAGCTGATCGTAAACGTGGAATAAATTCCAAAGCGTCTTTTTAAACCTCCTTCTCACAATCGCATCGGGAACGTCATGTCCGCCTTCCAGCACCCGTCCTTTGATCCTTTGAAGGGCAAGTGCAGAATTTGGGATCCATAGGTAAAACATACTAATGAAATATCCCATCCCTTTCATTTTCTTGAGAAGGGGAACATAAGTCTTGCCGGAGAGGGTCGTTTCAAAGGCAAAATCTTTTCCTGATTTCGCGACCTCCTTGATCCTCTCAAGGAAAATTCGACTGGCCTTGAAATCCATATTGTCTGCATCCAAGGGAGACAGGCCCCTAGCGATCAAATCAGCGTTAATAAAATCCACCTGCCCGACATGCTTGGGAAGATACTCCATCGCGAACGTGGTCTTGCCCGACCCATTCGATCCGGCGATGATATAAACCTTTGGATGCCTTCTCATTAATGAGGTTCACTCATTTTTCCCGCGAGCAAAATCATTAAGCGATGCCCTCGGCGAGCAGGTCGCGCTCGTCCAATATCCCCGCCGCGCGGCCCCTCGCGTCCACCACGGGCAGGTTGTCGAACCCGCCGTCTTTAAGGAGGGTCAGAGCTTCGTGGATGCTCTGCCCGGGATGGATACGGGTCGGGTTCCGGGTCATGACGGATTCGATCTTCATCTCCAAGAGGCCCGTCTGCTTCTGGAGCCGCCGGCGCAGGTCTCCATCGGTGAAAAATCCCATCAACCGGCCCTTCCCGTCTACCACGCTGGTGGCGCCCAACCGCGTGCGCGTCATCTCCAGGAGCGCGGTTCGCACGGTCGAACCCTTCTTGACCACGGGGTTCTCCTTGCCTTTCCGCATCAGATCGGACACTTTCAGAGTCAGCT
>MGUS01000113.1:0-2243 GCA_001800085.1 Elusimicrobia bacterium RIFCSPLOWO2_01_FULL_60_11 | reverse complement strand
GAAGTCCTTGAGATCGAATCCTTTGAGTTCCATGAGCGCCATGGCCAGAGCGTCGCCCAAGGCGAGCATGGCCGTGGTGGAAGCCGTGGGGGCCAAGTTGAGAGGGCAGGCCTCCTTGCGGACCGAGCTCAGGATCACGGAGTCCGAAAGCCGCCCCAGACGGGAGGAACGGCTCTGCGTCATGGCCACCAGGGGGAGTTTTCTTTCCTTTAAAATCGGGAGGATCTTCCGTATCTCGTCGGTCTCGCCGGACTGGGAGAGGGCCAGCACCGCGTCGCCGGCGCGGATCATGCCGAGGTCGCCGTGCAGCCCTTCCGAAGGGTGGAAGAATACGGCCGGGGTGCCGGTGGAGGAGAGCGTGGCCGCGATCTTGCGTCCCACGAGGCCCGCTTTTCCCATGCCCATCACCATCACCTGGCCCCCGCGCCCCGTGGCGCGGTGGAAGATCTCCACGGCTTTTTCAAAGCCGCGGTCCAAGTGGGGGACCTGGTCCTTCACCGCCTGGGATTCGATCTCCAGGACGGCGCGGGCCCGCTTCAGGACCGAAGCTCTATTTATGGATGCCATCTCCGTTGTGGAGCCAGGGGGTCACATCGGGGGGGATGTGCCGCATGTAGGGTTTCAAGAGCCAGTTCAAGAAGAAGAACACGACGATCAGGATGCCGTAGATCACGCTCAAGGTCTTCAGATGCCATTCCTTGGTGGGGGCGTAGAGCGGCTCGGCGGTCATCGGACTCCCGCATTTCTTGCAGTTGGAAGCTGTGTCTTTATTGTCGGCGTGGCAGGAAGGGCACTTCATCCCACCACCTGCCTTTGTCCGAGCAGGACAAGTATCACGGATAAATTTTGCTTCGCAAAATAGGCAGGTGGTGGGATCATCGGGGTTTTCCTCCGTTTTTTGCGGCGCGGTCCAAGGTCATGAGGGAGCGGACCAGGTCCAAGACATGGGAAAGCTTGACGCTGTTGGCCCCGTCGGACCAGGCGCGGTCCGGGTCGGGATGCACTTCCATGAACACCGCCGCCACTCCCACGGCGGCCGCCGCGCGCGCGAGCGGCTCCACGAATTCTCTCTGGCCTCCCGAGGATCTTCCTTTGGCTCCGGGGAGCTGCACCGAATGGGTGGCGTCGAAGACCACGGGAAAGCCGGTGCGCTTCATGACTTCCAGCCCCCTCATGTCCACGACCAGGTTCTGGTATCCGAACGACGTGCCCCGTTCCGTCAATAAGATCCGGCTGTTGCCCCGCTTCAATATCTTTTCCACGATGTTCTCCATGTCCCAGGGGGAAAGGAACTGGCCCTTCTTCACGTTGACCGCCCGGCCGGAATCCGCGCAGGCCCAGAGAAGGTCCGTCTGGCGGCAGAGGAAGGCCGGCACTTGCAGGACATCCGCCACCTTGGCCGCCGCTCCCACATCGCCCCGGTCATGCACGTCGGTGAGGATGGGGAGCCCGAATTCCTCTTTCACCTCTCCAAGCATTCTCAAGCCCTCCGCCATGCCCGGGCCCCTGTAGGCGGCGTGGGACGAACGGTTGGCTTTGTCGTAGGAGCATTTGAAGATCAGGTTGATCCTGAGCGTTTTTGAGACGCGCTTCAGCGTCTTGGCCACTCCCCTAAGGTGCGCCCGCGATTCCATCACGCAGGGGCCCGCGATCAGGGTGAGGGGAAGGTCGTTGCCGACCTTGAATCTGTCGACGCTGACCTGTTTCATCCCACCACCTGCTTTGCGCGCATGGCGCGCAGATTAGATGAAAATTCACTCCGTGAATAAGCAGGTGGTGGGATCACGGGGCGAAGGCCTTTGCGAGCGAGGCCGCCACGAAATGCTTGAAAAGAGGGTGGGGGCGGAGAGGCCGGGACTGGAGCTCCGGGTGGAACTGGACGGCCACGAACCAGGGGTGGTCCTTCAGCTCCACGATCTCGGCCAGGCGCTTCCCGGCGTATTCGCCGCTCACCCGAAGGCCAGCGGACTCGATCTGCTTGCGGAAGCGGTTGTTGAGCTCATAGCGGTGGCGGTGGCGCTCGTGGATGAGCGTGCGGCCGTAGATATGATGCGCCTTCGTGCCTTTTTTGATCTTGCAGGGGTAGGTCCCCAGGCGCATCGAGCCGCCCACTTGCTTGACCTTCCTCTGTTCTTTGAGCAGGTCGATGACGGGATACTTGGTCTTGGGGTCGAATTCCGTGCTCTGCGCGCCCTTCATCCCGCAGAGGTCGCGCGCCGCCTCGATGACGGCGCACTGCATCC
>MGUS01000112.1:5553-9889 GCA_001800085.1 Elusimicrobia bacterium RIFCSPLOWO2_01_FULL_60_11 | reverse complement strand
TGGCCAACTGCGCATCCTGCCACGGATGGCATGACGTCCTTCCTTCGCAGGACGCCCAATCGTCCGTCAACCAGAGGAATCTGCCCCAGACCTGCGGCAAGTGCCATTCCGGAGTCCGGTCCCAGCTCCTCCAGGGAAAAATCCACGGCGGCAAAACGGCCGAGAAGCATTTCTTGATCCGTTGGGTCAAACTCTTCTACCTCATCCTGATCCCGGTCCTGATCGGCGGGATGCTGGTCCACAATTCCGCCGATTACATCCGCAAGGCCTTCTTCCGGTCCGGCCGAGGCCCGGCCGTTCCCGCCCATGAACTGACGGTCCTGAGGATGAGCTTGAATGAGCGGATCCAGCACGGACTGCTGCTCGCGGCTTTCATCACCCTGGCCTACAGCGGGTTCGCGCTCAAGTTCCCCGATCTTTGGTGGGCTCTGCCCTTCAAGCTGGCCGGCGGGGAAGCCCTGCGTAAAGGCGTCCATCGTTGGACGGCCCTGATCTTCGTCCTGGCAGGCGTCTTCCATCTGGCCTATATGGCCGGGACACGCCGGGGACGGTTCCTGCTGCGGCGCCGGCTCCTGCCGAAGGTCCGCGACCTCTTCGACCCTTTCAGGCATCTCTTCTACAACCTCGGGTGGAGGGGACGGAGGCCGTCCCTGGCCTATCCCTCTTACGTAGAAAAGATGGAATACCTGACGCTCTTCTGGGGATCCGTCATCATGATCCTCACGGGCTCTCTTCTCGTCTTCAATGACCTGACGCTCAAGCACTTTCCGATGTGGGCCTCGGAACTCGCGACCCTGGTCCATTATTACGAAGCCATCCTGGCCTGTCTCTCCGTCCTGGTCTGGCATTTCTACTGGACCATCTTCGACCCGGACGTTTACCCGATGAACATGTCCTGGCTCACGGGATTCCTTAAGTTGCGGCCGAAGGACCGCCCGCCCGAATGACGCCCTCCTATCAGGACCGCTGGTGGTGGAAAGCCCTCTATGTCCTGGGGATCGAGATCCATTCGACGGAAAAACGGAAGTTCACCGTGCGCCTGCGCCGGCGTCTGGGCTACATCCTCGCGGGATGGACCCTGCTCATGTTCATCACATTGCTGGGCCTCTCGAGGTATTCCGAAAGCCCGCGGTTCTGCGTGTCCTGCCACATCATGGAGCCCTACTACAAGGCCTGGAAAGGGTCGAAGCACAGCGGGGTGGCCTGCGTGGAGTGCCATTATCCCGTGGCCAGCGCCAAGACGCTGCTCTGGAAAAAATACCAGAACTTCTCCATGGTCGTGAAATACTTCACCCAGACCTACTCTTCCAAGCCCTATGCCGAAGTGGATGACTCCTCCTGCCTTCAATGCCATCCCAACCGCCTCCTGGAAGGAAAGCTTGTCACAAAAAGGGGGATCCATTTTGATCATCGGGGCCACCTGACCACGACACGCCGCGACCGCAAACTCGTCTGCACCTCCTGCCATGCCCAGATGACCGTGGGGAACCACATGGAAGTGACCTGGAACACCTGTTACCTCTGTCACTTCAAAGGAATCAAAAGCGGGCGGGAATTCAACCCTTTCGTCGGGTGCCTCTCCTGCCACGACCTCCCGGACAAGAGCGTGAAGCTCGGGAACATGACCTATAACCACAAGGATTTTGTGGGCAAGCGCGGAGTCAACTGCATGAACTGCCATCAGGATGTCGTCCAGGGAACGGGGGAAGCCGCCCAAGAGCGCTGCTTCAGCTGCCACAATCAGCCCGAGAAGCTGGACCGGATCAAGGACCTGGCTTTCATCCATGAGAACCACATCACCCAGCACAAGGTGGCCTGTTTCCACTGCCATACGGAGATCAAGCACCAGTTCTCGGCGCCGGGGAAAAAGGAGCTGGCCTACGACTGCGCGGTCTGCCACTTGAACAAGCACGGCGGCCAGAAAGAGTTCTACCGGGGCGTGGGCGCCAAGGGCGTGCCCGACATGCCGAGCCCCATGTATCTGGCCAACGTGGACTGCGTGGGCTGCCACATCGTCAAGGCGTCGGAAACCCTGGAGACCCATTTTCGGGGCGCGAATTTCAAAGGTTCCGCGGACGAATCCTGCGTCAAGTGCCACGGAGAAAAGTACCGCGGCATGACGGAAAGCGCGAAAAAAATGATCCAGGAAGATCTGGAAGAGATGAAGAAAAAACTGAAGCAGGCCGTTTCGCCGCTCATGGAGCAGGCGGTTGAGAACGCGGCCTACAATCTTTCGTTCCTGGAGAACGCCCATGCCGTGCATAACATCTACTATGCCGCCCAGATATTGAGGAAGACCGACGCCGCCCTCTCGGAGGCGGCGCAAAAGGCAGGCATAAGCCTTCCGGACCTTTCAGACCGCCCGCTCATGTCCGGCGGGTTCTGCGCCGTCATGTGCCATCAAAAAGTCGGTGTAAAAGTGCCTCCGGAATATGTAAAATTCCAAGGAAGGAACATGCCTCACCTTGCCCACGCCCGGATGATGTCTTGCGTCAAGTGCCACGAATTCGGCTCTCACAAGAACGTCCAAATCCGGTTCAAAAAAGAAGATTGCAAAGTGTGCCATGAGTTTTAAAAACGGAGGGTGAACCCAATGACTCGAAGAGCCTTCATGCGGATTTTATTCGGAGGGGGGATCGCAGGGGCTCTCGCCGCCATGATCTACCCGGCGATCAAGTTCCTGATTCCGCCGGAAGAACCGGAAGCCGAACCGGACATCCTCAAGGTGGGCAGAAAAGAGGATTTTCCCGCCGGCACGAGCAAGATCTTCAAATTCGGCAGGACTCCCGTCATCCTCATCCATTCCAAGGCCTCGGGGCTCCTCGCCCTTTCCGCCACCTGCACCCATCTGGACTGCCTGGTCCAATACCGCGACGACATGGGCGCCATCTGGTGCGCCTGCCATAACGGCAAATACGACCTGAGCGGCAAGAACATCTCAGGCCCGCCGCCCAGGCCCCTCACTCCCTTCGCCGTGAAAGTGATCCGGGATGAGATTTTTATCGCGAAAGTCTGAACCGACAGGCAGGGAAGCGTCTTACCGCGCGTTGATGCTGGCGTGGCTGAACGAGCGTCTCGGCGTCGAAAAGGCGCTGGAATGGGCAAAACACAAAACGGTCCCGGTGCACCGCGGCACCGTCTTCTATTACCTGGGAGGCGTTTCTCTTTTTCTTTTCATCCTTCAGGTGATGTCGGGGATCCTGCTCCTGATGTACTACCGCGTCGGAACGGATTCTTCCTACGAGAGCGTGCGCTTCATAACGACGAAAGTGGATTTCGGATGGCTGTTCAGGTCTTTGCATTCCTGGACGGCGAACCTTTTCGTTCTGTTCATATTCCTTCACATGTTCAGCGTCTTCTTCATGAAAGCGTACCGCAAGCCCCGGGAGCTCACCTGGATGAGCGGATTCGTGCTTTTCTGCCTGGCGCTGGCCTTCGGATTCAGCGGATACCTTCTGCCCTGGAACGAACTGGCCTTCTTTGCCACGAAGGTGGGGACGGATATCATCGGAGAAGTACCCGGGATCGGTTCGTGGCTGTTGAAAATCGTCCGGGGCGGAGAGGACGTTACGGGGGCCACCCTTTCCAGGCTTTTCGGGCTCCACGTGGCGGTCCTCCCCGGGATCACCACGGTCATGCTGGTCCTGCATCTCGCCTTCGTGCAGATCCAGGGCATGAGCCATGGGGACCAGCCGGAAAAAGGGAAGACCATGCCGTTTTTCCCGAACTTTCTTTTGCGCGACATGATCCTCTGGCTGATCACCCTGAACATCCTCGCGGTCCTCGCGGTCTTTTTCCCCTGGGAGCTGGGAAAGAAGGCGGACGTCCTGGCCTCCGCGCCTGCGGGGATCAAGCCGGAATGGTATTTCCTTTTCACCTACCAAGCCCTCAAAGTGATCCCCGGAAAGATATTGTCGATCCCCGGGGAACTCGTCGGCATCCTCCTGTTCAATCTGGCCGGGATCCTTTGGTTCCTTGTCCCTTTCTGGGACGCTAAAATCCCCGAAGGGAAAAGGAACCGGGTCGTCAATATCGTGGGCCTCTTCGCCGTCCTTTTCATCCTTGCCATGACGATCTGGGGACATTGGTCATCTTAGTGGGCCCGATGCTGAGCGCAGGATGCTTCCTTTTTCTTATGCTTTTTGGCCCATCCGCGGCGTTCCCTGCCGAACGGGAAGTCCGCTGCGTCACCTGCCATCAAAACCTCGGGGACAAGCACGAGAAGATCATCTCCGATTTCAAGGGCGATGTCCACAAGGAGGCCGGACTTTCCTGCAATGACTGCCATGGAGGCAATCCCAATACCGACGATATCGCGGAAGCCAAAAGCCCCGGG
>MGUS01000112.1:0-5512 GCA_001800085.1 Elusimicrobia bacterium RIFCSPLOWO2_01_FULL_60_11 | reverse complement strand
CGGAAAACCCAGCCGGGAGGAAATGCCCGGATTTTGCGGAAGATGCCACTCCAATCCCCAATACATGAAAAAATTCAATTCGGCCCTGCCGGTGGATCAAGAGAAAAAGTATTGGACCAGCGTGCACGGGAAGAAACTGAAGGGTGGCGACGCCCAGGTGGCCAACTGCGCCAGCTGCCATCCCGCGCATTCGATTCGAAAACCGAGTGATCCTCTTTCCTCCGTTTATCCCAAGAACGTGGCCAAGACCTGCGCGAACTGCCATGGGAACGTCCGCATCATGTCGGGCTACAAGATCCCGACCGACCAGTTCGAAAGGTACATGAAGAGCGTCCACGCCGAAGCCCTGTACAAAAAGGGCGATCTCTCGGCCCCGACCTGCAACGACTGCCACGGGAACCACGGCGCCGCTCCCCCGGGAACGGAGAACATCATGATGGTCTGCGGTCAATGCCACGCGCACAACATGGAATTCTTGAAACAAAGCCCCATGGCGAAGCCCTGGAGCAAGAATCATCTGCACATGTGCGTGGTCTGCCACAATCAGCACGATGTCTCGAAGCCCAATCTGGAGATGCTCTCGGGCGAAATGAGCCTCTGCCTGCGGTGCCACCAGGTGGGGGACCGGGCTTATCAGGTGGGAAGCGCCATGAGGGAAAAGATAGAAAAATTCGAAAAGGACTACCATTCGCAAGTCCATCTCATGGAAGAGATCGAGTTGAAGAAGGGCATGGATGTGACGGCGGCGGACGACGCCATCCTGGAAAGCAAACAGGCGCTTTTCAAGGCCAGGACCACGGTGCACACCTTCGACCCCCAAAAAGTGCAGCAGATCATCGAGCAGGGAGAGGGGTTCCTGAAGAGGGTCAAAGACATCGAGGATAAAGTGCTCCGCGAATTCTGGCGTCGGAGGATCTGGCTCGGACTGTCCACCCTGCTCATCTCTTTCGTCATCGTCGGCATCTGGTGGATACTGAAGGAAATCGAAAGGCCAAAATAGTTTTAGGCGCTGGCCAAAAGTGAATAGGAGGTGAATGATGGGAATACATCCGGTGACGGTAGGAGTGGCAGTGTTGGTCGCGGCGGTCTTGGGCTGGATCGGCATCAAAGTGGAATTCGCCGCTTTGGGCGGAGCGGGGGTGCTTCTGGCATGGGTCGTCCTTTATTCCGCGCGCATCGCCAAACAGTGGCAAAAGTCGGTCATCCTGCGGATGGGACGGTTCCACTGCTTGAAAGGGCCGGGCCTGTTCTTTGTCATCCCCCTCGTGGACACCGTTCCTTACTGGATCGATCTCCGCACGGTCACCACGCCTTTCACGGCGGAGGAGACCCTGACGAAAGACAGCGTGCCCGTGGACGTGGATGCGGTGCTCTTTTGGAGGGTGGTGGAGCCGATGAAGGCGGCGCTGGAGGTCGAGAACTACCGGCAGGCCATTTCCTGGGCGAGCCAGACGGCGCTCCGGGACGTGATCGGCGAATCGGAATTGGCGGCGATGCTGGCGGGCCGCCAGCAGATCGACGCGAAATTGTGCCGGATGATCGATGAAAGAACGGAACCCTGGGGGATCAAAGCGCTCTCGGTCGAGATCCGGGATGTGAAAATTCCCGTCGCGTTGCAGGACGCCATGTCGATGCAAGCTCAGGCCGAGCGGGAACGCCAGGCCCGGGTCATCCTGGCCGAGTCGGAGGTCCAGGTCGCGAACAAATTCAAACAAGCGTCGAATTCTTACCTGGAAAGTCCCGTCGCTCTGCACCTGAGGGGGATGAACATACTTCTGGAAGGGATGAGGCAGAATTCGACCATCGTGATCGTGCCTTCTTCCGCGGTTGAGACCATGGGATTGGGCGCGATGACCGGGATCTCTTCGCTCGCGAAAGAACTCTCAAAGGAACTTCCGAAAAAAGAAGGATAAGATAAAATCTCTTGTCCGTCCCTAGATTGGATTCCTCAGCGTGAAAGATTTTATTCTCGTCACAGTTGCGGCATGCTTTCTAGGAGCGGCCTGGTTTTTTTTCCTGAAAGGAGGGGATTCTGGCTCTCAGACACAGCCCGTGGCTTACAATCATAAAAAGCACATCGACCTCGGATTGGAATGCGGTTTTTGCCACACCGGCATTGCCGAAGGAAAACCCCGGGCGGGACTCCCTCCTCTTGAAATCTGCGCATCCTGCCACAGCGGGGAGGACGAAAACCCCAGGACCCAAGTCGTGCGGGAATATGTCTCAAAGGGCGAGCCGATCCCGTGGAGAAGGATATACACCGTGCCGAAGCACGTTTATTTTTCCCATCTGCGGCATGCGGGGCTGGCAAAATTGGATTGCGCGCTCTGCCATGGCGACATGCCCCGGACTGAAAAACCGGTCACAAAGCCGGCCGTGGCCATCAGCATGGATCGATGCATCGACTGTCACAAACAGAGGGGAGTCACCCAGGACTGCCTGGCCTGCCATAGGTAGGAATTGATGGAAATATCCAGAAGAAATCTACTCAAATTGGGAACGATCTTCGGGGCGGGGTCTTTGCTGCCGGGCTGCGCCAAGGAAATCGTCCTCAAGCCCAAAGAAGATGCCCCGCCGCCCATCGGCGAAGAAAAATTTCTCCGCACGGTCTGCGGCATGTGCCCCGCCGGATGCGGGATCCGCGTGAGGAACGTGGACGGACGCCCCGTCGGCGTGTCGGGGATCGCGGACCACCCCGTCAACCAGGGGGGGCTCTGCCCCAAGGGCGCGGCCATCCTCCAGGAGCTCTACCACCCGGACCGCCTGAAAAATCCCTTGGCGCGCAAGGGCGTCCGCGGGTCGGGGAAGTGGGAGGCCGTCTCATGGGAGGAGGCCTTCAAATCTCTGGGGGAAGGAATTTCCAAAGCAAGAGCAAATGGAAAACTGCCCCTGGCCGCCCTCTCCACGCCCGGAACGGAGGATATCCATCGGGAAATTTTATGGGAACTGGCGGGGGCCGCGGGTAAAAACAATCTTTTCACTTTGAGGTTTCCCTGGGGCGACCTGGCGGACGACGCCTACGAGAAAATGCATGGGACCCGCAACACCGTATGGAATCTGACCCGGGCCAAACTTCTGGTCTCTTTCGGGTTCGACTGGCTCCAATCCCATCCTTCCCACGTGGAGGCCCAGAGAGTCTTCGCAGAGCTCCGGCGCGGAAGGTCCGGATCCCGCGCCCACATCGTCCAGGTCGAACCCCGTTTCTCGGTGTCCGCGGCCAAGGCGGACGAATGGATCGCCGTCCGCCCCGGCACGGGAGGGATCCTGGCCCTGGCGGTGGCGCGGCGCCTCATTGAAGAGGGCGCTTACGACGCGGATTTCGTCCGTGCGCACGTCCGCGGCTTCGACGAATTCAAAAGAAACATCGATTCTTTTTCCATCCGGAGAGCCTCCGAAGCCGCGGGAGTCCCGGAAGAGACCCTCCGTCTCCTCTGCGTCAAATTCTTAAGTCTCAAGCCCGCGGCCGTGATCGGGAACCGCGGGACGCCGTTCGACCAGATGGCGGTTCATTCCTTGAACGTCATCCTGGGGAACGCCGGCCCCGGCAAACCCTTCGAGGTCGGCGCCCGACAGGACGAGAAAGCGGAAGATGATCCCGATTTTAAGGAGCTGCCCGGCGTGCTTCTGGTGGACCGGGTCAATCCTCTTTTCACCTCTCCCGCCCGATGGAAGAAGATCCTCGAAGAAGCCCCTCTTGTCGCGACGGTCTCTCCTTTTCTCACCGAGACGGCCATGGTCTCCGACTGGGTGCTTCCCTGCCACGCGTCCCTGGAACAGTCCCATTTGTCCTTTCACGCCTCCATGGACGGCAAATCGATCCTGAACGCGGCCAGAGGGGCTGTGGCCCCTGCCTACGACACCAAGCACCCAGGGGATATTTTTCTGGGATTGCTTCAAAATATCCAGAAAAAAAACACCGATGCCCATGCCTTCGACTCCCATTTCAGCAGCCGGCTCAGGGAGTTGGGGGCGGAACCGCCCGCCGGCGAAGACTCCGCGGATATTTGGCGGGAGTCGCCTCTCCCTTCCCCAAGGCGTTCCGTCAGCGTTCTGCCGTCCGGAAAGATCGAACTGGGCGAGTTGGCGGGACTTGCCTCTTCATTTCACTGGCCCGCGGATGAGGATGGGGATTTTCCGAACCTCCTGCAGCTTTTCAGCCCCCTGGCCTTTTCGCGGGGGGAGGGAGCCCACCTGCCCTATCTCATGAGCATCGCCGGCCCTCAATCGGCCGAGATGTGGGAAACCTGGGCTGAAATCCACCCGGACACCGCAAGAAAACATGGGATTTTCGACAAAGACGGGGTCTGGATCGAATCTTCCCGCGGACGGATACGGGCCAAGGCCAGAATAACCCCGGCGGCGGTGCCGGGCGTGGTCAGCGTTCCCATCGGGCTTGGACACAGCGCCTACGGCCGGTGGGCCCAGGGAGTGGGATCCAACCCTTTGGAAATCGCCGGAGAAAACGAGACCACGCGCGTGAGGTTGACCCGGGCGTGACGACATCGGAGGCATCCATGACTGAGTCCCGAAGGTCTTTTCTTGAAAAATGCGCTCTGTCGGCCGGCGCTTTCTTCGCCGCCGGCACGGGAAAACTGTGGGGAAAGAAAGAGAGGGAAAAAAAGGGGGCCGGAGCTGAAGGCGGTCCCCGCTGGGGCATGGCGATCGATCTCGACAAGTGCACGGGATGCAGCGCCTGCGTGGTCGCGTGTTCTCAGGAGAACAACCAGATGCTGGGCAGCCCGGAAGAAGCCGCCATGGGAAGGATCATCCGTTGGATGCAGATCCTTCCCATCCAGGAGGGAGAATACCCCTCTCCGCGGCAAAAGCTCGTTCCCATGCCTTGCCAGCAGTGTGAAGACCCCCCCTGCATCAAGGTTTGCCCCGTTTACGCCACGTTCCTGAATGAGGAGGGGATCGTGGGACAGGTCTACTCGCGTTGCATCGGATGCCGCTACTGCGTCAACGCCTGTCCCTATACCTGCAAGTTCTTCACCTGGGAAGCGCCCCAATGGCCTCAGCAAATGGCCCAAGGCTTGAACCCCGACATCTCCGTAAGGCCGAAAGGCGTTGCGGAAAAATGTCTTTTCTGCCATCACCGTCTCCAGCGCGCGAAGGAGCAGGCGTCATCGGAAGGGCGGCCCCTCCGGGAGGGGGATTACCAGACCGCCTGCGTGGAGGCGTGCCCGGCCAAAGCGATCACCTTTGGCGACCTCCACGACAAGGAAAGCACGGTCTCCCGCCTCTCCAGTTCGCCCAGAGCCTTCCACCTCCTTGAAGAGCTGGGAACCGAACCCAAGGTGACCTACCTGAAGGAAGGGGCATGAGAGAGAAAAGGTGGACCTTTTACGCCCAGTCTGCGGGCCTGGGCGGTTTTTATCTTTTCACGCTTACCGTGAACGGTTGGTTCATCTGGAGGATCCGTGAACTTCGCGATCTGGGCGACGTCTGGATCCCGGCGGCGGCCATCGGGGCGATCGTGGGGCCCCTTTTCATCCTTTTCTCGTGCATCTTG
>MGUS01000111.1:4276-4991 GCA_001800085.1 Elusimicrobia bacterium RIFCSPLOWO2_01_FULL_60_11 | reverse complement strand
GGAGACCACTATTATAGGAATGTCCTTGGTGGCTGGCTGGCTCTTCAACTCGCTACAGATATCCTTGCCCGGCACCACGTTCAGTTTGGCGTCCAAAATGATTAGGTCCGGTTTGTGCTGGCGCGCGTGGTCCAGGGCCTGGGCGTCGGTCGAGGCGATGACGTTGTACCCTGCGCCGGCCAGCATCGTGCCGTACGCGTTCTTGAGGGCCTCATCATCCTCCACTACCAGGATGGTCTTGCGGCGCTGTTCCATGCGTAAAGTATCCTTTCAGAGTATGAAGGTTTAATGAAGTGCATCGGGTTGCCCGACCTAAAGCCGCAAATTTTTGTGGACTTAGGTGGGGGCGGGGCGCTCTGCACGACATTGCGTCGCGTGAGCGGCCCCGCGGGTGATTCTTCTTCGAAGGAGGAGGCTCAGCCCGGCTTGTGGCGCCGGGAGTTCGGCAGCGGGTTACCGCTGCGATCGAACTCGTGGTGCCGGAGCATGCCGTGCTTCGGCCCGCGCACGACGGCGGGGTTGGCGCCTTCGTGGCAGGCCCTGGAGTGGAACCGGGTCACCGCCGGTGCCGCGACGCGCATCCGCCGATGCTTGCGCCAACCGCGGCGATTCCGCTTGCGGTGGGTGGCGACCTTGTCGACCAAGGTCATGCTGAATCCGCCGCTCATCAGCACGACCCACTTCTCGACGTCGCCAGCCGCCTTCACGACTTCGC
>MGUS01000111.1:0-4257 GCA_001800085.1 Elusimicrobia bacterium RIFCSPLOWO2_01_FULL_60_11 | reverse complement strand
GCCACCGCCTCGCGCTTGAGACGGCGAGCCCGGGCCAGGAGCTTGCGATTGTTGCTCCTGGCCTCCGCCAGCATCTTGTGGATCTTGGCCGGAGCGGGCAGTTGCCCACTCCGTCCCGGCGCTTCGTCCTTCTTCGCTGCGAACTTTCTCATCCTACATGCTCCTCTTCAAGAAGCTGTGCTTATTCCAATGGGCACAGCGGGGTTACAGCCCTACAAGCTGCTCAGAGGAAGCAAATCAGACAATGAAGTAAGTAACTAGTGGCTAATTATACAAAATCCGCCCCGAAAGTCAATACCAGGCAATTATTTCTTCTCCAGGTCAAGACAGACCGAATTTATACAATACCGCTTGCCGCCCTTGTCCGCCGGGCCGTCGTCGAAAACGTGGCCCAGATGCGCGCCGCAGTTCTTGCAGGTCACCTCGGTACGGGTCATGCCGTGGCTCACGTCCTCTTTGAGTACCACGTGCTCCAGGTTGGTCGGCTCGGTGAAGCTCGGCCAGCCGGTGCCGGAATCGAATTTGGCGTCCGAAGAGAACAGTTCCGCGCCGCAAATGGCGCATTTGAACATCCCCTGCTCGTGGGTGTCGTGGTATTTGCCGGTGAAGGCCGCCTCGGTGCCGCCCTCGCGGGCCACGTGGCGCAGCTGCGCTGAAAGCTCGTTATCTTGCTTCACTTTCTTTTAATAGTTGGTTGAATTTTTCTCTGACCTTTTCCAATTTCGGGTTGATGACTACCTGGCAGTACGGCGCCGAGGAATTGTTCTGATAATACTTGCGGTGATATTCCTCTGCTTCGTAAAAATTGGTAAGCGGCACAACCTCGGTCACCGCCTTTGGTCCGCTGTCCTCGTTCAGCTTGGCGATGAAGGCCTCGGCCTCTTTCTTCTGTGCCTCGGTGGTATAAAAGACAGCGGAACGGTATTGCGTGCCCACGTCCGCCCCCTGTTGATTCGGTGTGGTCGGGTTATGCGTCGCGAAGAACACGGTCAGCAGGTCGGTGTAAGCGATCTGCGACGGATCATACTCGATGCGGATGACCTCCGCATGACCGGTCTTACCGGAACAGACATCCTCGTAGGTCGGTTTCTCCATATTGCCGCCTGCATAACCGGGCATGACCGCGCTCACGCCCTTCAGGTCCTCGAACACGGCCTCGGTGCACCAGAAACAGCCGCCGCCGAAGATCGCTACTTCCATTTTGTTTTCCATAGTCAAAGTATAATCCGGAATTTGGGCTATGTCAAGTATACTTTACATAAGCAACGCTGCGGCGCGGGTCAGCGCGTGAAGCGCACGTATATGCCGGACGGTATAGATCTTTTAGATTGGGTTTCCTGGACACATAGATGGCCAAACTCGCCATCCGTGCCCCGGCCGATATCTGGGAAATGGCTCTCCACGGCCTGCAGGAAGGATTGCGGCGCGTAGCCGGCGGCGTAGCCGTTCAGCAAGAAGAAGGCCCCGGCTTTCTTCGCCAATATCTTCGCCGTGCCGGCCAGGAGGCGCGGCAGGGATGCCTCGATCTCCCATACTTCTCTTTTAGGTCCGCGGCCGAAGGCCGGCGGGTCCAGGATGATGCCGTCGTACAAACTACCGCGGCGCGCCTCCCGTTCCACGAATTTCAGTGCGTCCTCCAAAAGATAATAGATGCTGCCTTCCGGAACACCGGATAGCTGCGCATTGGCCTGGCCCCATTCGTTGCTTTGCTTCGAGGCGTCCACGTGCATGACCTGCGCCCCCTTCTTCGCGGCGACGATGCTCGCGATGCCGGTGTAGCCGAACAGGTTCAGGACGCGCGGCTTGTTCAAAGCGCTGACGCACTCCTCAAGCCATTCCCAGTTCGCGGCCTGTTCCGGGAAAATGCCGGTGTGTTTGAAGCCGGTAAGACGGAGTGAGAAGCGCGCGTCGCGCCAAGCGAGCGGCCACTCCTCCGGCAAGCCACTTTTTTTCCAGGAACCCTTACCGCCGTCCCAGAGGAACTCCGCTTTGGCCTTCTGCCACTGCGCCGGCTTGTTCGGGCTCCAAAGAGCTTGTGTCTCGGGACGGATAATATAGTGGGGGCCGTAGCGTTCCAGTTTGCGATTATCGCCAGAGTCGATGAGTTCGTAATCCGGCCAGGACTTGGCGGTCAGGTCGATGTTCTTCATTGGCCTTTGAGCACGTTCAAGTGTTGGGTGCTCCATTGATACAATACGACCGCGGCGGAAACGGAGGCATTCAGGGACTCGCAGCGCGGGTTCATCGGGATACGCAAGATCTCGTCGCAGTTCGCGATTGTTTGTTTGTGAATGCCCGCGCCCTCGTTGCCCACTATAAACACCGCCGGCGCATCGAAAACGATTTTAGAAATACTCTTACTGCCCTTCATCACCAGAGCGTATGCTTTGAAACCGGCCTTCTGCAAGGCTTCAATGGCGTAATTGACGTTGCCGATCGAGACCAGCGGCACGCGGAAGGCCATGCCCGCGGAGGACTTCACCACCGCGCCGGTGATCGGCGCCTGGTTGTGGGTCGGCATGAGAACGCCGGCGGCGCCGAAGGCTGCGGCGGAGCGGATGACCGCGCCCACGTTATGCGGATCATTGAGCTCGTCCATAATAACCAACATGGTGTCCTCGCTCGGCGCGAGGTCCGCCAGAAAATCCTTGAAATCTCGTACCAGCGCAGAGGTGTCCGTGATGGCGATGACGCCTTGGTGCGAGGTGTCCTGGCCCACCATGCGCGAGGCCGTCTTCTTCTCCATGACCTCCGTGGGTATCTGCCGGCTCTTCAGAAGTCCGCGCAGGTCTTTGTCCCCCGCCATCTCCGAGGACAGAAAGACCTTGCGCAATACCTGCGGCGCGTATTGCAGGGCCTCGGCGAGCGCGTGCTTGCCGTATATATAGACCTTCTCTCGCTCCCGTCTCATAGGCCAAGTATAAACTTTTCGACGATCGTGCGCATCTCGGCAGCACTTTCCGTATCCATGAGCTTGGCGCGCAGTTCGTTCGCCCCGCGGAAGCCGTGCGCGTAGGCCTTGCAGTGCTTTTTCATAACATTGAAGCTCTTGATGTCTTTGAACAATTCCTCGAAAAGTTCGGTGTGTTCTACCATTATGCGCAATCTCTTTTTGAGGTCCGGCTCCGATTTGCCCGAGAAGAGCCACGGCTGGCCGAAGATGCCGCGGCCGAACATGACCCCGTCCACGCCGTATTGGCGCACCTTCTCCTCTGCTTCCGCTATGGTATACACATCGCCGTTCCCTAGGATGAGCGGCTTGGTCGCTGAGGAATCGGCGCGGTCGCGGATGGCGAGTGTCTGCTCCGCCAACTCCCAGTGCGCCGGGACGTCCGACATCTCCTTGCGCGTGCGCAAGTGCAGAGTCACCGACGCCGGTCCTTCGGCGAGGAGCGCCGGCAGCCAGGTGTCCAGTTCATTCTTGTTGTAGCCGATGCGCGCCTTCACCGAGACCGGCAATGCTCCGGCGCCGGCTTTCGTCTCGCGGATGATCTGCGCTGCGCGCGTTGGGTCTTTCATAAGCGCCGCGCCGGCGCCGCTTCTTTCCACTGCACGGTCCGGGCAGCCCATATTGATGTCTATGCCATCGAAACCCAGTTCGTTCACGAGCTCCGCGACCTCACGGAACTGCTCGGGCTTGCCGCCGAAGACCTGCGCCACGATGGGGCGCTCCGCTTCGGTATACCAAAAATCCGATAGGAGCCGTTTCCGGCCGGCGGACAAAAGACCTTCCACCGAAACGAATTCCGTGAACATGGCGGCCGGCCCCGCGGGCTTGCTGTATTTGGCGATGAGCCGTCGGAAAGCCGCGTCGGTGACGTTGGCCATCGGGCCCATCACGAAGGCCGGCGTCTTTATATGGCTCCAGAAACCCGTGCGCATCGTTGACTATCCGTGACTATTGTCCGTGTGCCGTGCGGTAGGCCAGGTTCCAGAGCCAACCGAACACGTATCCCACGAGATAGCCGATGACCGCCGTTACCACGACGAGCAACGCCGCGTTGCCCAAAGAAAATGGATCGATGCTGTACTGGAGGTTCAGGAAGTGCAGGCCGAGGATCCAATCCAGGAGCGTCTTGGCCAACCCCGCGAGGACCATCAACGCCCAAACCACATGTCCGATGCCGAACAGTCCGCCCAACGCCAAGCCCACTTTATGCGCGCTTATTTGGTTCATAAAGGATAATTGGTTTGCCCGACCTTTGTGTCAGCATAGCAAAAGGTGTCCTCAGGCCACCTCCGCCTGGTAACACTGCT
>MGUS01000110.1:5632-11831 GCA_001800085.1 Elusimicrobia bacterium RIFCSPLOWO2_01_FULL_60_11 | reverse complement strand
GAGGATGTTTAAAGCTGTTCTGACAAAAGCTGTCACGCTCTCATATGGTAAAATAAGGATATGAAACCGCAGCTGAAAGTATTGACCGCCTATACCGGAACAGAAGATCTGAAGTCCGCCCTGAAGCACCCGCAGAGCGTCAAGATGCTTTGGCTTGAGATCCTTTTCAACGATTCTTTTAATTGGGAGTCAAACCTGCAGAATCCGATCGTGCGGGCGGCCTATCGGAAAGCGTCGGTATGGTATCATCATTTCCAAACTTTGATCGATAGAGAAACGCACCGAAAGCCCCTCAAGAAATTCGAGGGAAACTGGGATGAAAGGGAATATCGCCGTTTTCTGGAGGTCTTGAATTTTGTCTCCCGTTGAACTGGACGCGGTTTTAGACCTTCTCAAGAAATACTGTAAAAAGGAAGGATTAAAAGTTCAGATCATCCTTTTGGGGGGATTGGCGCTTCACCATTATGGAATGAAAGACCGGGCCACGCGGGACATTGATGCCGAAGTCCGCGGAAACATCGACCGGCTCACCGCGTATCTTAAGGCCAAGGGGATCCCTTCCGATCTAGGCGAAGATGTTTCCCGGTGGTCCGTTGTTTCCCTGCCGTCCGGATATCGAAAGCGAGCGAAGACGATATGGCGGGACAAGTTCCTTGAGGTGAAGGTTCTCCACCCAGCGGACTTCATCATCGCTAAATTGAGAAGATTCACGGAACAGGACATCGAAGACGCTCTTTTTGTCGCCGGAAAGTACGGAATAAAAGCGGGAGGTCTTCTTAAAGCGATGAAAGACGCCGTGGCGCACTCCCCCAAAGATTCATCTCTTGCCAGCTTTCAGAAAAGCGTAAGGTGGTTCATCTCAAAATACTTGAGCGGGTGATGGGAATCGAACCCACATCTAAAGCTTGGGAAGCTTTCATTCTGCCACTGAACTACACCCGCAAAAAACCTTAAAAAACTATACTAAGAATTTTGCGGGTTGTGCCGCTCCTTAAATTTAATAGCATTAGGGTTCGGCGCACCCGCATGACAATCTTGATTCCAAATCTAATCTTGCGGGAAGTGCCACCCGCAAAACACCTTCGTTTTTGCTATTCTAGATTTTTGTGACCTTCTTTTCAACGATTCTTTCGCCGGTGTCATACACTTCCTTCCGCTTCGCGACATTCCTGCTCGTTTCCCTCCTCGTTTATTACGCGGTCCCCGACCGCTGGAAGGAACGCTGGGTCCTCATACTCTCCCTCGCCTTCTATTGCACCTGGAGCTATCCCTATACCATCCTCCTGGGACTGTCCGTCCTTGTCTTCTGGCAGGCCGGACTCCGCATGGAATCAGCCGCCCGGGATGAACGGAAATTCCGCATCCTGCGGAATGCCGTCCTTTTCCAGCTCCTGCTCCTGTTCTCCTTCAAATTCATGCAGGGTTCGAGTCAGTGGGGGTGGGCCAAGTGGGTCATGCCTCTGGGATTGTCCTACTACACATTCAAGCTCATCGGGTATGCCGCCGAGGTCTACTACAAACGCTGCCCGGCTGAAAAAAGCTTTGTCTCCCTGGCGAATTACGCGGCCTTTTTCCCGCAGATCGTGAGCGGGCCCATCCAGAGAGCCGGTGATTTTCTGGCTCAGACCAAGTCCAAGATCAAAGCGGATCCGGACCGACTCGCCGCGGGGCTCCGTCTCATCCTTTTCGGCCTCTTCAAAAAACTCGTGGTCGCGGACACCCTGGGTTCCCACGTGGACCAGTTCCTGGGAGGTTCCCTAAGACACGCGGGAACGACCGGAGTGTTCGCGACATATTTCATTCCTCTGCAGATCTACGCCGATTTCTCCGGACTGACCGACATGGCCCGGGGGACGGCCAAGCTCTTCGGCATCGATTCGCCGGTCAATTTCAAACAGCCGTTCTACGCCGCGAGCATCCCGGAATTCTGGAAGCGGTGGCACATGACTCTCACGTCCTGGCTCACGGATCATCTTTTCATTCCTCTCAACTTGAGTTTAAGGTCCTGGGGGAGCTTCGGGCTTTACGCGAGTGTGAGCGCCAACATGGTCCTCATCGGACTCTGGCACGGCTTGACATGGAATTTCCTGGCCTTCGGGGCCTTCCACGCTCTGCTGCTCTCCGCGTCCATCCTGACCCGGAACGCGAGGGCCCGTCTCCTCAAAAAACTGCCCGGGCTGAAGATCTTCAGGAACATTCTCGCTCCCATCTGGACCTTCCACCTCGTCACCGTTTCATTCGTTATTTTCAGGGTGGATTCTCTCGCTGTCCTCTTGAAGGTCTGGAACAATCTCAAAGAAGCGGCCGTCTCCTGTTGCCAAACGGTGGATCTGAGATATTTTGTGACAACCAATATTGAATCCGGATTCGGCTTCAACCTCCAGGAGTTCATCAAGCTCTCCGTCTCGCTCATCCTCATGGAAACGATCCATGCCTTTCAAAACGAAGGGTCCCGAGGCGAGCGGTGGTTCTATTCCGCGCCCACAGCCGCGCGGTGGGTCTTCTACATAATTCTAGGGTTCTTCATCATCTTTTTCGGCAATTATGACGACTCGCGCTTTGTCTATTCATTTTTTTAAGGAGGTCACGGCTCCCTGAAGAAGTTCTTTGCGAGATTCTTTCTTTTTATAGCCCTTTTCTTGACCGCGGCATATTTCATCGAGCTTTGGATGAGCCGCGCTTTCAGGACGGAGAGGAACGGTCAATATGAGGCCCTCGCCGATCCATCCCAGCCGCTCCGGCTCGTCATCCTGGGCTCTTCCAGAGCGCACGCGGGGATCAACCCGAGATATCTGGAGACCTTCGACGAAAGCGTCTACAACCTCGCGATGAACAGCAACAGCCCTCTCTTTTACCTTGAATGGTACCGGAAGCTGTGCAGGGGACATTTGAAGCGGAAACTGGAGACGGTGCTCTTCTGCGTCGATTGGAACATGTTCTTCCCCAACCGGCGCACTTTTGAACAGGACAGCGAATATTGGCCGCGGTCGTTCTTCCTGAAAACCCTCCTTTTTGACGCCGAGGCCTCCAAGCGGGCCCTCCTCATGAACCGTTTCGCCTCCGTCAAGCACAGGGCCGACGTCCTCTACCGCATGATAAAGTTCCGGACGCAAGATACCACGGTACCCGAGGAGTCCTATAGAGGATTCACTCCTTTGGTGGAAAACGAGACCATCACGGCGATTCAGACGTCCGAAGCCGACAGGGACCGGACCGGTTCGCGCGTGGACGATGATCCAAAACAACGCCGGGCGTTCATCGACCTGATGGATGAATTCCAAAAGGACGGGGTGAAGGTGATCTTAGTGGGCTTGCCGGATTATTTCCCGGAAATGGCGGAATACATGAAGGACATGAAGGACGCTTACGCGTCCATCCGGAAATTCTCGGATGAACGGGGGATGCTCTTCCTGGACTATAACGGAGGCCGGACCACGCCGATAAGCTATTGGAGGCAGCTGTATTATAACCGCACCCACTTGAACAAGCAGGGAAGCATCCTGTTCACCCGGGTGCTTTGGGATGAATTGAAGAACTATCTGCCGTCCAAAGGCCGGGTCCAGAGCGCCTGCGACGAAGCCCTGTGGACGGGGGACTGCAAATCCATCATGGGAGACAATCAAGAGGCGATCCGGTATTATTTGAACGCGGCCCGGGCCGACCCGACCCGATATGAGCCCCATGATAGGTTGGGCGTGATCTATTTCGACAAACGGCAGGATGCCGAAGCTCTCGCGGAATTCACCAAGGTGACCGAGCTCGACCCGAACAACGCGCACGGACTCATGTGTTTGGCGAATGTCCTGGCGAAACGTCAGAAGTATTCAGAAGCCGTGACCTGTTTCGAAAAGGCGATCCGGCTGGATCCCCACCTGGATATAGCTTACTATGGGTTGGGACAAGTGTTTCTTGTTCAAGGAAAGCCCCAACAGGCCGCGGAGTACTTCGGTAAGGCCGTATCCCTTAAACCCTATAATGATTATTATGTCGCACTGGCATCCGCCTACCTTGAGGCGAAAGAATACGCGCATGCCATGCGGATCTATTTGAATATGATGAATTTCACCCAACTGGATTTTAACTCTTACATAGGGCTTGGCACGGCATACTTCGAGCTGGAAAAATACGCCGCCGCGCTCAGCGCTTTTTCAAAAGCGGCTGAGATCAACCCCGCGGACCCTGTCCCCTACGAACATGCGGCTACCATCTATCAGAAGATGGGCCACCCGGAATATGAGCAGCAGATGCGGAACAAAGTCCGCGAATTGAGGGGGAACCCCTGAAGACTCTGGCGCTCCTCCTTGCCTTGAGCCCCGCCGCGCAGGGGCAATTCATTAAGATCGCCTTCGAAGCGCCGGGCCAAAAATCCATCCGGCTGGAGGCCTTCGGAAAGACCGTGCCCTGCTACCCGTCCGGCGGCAAGACGGAGTGCTTGGCCGCGGTTCCCGCCGGATTCGCCCCGGGGGAGCAGACCCTCAAGATACTCTCGGACGCAGGCCTAATCGGCGAAGCCAAAGTCCGCATCGAAGAATCCAAATTCCCCGAAGAGACCCTCGCCCTCACGCAGGAAAAGAAGGACCTCATGAAGCCGAGCGAGAAACGGAAAGAGGAAGTCAAAATCATCCGCGCGGGGTTGGGGGCGGAAACGCCGGAAAGGCAATGGAAAGGAAAATTCATCAAGCCCGTAAAGGGCAAGACCGAGAGCTTGTTCGGCGAGAAAAGGATTTTAGACGGCAAGAGGATGGAGGGCTATTACCACAAGGGCCAAGACATCGGCGCCGAGACCGGCACGCCCATCCACGCCGCCAACGCGGGGCGCGTCGTCATCGCCCGCAAGTTTATTGAGGAAGGCAACATGGTCGCCCTGGACCACGGCCATGGAGTGGTGAGCATCTACATGCACTGTTCCGCGATCGCCGTGAAAGAAGGCCAGGCCGTCAAAAAGGGCCAGGAAGTGGGCAAGGTGGGCAGCACGGGCATATCCAATTCGCCCCACGTCCATTTCGGCGTCTACATCCACGACACGCCCACGGACCCGCTTTTCTGGCTCGAGAACTCGCCTTGAAATCAAGAGGATTAGGAGCTATACTCAAAACATGGACGAGTGGGAGAGCGTAAGAGCCAAGATCCAGGCCCTGGAAGTGAATTTCCTGGGGCCTTCCGAGCCGCCTCAAGTGAAGTATGAGCGCTCCGCCTGGGAGAAGAACGCGGCGGAGGAACGCTACCGCCCCGCGGAAGACGACGGCCTGCGCCTTTTGACCGGCAAGATCATGGACCTGGAGCGCAAACTCGATTCCGGCCGCGAGGTCTGGGAAGAGAGGTCCAAAGCCAATTTTTTGGAGGCGGAGATCGGCCGCATCCGCAGGGAGATGGAAGAGTTGAGGAAGCAGAACAGCGTTCTCCGCATGGACCTGGCGGAACGGCGGGCCCCTATCGAGGAAGAGCAGGCCGCCCGCAAGCAGGCGGAGGCGGAAAAGGCCCGCGCGGAAGAATCCCTCAAAAAGCTCGAAGAGAAGATGGAATCGTCCCGGCGGGAAGTCACAGAGAAGATCCGCCAGTTCGAGAGCGACATCTTCCAGGCCCAGACCCTTCTGGCCCAGCAGGAAAAGGCGCTCAAGGATTCACAGGAAAGGAACGCCCGTCTTGAGCGGGACATCCTGGACCTCTCCAAGGACAACGACCTGCTCATCGGGGCGCACAAGGCGCGCGAGATCGAGCGCCTGAAGGACCGCGAAGAACTTGTGGCGGGCTTCATCCACCGCTTGAAGAGCCACATCGGCATCCTGACCGGCATGGTCAAAGACCTCTCCCTGCCCGAACCTCCGGCCTCGTTCGACCAATCGGCAGGGGAAATGCGCGCCTTGACCGAAGATTTCCTGGCCCTCACCCGTTTTCCCGACCTTCGATTGGAAAAGAACGACCTGAATGTCCTGGCCGCCCGGGCCGTGTCCAACCTGGCGCCCGCCATCCAGGCCAAGCGGCTGGAGGTCTATAAGGATTTTGACGCCCATGTGCCTTCCATACCCCTGGACGCGGAGCTGGTATTGAGCGCCCTGGAAAAGCTCCTGGAGAACGCCCTGCAGGAGTCGCCCGAAGGCGCCAGGGTTGAAATAAAGACCGAGTTCAGGGCCATGGACAAGAAAGTGGTCGTCACCATATCAGACAAGGGCCCGGGAATCCCGCCGGACCTGGAAAAGAA
>MGUS01000110.1:4341-5624 GCA_001800085.1 Elusimicrobia bacterium RIFCSPLOWO2_01_FULL_60_11 | reverse complement strand
GCCGCCGCAGTTTTCGAGATTCCACTCCCCTAGCCGACCATCTGACCTCTAGAAAATAGACAATAGAAAATAGAGAATTTAAGAAATTACTTTATATTTTTCATTTATAAAATGTGTATAATCACTATTATATTCTAAATGAAACCTAAAAATCTTGGCAGGTTGACCGACCATATCCGCTCCAAAAGACCCCTCACTACCTTCGAAGTGAGCCGGATCACAGGCGTGGTGCATGGGACGGTGTCCAAATGGATAGATGAGGGCAAGCTCACGGCCTACCGCACGCCCGGCAGGCACAGGCGGGTGCGTTTGGTTGATATGATGGTCTTCCTGAAGTTATATAATATCCCCATGTCCGGCGAGATCAAAAAGGCGTTCGCGGAAGGTCTGGACGGCGATGAGTAGGAAGGAATTCCTCCCCTTTTCCCGGCCTTCGATAGGGCAGGAGGAGATCGACGAGGTCGCCGACTCCCTGCGTTCGGGCTGGATCACTTCCGGCCCCAAGGTGCAGAAGTTCGAATGCCAGTTCGCGGGCTTTACCGGCGTTCCCTATGCCGCGGCCGTCAATTCCGCCACTTCCGGACTCCACATCGCCTATCTCACGGCGGGCATCAAACCCGGCGATGAGGTCATCACCACGCCCCTCACATTCGTCTCGACGGTCAGCATGATCCTGGCCGCGGGAGGCAAGCCGGTCCTGGCCGACATCGACCCCGGCACCTTGAACATCGACCCCGCGCGGATCGAGAAGAAGGTGACCGCCAAGACCAAAGCCATCGTCCCCGTGCACTTTGCCGGCCTGCCCTGCGACATGGACGCCATCTTATCCATAGCGAAAAAACACGGCCTCCGCGTCATCGAAGACGCCGCCCATGCCCTGGGCACCGAATACAAGGGCAAGAAGACCGGCACCCTAACGGATGCGGCGGTGTTCAGTTTTCACCCCATCAAGAACATCACCGCGGGCGAGGGCGGGATGGTCGTCACGCCCCATGAGAAGTGGTACGAGGAACTCTGCCTGCTCCGCTTCCACGGCATGTCCAAGTCCGCCTGGAAACGCTACGCCAAGGGCGGCTCCCCGCTCTATTCCATCGAGCGCCTGGGCTTCAAGTACAACATGATGGACCTGCAGGCCGCCATCGGCATCCACCAGCTCAAGAAACTCCCCGCTTTCAATCAGGAACGCGCCCGCCTGGCCAAGCTCTACACCAAGGCGCTCACGGGCATCCCCGAGATCCGCCTGCAAGGACCCGCTCCGTATGAGCACGTCAACTCCCATCATC
>MGUS01000110.1:0-4333 GCA_001800085.1 Elusimicrobia bacterium RIFCSPLOWO2_01_FULL_60_11 | reverse complement strand
CGCTCTATCCCGGCTTGAAGGACGAGGACGTCCAAGATGTCATCGCCGCCGTCACGGCCCTGGTCAAGAAATACTCCAAAAGCGCCCTGGTGAGCACAAGGTGAGACTCTCCATCCTGGTGCCTGTCTATAATGAGGCGGACAACCTGCCCGAACTTATCTCCCGCCTTCTCAAGGTGGCGCGCGATTCGAAGGAGAGTTTCGAGGTCATCGTGATCGACGACGGCTCCAGCGACGATTCCGTCAGGATCGTCAAGGAAGCCGTGAAAATGAACAAGGAGATGAAGCTCATCCGCTTCAACCGCAACTACGGCCAGCACAGCGCCCTCTTTGCCGGCTTTGCCGAGGCCCAGGGAGACATCATCGTCACCCTCGACGCCGACCTTCAGAACCCGCCCGAGGAGATCCCCAAACTCATCGCCAAGATCGACGAGGGCTATGAAGTGGCCGGCGGCTACCGCGAGAACCGCCAGGACTCCATCTTCCGCAGGATCCCGTCTTTTTTCATCGCCAAGATGACCTCCAAGTTCATCAAAGTGAAACTCAAGGACTACGGCTGCATGCTCCGCGCCTACAAGAAGGACCTGGTGAAGGAGATGGTGGCCGGAGGGGAAGCCGCCGTCTACATCCCGGCTCTGGCCAACTCACTCGCGTCCTCGGTGGCAGAAGTGCCCGTGGAACACCACGCGCGGGAAAAAGGCAAATCCAAATACAGTTTCCTGCGCCTTCTGCATCTGAATTTCGACCTGATGACGGGCTTCTCCCTTCTGCCCATCCAGCTGGTGGGGCTGGCCGGCGTCGCCATCGCCCTGGCGGGATTGGCGTTCAGCGCGTTCCTCATCGGGATGCGCTTCATCATGGGCCCTGAATGGGCCGTGCAGGGCGTCTTCACGCTCTTCGGCATCCTCTTCTTCTTCGTGGGCATCGAGGTCCTGGCCATCGGGCTCATCGGGGAATATGTGGGCCGCATCTACCAGGAAGTCCGCCGCCGCCCGCGCTACCGGATAAAAGAGATCATCGGGGGCCACCCTACTTAATTCGATGACACTTTAATGCGTGAATTAAGTGGGGTGTCCCCGGAACTCCAGTAGTGGAATCCCAACTCTTCGAGCTCCTCGCCCCGCTCTCGCGGAACCCCGCCGTCATATTTTTGGGGGATGTCTTGAACCGCCTGGGCAAGGGCGACGCTCTCGCTTTCATCGGCATCCTTCTCGTCCTTTACGGGTTTTTCATGGGGATCTCCAAGGTCCTTCGCGCGGGGGCCGTCTCCATCCTGGTAGTCGCGCTCACGGGCCCGGCGGTCCAAGTTTTGAAGCACCTGGCCGGACGCGCCCGGCCCGGGGAGAACCTGGGCGATTTCCATTTCATCGGGCCCAATCTCATCGCCAACGGCTTCGACTCCTTCCCTTCGGGCCACGCCATGAGCTCATTCGCCCTGGCTTCTTTCCTCGCTTTTTATTTCCCGCGCTTCCGCTGGCTCTGCTACGGCGCCGCCGCCGCCATCTCCATCATCGGGCGCGTCGTTTTCCGGCATCATTTTCTGACGGATGTGATCGTGGGCGGGATCTTGGGCATCATTCTGGGGGGCTGGTCGGCGAAGAAATCGAGGACGTGGGTGGAAAAAGAGTGAGGGCGCTCTGGGTCGCGCTTTTTGCCTCCGCCATCCTCTTCGCGGGCCTGGGAAAATCCCCGCTCTGGGACAGGGACGAGACGGAGTACGCCCAGGCGGCCCTGGAGATGCAGCAGAACGGCGAATGGCTCATCCCCACGCTGGAAGGCCGGCCTTTCCTGGAAAAACCCATCCTCCTCTATTGGGCGACGCGCTTGAGCTACAAGGCCTTCGGCGTCCTCACCTGCCTGGCCGCGGTCTTCCTGGGCGGGTCCCTGTACGGCACGAGAGCCGGGTTCTGGGCGGGCATGTCCCTGGCCTCGATGTTCCTTTTCGCAGGGGGGTTCCGCCTTCTCCTGACCGATCCTCTCTTCGTCTTCTTCTCCACCATGGCTTTCGCCTTCTATGCCCGCCAAGCTTTGCTGCCCGCCTACCTCTCCATCGGCCTGGCGGTGCTGGCCAAAGGCCCCATCGGTTTCTTTCCCGCGGCTGTCTTTGCGCTCTACGAATGGTCGCGGGGGAAGTTCCCCTTCAAGCACGCCGCCTGGGGACTCGGGAGCGCGGCCTTGGCGGCCCCGTGGTTCCTTTACAGCTTCTCCCATGCCCGCGCGGAGACCTCCACATTTTTCCTCTATGACAACCTCGCGCGGCTCTTCCAAAGCTTCGAGGGGCACGACGGCCCCGCTTTCTATTATGTCATCGTCCTTGCCCTGGGCGTCCTGCCCTGGACGTTCCTCCTCGCCTCGGCCCTCAAAAAGAACTGGCTCCTGCGCTCCGCCCGGAAAGAGCCCTTGAGCGGAGCGGACCTTCTCCTGGCTCTCTGGGCCCTGTCCATCTTCATCCTCTTTTCCATGAGCGCCACCAAACTGCCCCACTACATGTTCCCGGTCCTCCCGGCCCTGGCCTGCCTCGTCGGAAAATACGTCTCGGAGGACCCTCAAAGGGAAAAGAACGCCTGGAAGATCTGCGGGGGAACCCTGATCTTTTTCCTGGCCCTGATCCATTTCGTCCTCCCCGCGGTGGACCGGTACCGCGTGATGAAGCCCATCGGGGTCGCGCTCAAAGAGAACGCCCCGGCGGATGCCAAGGTCTACGGATATTTTGTTTCCGAGCCGTCCCTCTTTTTCTACGGCGGGCGGCTGTTCCCTCTGATCGAGGAAGGGACTTTGGACGACCTCCTGTCGCAGAAGGGCCCGGTCTTCGTCATCACCAAGGAATCCCGTTTCCACGATGTGCCGGCATCCGTGCCGCACAAGACCCTGGCCCGCGCCGACGGCTTCTCGGAGAACGGCGGGAAGATGACGCTCCGCCTCCTTTCCAACGAACGCCCGTGAAAATCATCGTCTACGCCTATCACGACATCGGGTGCGAAGCTCTCCGGACCCTCTCGGACATGGACCAGGACATCGCCATGGTCTTCACGCACAGGCCGGACCCCAAGGAGAACATCTGGTTCGGCTCCGTGGAAGAACTCGCCAAATCCCTCGGACTCCCGGTTTTCACGCCGGAGGATCCCAACACGGAGAAGTGGGTCCGCAAAATAAAATACAGCGCGCCGGACGCTATTTTTTCGTTTTACTATAGGAACCTGATCTGCGAGGATATCTTGAGCATCCCGCCCAAGGGCGCGTTCAACCTCCACGGCTCGCTCCTGCCCAAGTACCGCGGGCGCGCGCCCATCAACTGGGCCCTCGTCAATGGCGAAAAGGAGACGGGCCTGACCCTGCACCGCATGGTGAAAAAAGCCGACGCGGGGGACATCGTCGCGCAGAAGAAAGTGAAGATCGCCCGGGAGGACACCGCGCTCACGCTCTTTAAAAAATTGGTCCCTTTGACGCGGACCATCCTTGAAGAGACCGTGCCGAAGATCGAGAACGGGACGGCCCCTGGAATCCCGCAAAATCACGCGGAGGCCACGGTCTTCAAGGGCCGCACCCCCGAAGACGGCAGAATCGATTGGACTTGGGGAGCGGAAGAGATTTATAATCTTGTTCGGGCCGTGACCAAGCCCTACCCGGGGGCCTTCGCCGAGTTGGACGGTAAAAAAGTCACGGTCTGGAAAGCGGAGACGTCCGAAGAGAACGGAAAGCCCGGGCAGGTCCTGAAACGCGACCCTCTCACTGTGGCCTGCGGTGACGGCGCTCTGATCCTAAAGGAGTTCGAATGATCCCACCACCTGCTTGTTCACGGAGTGAACTTTCAGCCGACCTGCGCGCTGCGCGCGCAAAGCAGGTGGTGGGATGAAAGTCCTGATCGTGGGCGTGAACGGTTTCATCGGCAACGCCCTCACGGAACGCATCCTCTCCCAGACCTCCTGGGAGGTCTACGGCATGGATCTGGGCAACGACCGCCTGGAGCATTCCATCGACCACCCGCGCTTCCACTTCGTGGAAGGCGACGTCTCCATCAACCGCGAATGGATCGAGTACCACGTCAAGAAATGCGACGTGGTCCTGCCGCTCGTGGCCATCGCCACGCCCATCACCTACGTGAAGGACCCGCTCCGCGTCTTCGAGCTCGATTTCGAGGAGAACCTGCGCATCGTGCGCGCCTGCGCGAAATACAAGAAGCGCGTCATCTTCCCTTCCACCTCCGAGGTCTACGGCATGTGCGGCGACAAGGCCTTCGACGAGGACGAGAGCCACCTGGTGATGGGGCCCATCCGCATGCAGCGCTGGATCTACGCCTGCTCCAAGCAGCTCCTGGACCGCGTCATCTGGGCCTA
>MGUS01000109.1:14665-17083 GCA_001800085.1 Elusimicrobia bacterium RIFCSPLOWO2_01_FULL_60_11 | reverse complement strand
GCCGTGGTCCACGTGGCCGATCGTGCCCACGTTGACGTGCGGTTTGTTGCGCTCAAATTTAGCCTTGCTCATATTCTAGTCGCTCCTTGGCGTCTTTTTAGATGGAAAACTTGATTATTCTACCAAAACCGCCCGAAAAAAGCCATTGAAATCTTCAGGAACCCGTGGCGACGGCCGTTTTCTGCACGATCTGGTCGGCGATCTGCCGCGGGACTTCCTCGTAGTGCGAGGGTTCCATGGAGTAGTTCGCGCGTCCCTGGGACAGGGAACGCACCGTCGTGGCGTAGCCGAACATCTCGGAAAGGGGCACCGTACCCTGGATGACGCGGATGTTGCCGCGCGTTTCGTTCGACAAGATCTTGGCCCGGCGGGAATTCAAGTCCCCGATGACGGGGCCCATGTATTCGTCGGGCGTGAGCACGTCCACTTTCATGATGGGCTCCAAAAGCACGGGGACGGCTTTTTTGCAGCCCGACTTGAACGCCATCGAACCCGCGATCTTAAAAGCCATTTCGTTGGAGTCCACTTCATGGTAACTGCCGTCGATGAGGGACACGCGGATGTCCACGACGGGATAACCCGCCAGCACGCCGGACTCCATCGCTTCGCGGATGCCTTTTTCAACGCCGGGGATATATTCCTTGGGGATGCGTCCGCCCTTGATCTTGTCCACGAATTCGAACCCGGATTTGGCGGGCAGCGGCTCCACTTCGATCCAAACATGGCCATATTGGCCGCGGCCGCCGGTCTGCTTGATATATTTGCCTTCTTCTTCCACTTTCTTCTTGATCGTTTCGCGGTAGGCCACCTGGGGCTTGCCCACGTTGGCCTCCACCTTGAATTCGCGCTTCATGCGGTCCACGATGATGTCCAGGTGGAGCTCGCCCATGCCGGCGATGATCGTCTGCCCTGTTTCCTCATCGCTGCGCACCCGGAACGTGGGGTCTTCTTCGGCCAATCGGCCCAGGGCCACGCCCATCTTCTCTTCATCGGCCTTGGTCTTGGGCTCGATGGAGATGGCGATGACGGGTTCCGGAAACTTCATGGATTCCAGGGCCACGGAAAAATCCTCGGCGCAGAGGGTGTCGCCGGTGGTCACGCCCTTCAACCCGACGGCTGCGGCGATGTCGCCGCAATAAAGCTCTTTGATCTCCTCGCGCTTGTTGGCGTGCATGCGGAGCAATCGGCCCACGCGGTCGGAGGTGCGCTTCTTGGCGTTGTAGATGGTGCTGCCGGTCGTCAGCGACCCGGAATAGACGCGGAAGAATATGAGTTTTCCCACGTGAGGGTCCGTCTGGATCTTGAAGGCCAGGGCGCAGAAGGGTGAGGCGTCGTCCGGCTTGACCTCGACCTCTTTTTCCGTGAGCGGATCGATGCCGACCAGGTGCGGCTTGTCCAGGGGGCTGGGCAGGTATTCGCCCACGGCGTCGAGGAGCGGCTGGACCCCCTTGTTCTTAAAGGAAGAGCCGCAGAGCATGGGAAAGAATTGGCCGGAGATGGTGGCCTTGCGGATGGCGACCGTGAGCTCGTCGGCCGTCACTTCCTGGCCGTTCAGATATTTTTCTGCGATGGTATCGTCAAAATCGGAGACGGACTCCACGAGCTTGTCACGGTACTGCTTGGCTTTTCCCGCGAGGTCGGCGGGGATCTCCTCGATCTTGAACGTGGCCCCCAGCTCCTCTCCGTCCCAGACCGAGGCCTTCATGCGCACCAGGTCCACGATGCCCCTGAAAGCGCCTTCGGCGCCGATGGGCAGCTGGATGGGAACGGCTTTGACCCCCAGGCGGTGCTGCATGGAATCGACGCACATGTAGAAATCGGCTCCGACCTTGTCCATCTTGTTGGCGAAAACGACGCGGGGCACGCTGTACATGTCGGCCAGGCGCCAGTTCGTCTCGGACTGGGGCTCCACGCCCTGGGAGCCGTCCAGGAGGACGACCGCGCCGTCGAGCACGCGCAGGGAGCGGTTCACTTCTGCGGTGAAATCGATGTGGCCGGGAGTGTCGATGATGTTGATCTGGTTGACCGCTCCGGTGCGCTCGTTCTTCCACTGGCAGTAGGTGGCGGCCGAGGTGATGGTGATGCCGCGCTCGCGCTCCTGCTCCATCCAGTCCATGGTGGTGGTGCCCTCATGGACCTCGCCGATCTTGTAGATGCGGCCCGTGTAATAGAGGATGCGCTCGGTCGTGGTCGTCTTGCCCGCGTCGATGTGAGCGGTGATGCCGATGTTGCGGACTTTGTCGAGCGGGAATTGCCGGGGCATGGGTTAAGCGGGGATTACCAGCGGTAGTGGGCAAAGGCCTTGTTGGCCTCGGCCATTCTGTGGGTGTCTTCGCGCTTCTTGAAAGCCGTGCCTTCTTTTTTGGAGGCGGCCACGATCTCTTCGGCCAGGCGCTGCTTCATGGGGCGGCCGGTCTT
>MGUS01000109.1:12676-14638 GCA_001800085.1 Elusimicrobia bacterium RIFCSPLOWO2_01_FULL_60_11 | reverse complement strand
GATGGCGAGGGTGATGGAACGCACCTGGGCCACTTCCATGGGCACCTGGTAGGTGGCTCCGCCCACGCGGCGGGGGCGCACTTCCACGAGCGGGCGGATGGTCTCCACCGCGCGGGTGAGGACCGTGACGGGTTCTTCCTTGGTCGTCTCTTTGACGCGGTCCAGCGCGGCATAGAAGATGTTCTCGGCCAGGTTCTTTTTGCCCGCGAAGTTCAGCTTGTTGACGATGCGCGAGACCAGAAGGGAGTTGTATTTGTAGTCGGGCGGAGGCAGTCCGCGTTTTTCTCTGGGTTTGAGTGTTTTTCTAGGCATGGGGGGCTCCGGGTTACGCGGCTTTCTTGGGGCGCTTGGCGCCGTATTTTGAGCGGCCTTGTCTGCGGTCCGCCACGCCGGTGGTGTCCAGGGTCCCGCGGACGATGTGGTAACGCACTCCGGGCAGGTCCTTGACGCGGCCGCCGCGGATGAGGACGATGGAGTGTTCCTGAAGATTGTGCCCGACTCCGGGGATGTAGGAGGTCACTTCCATGCCGTTGGTGAGTTTGACGCGCGCGACTTTACGGAGCGCCGAGTTGGGCTTCTTGGGCGTGGTCGTGTAGACGCGGGTGCAGACGCCGCGCCTCTGGGGGCACCCCATGAGAGCGGGGGCCTTGGTCTTTCTTTCCGCGGTATAGCGCCCGGAGGCGATGAGCTGCTGGGTCGTAGGCATGGGGTCTTACTTTTCTCCTTTCTCGAATATCTGCTGGTTGCGCAGGCCCGTTCCGGCCGGTATGAGGTGGCCGATGATGACGTTCTCTTTCAAGCCGCGCAGGGTGTCGATGTCGCCGGCAACGGCCGCGTCCGTCAGCACCCGGGTGGTCTCCTGGAAGGAGGCCGCCGAGATGAAGGAATCGGACGAGAGCGAGGCCTTGGTGATGCCGAGCAATATGGGCTGGGCGTGCGCCGGGTCTCCCTTCTCTTTCTGGACCTTCTGGTTCTCCACCGCGAACTTCCTGCGGCTCACGGTCTCGCCGACGAGGAAAGCCGTCTCCCCCGCCTTGGCGACGCGGACATTGGAGAGCATCTGGCGGACGATGGTCTCGATGTGCTTGTCGTTGATGACCACGCCCTGGAGCCGGTAGACTTCCTGGATCTCGTTCACCAGGTGCTCCTGGCATTCCTTGGCGCCCTTGACCTTCAAAATGTCGTGGGGGTTGATGGAGCCGTCGGTGAGCGGCTCGCCCACCCCGACCTTGTCCCCTTCATAGACGACCAAGTGTTTTCCCTGCGGGATCTGGTACTCGCGCGTGACGCCGGTCTCTTCGTTGGTGACGACCACCTTGAGAGTCCCGCGGAGCGTCTGGCCCAATTTCACGACCCCGTCGATCTCGGAGATGACGGCGGCGTTCCTGGGGCGGCGGGCTTCAAAGAGCTCGGCCACTCGGGGCAGGCCGCCCGTGATGTCCTTGGTCTTGGTCACTTCCTGCGGGATCTTGGCCAGGACGTCGCCCACTTTCACGGTCTCGCCGTCGTCCACCACGATGTTGGTGTCCACGGGCAGCGGATAGGTGGTCTCTTTCTTGCCGGATTTGTTGACGATCATGAGGCGCGGGTGCATGCGCTCGGCGCGGTGCTCGATGATGACGCGCTCGATCAGGCCCGTGATCTTGTTCTTTTCCTCATGAAGGGTGGTGCCTTCCGTGATGTCTTCCCACTTGACCGTGCCGTCCACTTCGGTGATGATGGGGAGCGCGTAAGGGTCCCATTCGGCCAGGAGGTGGGTCTTTTCGACCTTCTCCCCCTCTTCCACTTTCAGGCGGGAGCCGTAGGGGATGGCGTAGTGTTCTTTTTCCTTGCCGCCGGATTCCTTGATGGAAAGCTCGGCATTGCGGGCCACGCAGATGAGCGCGCCCTCTTTGTTCTTGATGGTGCGGACGTTGTGGAACCGGATGCTCCCGGGCACCGTGGCGCGGACTTCGGAGCGCT
>MGUS01000109.1:4946-12650 GCA_001800085.1 Elusimicrobia bacterium RIFCSPLOWO2_01_FULL_60_11 | reverse complement strand
CGCCGATCTGCACGGGCCGGCCCGTGGCCAGGTTCATGCCGTAACATTTGGCGCAGATGCCGACGTCGGACTCGCAGGTGAGCACGGAACGGATGCGGATGCGGTCCAGACCGGCCTCGTTGATCTTCTTGGCGACCTCGGGCGAGATGATCTGGCCCGATTCCACGATGCGCTCTTCGGAAAGGATGCCGGCCACGTTGTCCATGGCCACGCGCCCGATGATGCGGTCCTCGATGGGCTCGATGACTTCTTCGCCCGACTGGAGGGTGCCGATCTTCACGCCGTTGATGGTGCCGCAGTCCTCTTCGGTGATGACGATGTCGTGGGCCACGTCCACCAATCGGCGGGTCAGATACCCGGCGTCGGCGGTCTTAAGGGCGGTGTCGGCCAGACCTTTGCGTCCGCCGTGAGTCGAGATGAAGTACTCGAGGACGGTCAGGCCCTCGCGGAAGTTGGAGAGCACGGGCTGTTCGATGATCTCGCCCACGCCGCCGGTCAGCTTCTTCTGGGGCTTGGCCATGAGGCCTCTCATGCCGGCCAGCTGGCGCACCTGCGCGGGGGATCCGCGCGCGCCGGAGAAGGCCATCATGTAGACCGCGTTGAACTTGGCTTTGTCCTTATGATATTGGAGCTCGTCCTGCTTCTTCATCTCGTCGAACATGCCGCCGCCGATCTTGTCGGTGACCTGCGTCCAGATGTCGATGATCTTGTTGTAGCGCTCGGAATCCGTGATGATGCCGGCCTTGGCCTGGCTTTCGATCTCCTTGACCATGCCGCGGGCGCGCTTGATGAGCTCGGCTTTCATGGAAGGCACCACCATGTCCGCGATGGAGATGGTCAACCCCGCGCGGCAGGCGAATTTGTAACCCATGTTCTTGATGCCGTCGAGGAGCTGGATGGTGGCGTAGTGGCCGAGGATCTTGTAGCAGCGCTCGACCAGGCCGGCCAGTTCCTTTTTGGTGAGGACGACGTTGAGGAAGCCCAGTTCCTTGGGCACGACCTGGTTGAAGATGACGCGTCCCACGGAGGTGAAATTCTTCCATTGGGCGGGGTCTTTCTGCTCTTTTTCGGAAAGTTCTTTCTCGCGGATGGAAGTGATGCCGGATATCTTGATCTTGGCGTTGATGTCCACTTCGTTGTTCTGGTAGGCCGCGATCAGCTCTTCGGGCCCCGAGAAGATCTTGCCTTCTCCGGGAGCGCCGGGCTTGATCTTGGTCAGGTAGCAGCAGCCGAGGACCATGTCCTGCGAAGGCACCGCGATGGGCTTGCCGCTGGCGGGGGACATGATGTTGTTGGTGGACATCATGAGCACCCGGCATTCCAGCTGGGCCTCGAGGGAAAGAGGCACATGGACGGCCATCTGGTCTCCGTCGAAGTCCGCGTTGAACGCGGAGCAGGTCAAAGGATGGAGCTGGATGGACTTGCCCTCGATGAGCACGGGCTCGAAGGCCTGGATGCCCAGGCGGTGGAGCGTGGGCGCGCGGTTCAAGAGGACGGGATGGTTCTTGGTGATGCGCTCCAGGATGTCCCAGACCTCGGGCTTGGCGCGCTCCAGCATGCGCTTGGCGGCTTTGAGCGTGACGGCTCCGCCTTTCATGAGTTCGCGGATGATGAAGGGTTTGAACAGCTCCAAAGCCATTTCTTTAGGAAGGCCGCACTGGTGCATCTTGAGTTTGGGGCCGACCACGATGACGCTGCGGCCGGAATAGTCCACGCGCTTGCCGAGCAGGTTCTGGCGGAAACGGCCCTGCTTTCCTTTAAGGATGTCGGAAAGGGACTTCAAGGGCCGGTTGCCCGCGCCCACCACGACTTTGCCGCGGGCGCCGTTCTCGATGAGGGCGTCGACGGCTTCCTGGAGCATGCGCTTCTCGTTGTGGATCATGACGTCGGGAGCGCGCAGCGCCTCGATGTGCTTCAAGCGGTTGTTGCGGTTGATGATGCGGCGGTAGAGGTCGTTCAGGTCGGAAGTGGCGAAGCGGCCGCCTTCCAGGGGCACCAGGGGCCTAAGGTCCGGCGGGATGACGGGCAGGACGGCCAGGACCATCCACTCGGGATGGTTGGACGACTTGGCGAAACCTTCCAGGACCCGGAGTTTTTTCATGAGCTTGGTGCGCTCGGTCTCCGACTCGATGTTGCGCAGCTTGCTGCGCAGTTCGACCGCGGACTTCTTCACGTCGATCTTCTCGAGGAGCTCCTTGAGCGCCGGCGCGCCGATGCCGATCTTGACCTTGCCGTTCCATTCGCTCTTGGCTTTCTGCACCTCTTCCTCGGTGAGCAGCTGGCGCTCGTGGTAGACGACTTTCCCGTCGGGGTTCCTGAAATCCTCCAGCACGGCGTAGCGCGCGTAATAGACCACGCGCTCCAGGTCGGCCAGCTTCATGTCCAAGAGGGCCCCGATGCGCGAGGGTGATTTCCTTAAATACCAGATGTGGGCCACGGGCACGGCCAGTTCGATGTGGCCCATGCGTTCGCGGCGGACCACGGATTCGGTGACTTCCACCCCGCAGCGGTCGCAGACAGTGCCGCGGTGCTTGATGTATTTATATTTGCCGCAGTTGCACTCCCAGTCGCGGACGGGCCCGAAGATGCGCTCGCAGAAAAGGCCGTCGCGCTCGGGCTTGAAAGAACGGTAGTTGATGGTCTCGGGCTTGCGCACTTCGCCGTAGGACCAGGAGCGGATCTGTTCCGGGGAGGCGATGGAGACCTTGATGGCGGAGAAGTCCGTGAAGTTCATCCCCCACTGGGCTTTTTTCTTGGCCTTCTGCTGGCTCGTGAACCGCTTCTTTTCGAGGAGATCTAAAGGCATGATCTAGGCACCCACCTTTTCTTTTTCGCGGGGTTCGGACTTGGTCCTCTCCCCGTCTTTGGCGCCGTCTTTTTTCATGAGTTCGATGGAAAGCCCCAGGGACTGGAGCTCCTTGATGAGGACCTTGAAGGATTCGGGCACGCCCGGCTCCGTCATGGTCTCTCCCTTGATGATGGATTCGTACATCTTGGTGCGGCTGGCCACGTCGTCGGACTTGACCGTGAGGAATTCCTGGAGCGTGTAGGCCGCGCCGTAACCTTCGATGGCCCAGACCTCCATCTCGCCGAACCTCTGGCCGCCGAACTGGGCTTTGCCTCCCAGGGGCTGGCGGGTGATGAGCGAGTAGGGGCCCGTCGAGCGGGCGTGGATCTTGTCTTCCACCAGGTGGGCGAGCTTCAACATGTACATGACGCCCACGGTCACCTTCTCGTTGAAGGCCTCCCCGGTGCGCCCGTCGCAGAGCGTGACGCGGCAGTAGTCGTCCGGAAGGAACTTCTCCGGCGTGCCGTTCTTCCTCAAAAATTCCTTGGCTTCCTTGACCTTGGCCATGACCTGGTCTTCCTTGGCGCCGTCGAAGACCGGGGTGACCATCTGCGTGTCCAGGACCTGTCCGGCCCAGCCCAGCATGATCTCCAGGATCTGTCCCACGTTCATGCGGGAAGGCACCGACAGGGGCGAAAGCACCATGTCCACGGCGGAGCCGTCCGGCAGGAAAGGCATGTCTTCCTTGGCCATGATCTTGGCGATGACGCCCTTGTTGCCGTGGCGTCCGGCCAGCTTGTCTCCCACCTGGATCTTGCGGCGGGAAGCGACATAGACCTTGACGATCTTGTTGACGGTGACGGGCATCTCGTCGCCCAGCTTCAGATTGTCCTTCTCCCGGGTGTAGCGCTTGCGGCAGTTCTGCTCCTTTTTCTCGAAAAGGGCCAGGACTTCATCCTTGCTCTCGGAGGCCTGGCGGGGGGTGATGTCCTTCTCTTTCACCCGGATCTCGAGGGTGGCCAGGGCTTCCTTGCGTTCGGAGCGGAGTTTTTCCAGCTCCTCCTGCATGACCGCGTCGATCTCTTTTTTCTTCACGTCGTCCTCTTTCTTGCCCATGCGCTCGCGCCGCACGAACACTTCGACGGCCAGCACCTTGCCGGTCACGCCGGGAGGCACCGTCAGGGATGCGTCGGACACTTCTTCGGCCTTCTTGCCGAAGATGACCTTCAAAAGCTTCTCTTCCGGGGAGACCTGGGTCTCGCCCTTGGGCGTGACTTTGCCCACGAGGATGTCGCCCGGCACCACTTCGGCGCCCAGGCGGATGATGCCCGCTTCGTCGAGCTGGGTGAGCGCGTCGGCGCCCACGTTGGGGATGTCGCGGGTGATCTCTTCGGCGCCCATCTTGGTGTCCCGCGCTTCGATCTTGAACTCCTGGATGTGGATGGAGGTGAAGACGTCGTCGTGCACCAACCGCTCGGAGATCAAGATGGCGTCCTCGAAGTTATAGCCCTCGAACGGCATGAAGGCCACGAGGATGTTCTTGCCGAGCGCGATCTGGCCCTGGTCGGTGCAGGGGCCGTCCGCGATGGGCTCGCCTTTCTTGATCCTGTCGCCCGCTTTGACGATGGGGATGAAATTCACGCAGGTGTCCTGGTTGGAGCGGGTGTATTTCTTGATGGTATAGTGGTCGATCTTGTCCTTGGAGTCGTCGTCGGCGTAGATCAGGATCTGGTCGGCGGTGACGGAGACGACCTTGCCGGAGCGGCGCGCCACGACGGTGGCGTGGGAGTCCTTGGCCACGCGGTCCTCGATGCCGGTGCCCACCACGGGGTGCTCGGCTTTGAGCAGGGGCACGGCCTGGCGCTGCATGTTGGAACCCATGAGAGCGCGGTTGGCGTCGTCGTGCTCCAGAAAGGGGATGAGGGAAGCGGAAACGGAGACCACCTGCATGGGAGAGATGTCCATGTAGTCGATGTCCTTGGGGTCCTTGACCGGGAAATCGCCTTTGGAACGGCAGGCGATGGTATCGGAGGCGAACTTTCCGCTGGCTTCCAGGGGCGCGTTGGCCTGGGCCACCACGTATTCGTCCTCGCGGTTGGCGGTGAGATACTCCACCTGCTCGGTGACTTTGCCGTGCGACACTTTGCGGTAAGGTGATTCGATGAGGCCGTATTCGTTGACGGACGCGAAACAGGCGAGCGAGGTGATCAAGCCGATGTTGGGGCCTTCCGGCGTCTCGATGGGGCAGAGCCGGCCGTAGTGGGTGTGATGGACGTCGCGCACTTCGAAGCCCGCGCGTTTCCTGTGCAGTCCGCCGGGTCCGAGGGCGGAGAGGCGCCGCTTGTGCGTGAGCTCGGCGAGAGGGTTGGTCTGGTCCATGAACTGGGAGAGCTGGGAAGTGCCGAAGAATTTGCGGACGATGCCCACCACCGGCGAGGTGTTCAAGACGGTGCGGGGCGTGAGGGACGCTTTGTCCTGCAGGTTCATCTTGTCGCGGGCCAATCTTGCCATCTGCATGAGCCCGATGCGGAGCTGGTTCTCCAGAAGCTCGCCCACCACGCGGACGCGGCGGTTGCCCAGGTGGTCGATGTCGTCCGTCTCGATCTTGACCTCGTGCTTGCTCGTGGTCACCTTGGACACGCCGTTGTTCAAGGCGATGAGGTACTGGAGCGTGACGATGACGTCTTCCACGGCCAGGGTGCGGCGCCGTTCGGACGGCACTTCGAACTTGAAATCCTTGCGTTCGCCCAGGGCTTCGAGCATGGGGGCGAACTTTCTCAGGACCTTGTAGCGGCCCACGCGGGTGAAATCGTATTTGCGCACGCTCTTGAAGAGGAGGTTGTCCATGTAGGATTCCGCCTGGTCCGGCGCGATGTATTCCTGCGCGCGGAGGATGCGATACATGGCCTGCGTCGCTTCTTTGCGGGTCTTATAAGGGTCTTTGGCCAGGGTGTTGCGGATGGAGACGTCGTTCAAGGCGGGGTCCAGGATGAGGACGCGGACGGCCTTCACTTTCTTGTCGTGGAGCTTGGCCAGGATGTCGCGGGTGATCTCGCGGTTGGATTCGATCAAGATCTCCCCGGAACCCTTGTCCACGACGTCTTCGGCGGAGACCCGCCCGACGACGGATTCGGCGGATTTGCCTTCCAGAGAGACCGGCTCGGTGTCGTAGAAGAGCTTCAAGATCTCGGAATCGGTCTCGATGCCCATGGTGCGGAGCAATGAAGAGGCGGGGACTTTGCGCTTCTTGTCGATGCGCACGAAGATGGCGTTGTTGAGGTCGTATTCGAATTCCACCCAGGCGCCGCGGTAAGGGATGATGCGGGCGTAGAAGAGTTTTTTGCCGTAGGAGGAGATGTTCTTCTCTTCGTCCTCTTCGAAGATGATGCCGGGGGAGCGGTGCAGCTGGCTCACCACGACGCGCTCCGCGCCGTTGATGACGAAGGTGGCGGTCTCGGTCATGAGGGGGATCTCGCAGAGGAAGACGTCCTGCTCGGCGACCTGGCGGACCTTGCCGCCTTCTTTCTTTTCAACGAGGCGGATGAGGGCTTTCAGGGGCGCGGAATGGGTGGAATCCTTGGAGATGGCTTCTTCGATGGTGTACTTGGGCTCGCCCAGCTCATAACCCAGGAACTGGAGCTCCATGGTGTCGTCCGCGTTGGTGATAGGGAACACATCGAGGAGCGTGGCCGTCAGACCCTGGATCTTGCGCTTTTCCGCGGGGACATCCTCCTGCAGAAAATCCCGGAAGGATTTTTTCTGCATCTCAAGGAGCTCGGGCAGAGGAAGGATGGGCGGGATCCGCGCGAAATTAGTTTTTGTCATTTTTACCTCAACAATTTAAGTTGTAAAAAAACCCTACCCGCCGAAAGGATGTTTGTTCCGGGGGTGAGAAATTTAACCTTGCCGCTGCTCGTACCTTGTTGCTGGCCCTTCTTAAAGCGCCCCTATTATACAAAAGGGCGCCAAACCCTGTCAACAGATTATTTCAGGGATTGTTTCCAGGCGTCTTCCAGCTCCGAGAGGCCCCTCCACTTGCCCGGATAGGCCTGGGAGACAGCCTGTTCCAAGGTCTTCCTGCCCTTCAACATGTCGAGCAGAAGATAGAAATTATACGGCCCCTGCGTCTTGATCAGATATGCCGTGAGTTCGCGGGCCTGCCAGTACCATATCTCGATATTGCTGTAGGCGACCGAATAGCCCCGCCAGTTGTAGCTCCCCAGGCCGATCTGGGGCTCCTGGAACGGATCGAAGGACATGAGCTTGGAAAGGGGCATGGGGTTGTCCCGCACCAGGGAACGGGTGAGCTGCGCATACTCGTCCTTCTCGGGGGAATCCCAGGCCTCCATCTCCTGGACCATGGCAAAGCCCTCGTTCAGCCAGCGGACGCGCTCGGCGTCTTCCGCCGTGAAGAATTCCATGTACTCGTTGAAGATCAGATGGGTGACCTCGTGCGCCAGGGCCTGGGGCGTGTAGACCTCCTCGAAGGTCTGGATGGAGGTGAGGGCGCGGAGCTCGCGTTCGGCGGGAAGCAGGCGCGCCAGGAGCCGGGTGGTGGTGCCGCCGCCGCTCCAGGCGGGGAAGCCCGACATCTTCTGGTACTCGAACCTGTCCCGATAGACGATGACGGGGTAATTTTCTTTTGGCTTGAACGAAAGCAGGTTGGCGTCGAACATCACCTTGGAGTAGATCTTTTCGGAGAACTGCGCGATCGCTTCGGCCCGGGACATGCTGGGCGCTTTCACCGTAAAATGAAGCGTCTCGTAGGATTGCAGGGACGGGCCGCTGTCATCGTCTTGCGCGGAACTGTCGCGGCCGTTCCCTGCGGTCCCGGAAGGGTCCACTTCCCAGCCGGCGCAGCCTGCCAAAAACATCATCGTCATTCCCGCGAACGCGGGAATCAATCGTAGGGAACG
>MGUS01000109.1:1954-4913 GCA_001800085.1 Elusimicrobia bacterium RIFCSPLOWO2_01_FULL_60_11 | reverse complement strand
GGGGTCCGCCAAGTTCTTGCCCGCGATGTCAAAAGCCGTGCCGTGGCCGGGCGATGTGCGGGGGAAAGGCAGGCCCAAGGTGATGTTGATGACGCGGAAGGCGTCGTAAAGCTTGGCGGGGATAAGGGACTGGTCGTGATAGAGCGTGACCAGGCAGTCCAATCGGCCGGACTTCAATTCTTTGAAAGCGGTATCCGCCGGAATGGGGCCGCTCACGCCCGTCCCATATTTCTTCCGCGCTTCTTTGACGGCGGGGGCGATGATGCTGATCTCTTCGCGCCCGATCAAGCCCGATTCGCCCCCGTGCGGGTTCAAGGCGCAGACGCCTATCTTCGGGCGGCGCAAACCAAGCCCCTTCATCCAGCCCATTGCGAGGCGGACGCAGTTCAATATCTCTTTTTTGCTCAAGGAACCGGGGACCTCGGCCAGGGGAATGTGTCGCGTGGCCAGGACGGTGCGGATGGGTCCCGAAGCGATGGCCATGGCGAATGATCTCGTCCCGCAAAGTTCCGCGATGAGTTCTGTGTGGCCGGGGTGGCGGACGCCGGTCTTTTTCCAGGCCAGCTTGGAGATGGGGGCGTGGACAACGCCCTGGACTTTTCCGGACAGGGCCAGTTTTACGGATTCAACGACCCATTCATAGGACGCCCTGCCGGGGTTCAAGGGCGTCCGCGCGTCGCCGATGACGAGGGGCCTGCAGATCTTGTAGAGGGACTTGTCCCGGAGGGCTTTACGGACGACTTCGGGGCCGATCCCCGCGGGGTCGCCCAATGTGACGGCTAAGATGGGAAGATTAGTCGATTGGATTGACTTTGATGCTGGCTTTGGCGCGGAGGTCTTTCAAGTACTTTTCGAGCTTCTGGGTGAAGACGCGCTGGGCCAGGTAGTTGGCCAGGTCTTCCTTGACGTCCTCATATTCGAGCGGATGAGGGTTCTTTTTCTCCACCATCTTGACGATGTGGTAGCCGATCTCGGTCTCGACGACGGGGCTCACTTCGCCTTCCTTGAGCTTGAAGATGACCGCGTCCATCTCGGGCAGGCCCAAGTCCCCCCTGGCGATGAAGCCCAAGTCCCCCCCGCGCTCCTTGCTGAGCGGGTCGTCGGTGAATTTCTTGGCCATAAAGGCGAAGTCCTCGCCGCCGCGGATCTTCTGAAGGATGCCTTCGAGCTTGCTCTTGGCCGCTGCGCGCCCGGAGGCGGGCTCCGCGCGCTGGGAGCGGATCAAGATGTGGCGGATGTTCACCTGTTCCCCGGTCATGCGCTCCAGGTACTTGGAGATCTGCGAGAGGTCGGCCTCCTCTTCCTTGCTCAGGGTCTTGACGGGCTTGCCCGCCATCTTGGCCTTGATCTTTTCGAAGAAATCGCGGACTTCGGCATCCTGGGGCAGCTCCACCTTGGATTTCACTTCCTGCTCGATGAGCTTCACCTTCATGATCTGCTCTTCCACTCTTTTGTTGAACTGGTCCTGGGTCAGGCCCTCTTTGATGAGCTGGTCCTGGAAGGCCTTCTCGATGTCGGCGGGCTTGCGCGGCGCGCCCTTTTCATCGGCGCGGAAGGGCTCTTTGAACTGTTCCTGGCCGCGCTCGATCTCGGTCTTCAAGACCCGCACTTTGCGGGTCTTGGCTTCCTGGAGGAGCAGGCGCTCTTCGATGAGGCGGTCCAGGATCTCTTTCTTGAGCGCGGCGATCTTTTCGGGGGTGCGGTCCTTCTCCGGGGCGGTCTTGTTGAACCGCTCCACGAAGGGCTCGGACTCCCTCTGGAGTTCGCTGGCGAAGATGGGTTCGTTGTTGACGACGGCGATGGTGCCGCCGGAAGACGCCGTTTCGGCGTTCAAAACGGAGGGCAGCGCGAGTAACGCCGCGATAAGAAAGGATCGGATCATTGAGCTTGGGCCTCCTCGGCGGCGGGCGCTTCTCCGCGGGTCACGGGCAGGGCTGAAAGGGCCTTTTCGTCCACCCACACCTTCTGCTCCTTCTTGGACTTCTCCACCCATTCGTCGAATTTTTTCCTCTCCAGGACGCGGTGGATCTGGGGGGCGGCCTGGTCGTAGGTCTGCGCCGGCAGTTTCATCTCGCCGGTCTTCTTGATGACGTGATATCCGATCTTGGTCTTGACCACGCCGGAGATCCTGCCGGTCTTCAAGTCAAAAAGGGCTTTTTCGAATTCCGGCAGGTCCAGGTAATCCCCCTTGGCGATGCGGGCCGGCTCACCCACTTCGTTCAAGATGACGCCGCCGCGGTCCGCCGAAGGGTCTTTGGACACTTCCCGCGCGAGCCGGGCGAAGTCCTCGTTCTTCTTCAAGCGGGCCAGGACCTTTTCGGCCTCTTCCTGCGTGGGGGTCAGGATATGGCTGGCGGTGACGCGGACGGGGTTGGAGAAATCGTCGTGATGCTCATCAAAATATTTCCTGATCTCGGCTTCGTCCACCTTCAGATCGGTGTCCTTGAGCTCCCGCAGGTATTCCCGCAGGATCAGCCCCTTGCGGTATTCCCCCTCCTGCTCCTTCATGCGGTCGCGGTAGCTCTTAAGGGACTGCTGGACCTCTTTCTTGCGGATGACGCCGCTCCGCTCCGCCGCGTTCATCAGGATCTTCTCGCGGAGGATGATGTCCAGGAACTGTTTTTTGCCCTCCATCGTGGAGAGGTAGGTCTTGATGGTGTCCGGGGAATTCTCAATCTCCGCCATGAGGTCTTGCGTCGTGATGCGCACCTGGCCCGCCTTGGCGATGACGTCATTGCCGCCTTTGGAGCAGGCGGAAAGGGCGAGGGCCAATGCCAACCCAAGGAGATTATTTTTTCGCATAAGGTTCAATCGTAGCAAAAGGCAAAGCCAACTTCAAGAACTTCCGGGCCTGGCCGAAAGGGTCCGCGATCTCTTCCTTAAACAGGATTTTAAGCAGGTTCTTATCCGGCGGCAGGACCTCGATCAGGGCCGGGTGCGCCCGGGCGAACCCGGCCAA
>MGUS01000109.1:0-1945 GCA_001800085.1 Elusimicrobia bacterium RIFCSPLOWO2_01_FULL_60_11 | reverse complement strand
CTGGCTTCGACGCTCAGGCCCATCACTTTAAGGAGGTCCTCGGCCTGTTGCGGAATGGCGCCGAAGCGGTCCTGCATCTCGGCCCTGATCTTTTCCAGGTCCTCCTGGGACCGGGCGGAGAGCATCTTCTTGTACAGCCCGATCCTCTCCCCCGGCGGCTCCACATAGGATTCGGGGATGAGCGCACTCACTTCCAGCTCTATCTCGGGCGGGATGTCTTCGGGTGAGAGGTCCTTTTCATCGAAATCCTCGCCCCGCTTGACCTTTTCCGCCTCCTCGGAGAGGAGTTGGCAGTAAAGGTCCAGCCCCACCGCGGCGATCCAGCCGTGCTGCTCTGGCCCGAGCAGGTTGCCCGTGCCTCGTATCTCCATGTCGCGGAGGGCCAGCTTCATGCCGCTGCCGAGCGCCGAGAATTCCTGGATGGCGGTGAGGCGCTTCCTGGCGTCTTCGGAAAGCTTGGCCCAGTCGGAGAAGAAGAGGAGGCAGTAGGCCTTCTGCCTCTGGCGCCCCACGCGGCCGCGCAGCTGATAGAGCTGGGCCAGGCCGAATTCGTCGGTGTCCTCCACGATAAGCGTGTTGACATTGGGGATGTCCAGGCCGGATTCGATGATGGTGGTGGAAAGGAGGATGTCCCATTTTCTGTGGAGGAAGTTCCACATGGCGGATTCCAGCGCCTCGGCGCTCATCTGCCCGTGGGCGATGCCGATGCGGATGTCGGGGAAAAGCTTTTCCAGGAAGGCCTTGCGGGTGTGGATGGACAGGATGCGGTTGTGGACATAGAAGATCTGCCCGCCGCGCGCCAGTTCCCTCTCCACGGCTTCCTTAAGGAGGCCCTCGTCAAAGAGCCCCACGCGCGTGTCGATGGGGAGGCGCCCTTCGGGCGGGGATTCCACCACGGAAATGTTGCGGATGCCGCCCATGGCGAGAGAGAGCGTGCGGGGGATGGGCGTGGCGGAGAGGGCCAGGAAATCGGCGTTCAGCTTGAGTTTTTTCAAGGACTCCTTCTGCTTGACGCCGAAGCGGTGCTCTTCGTCGATAATGACGAGGCCCAGATTCTTGAAGCTCACGTCCTTTTGGATGAGGCGGTGAGTGCCCACCAGGATGTCCACGGCGCCCTTGGCCGCGCTCTCCAGCGCGATCGCCTGATGCTCCTTGTCCTGGAAGCGCGAGAGCATGCCGATCTTGACCGGGAAGGCGGCGAAGCGGTCGGAGAAATTCTTGAAGTGCTGCTCCGCGAGGATGGTGGTGGGCACGAGAACGGCCACCTGCTTGCCGTCCAGCACGGCGCGGAACGCGGCGCGCATGGCGATCTCGGTCTTGCCGTAGCCCACGTCGCCGCAGACCAGGTGGTCCATGAGGCGGGGCGATTCCAGGTCGGCGAGGACTTTTTGGATGGCGGCTTTCTGGTCCGGCGTCTCCTCATAAGGAAAAGCATCCTCGAACTCTTTCATGAGGTATTCTTGAGATCCCGCCGGACGGCGAAAAGCATCACGAGCAGCGGCGGTCTTTAAAAGTTCACGGGCAAGGTCCGCCACCTCTTTGCGGACTTTTTCCTTGGTCCTTTCCCAGGACGCGCGGTCGAGCGTGTTCAAGGGCGGGCGCTTGCCTTCGGCGCCCGCGAATTTCTGGACCAGCCTGAAATCCTGGATGGGCACATAGAGGCGGTCGCCGCCCTTGTATTCCAGGTGGAGGAACTCGGATTCCACCCCGCGTTTGAAGCTCATCTTCTCGAGGCCCCTGTAGCGGCCGATGCCGAAGTTCTCGTGCACCACATAGTCCCCCGCGGCGATCTCGGCGATGCCGGCCAATGAGCGCCCGCCCTGGAACTTGACGCGGCGCCGGACGAAAGCTTCACCCCCCGCGACGTCGCGGAAACTCCAGACGGCGATGCCAGCGGATGCGGCGCGGAAACCATCGCGCAGGGGGCCGATGAATATGGCGGGAC
>MGUS01000108.1:4557-8759 GCA_001800085.1 Elusimicrobia bacterium RIFCSPLOWO2_01_FULL_60_11 | reverse complement strand
CCCGGAGGAAGAGCTCCTCTGCCTGGCCTTGGAGCACGAGACGCTCCGGCCGCGGCTCCTGGCTTTGGAGAAAGAGTTCGGGCTTTTCGGGACGGCGCCCTGGAAGGAAGCTTTCGACCATCTCCGCAGGAACGACGCCGCGGCGGCATCGGGCCTGCTGCACGAGGTCATCTTCAAGTTCAGCAAGATCCGGATCGAGGACCCGGAGGCCATCTTTGAATCCATCGCCGAGCGGCTGCATCAAAAAAAAGAAGAGGAACGGCTGAAAGACCTCGGCCGCGGCGATTCCCCGGCTCTGGAAGAGTTCCGAAAATTAGCCCACGTCGTCAAAGGAAGGAAAGAATGAGTCACCCCGGCAACAGCGATATACTTAAAGACCTCATCGAGCAGGGGCGCGAGAGCGGCTACCTGACCTACGAGGACATCCACCGCCAGCTCCCCGATTCCAACATCAACAACGAGGAACTGGACCGCCTCTATACCGCGCTGCAGGAGATGGGCATCCCCATCATCCGCAAGCAGGACGAGACCGCCGTCCTGGAGCGGCAGAGAGTGGGGGTCAATCCCCTTTTGGAGCCCCTGGTGCCCGAAGAGGTCGAAGTGCCGGTGCACGAGCCGCCCGTCGAGATGGAAGTGGACACGCAGAATTCCATCCGCATGTATCTGACCGAGATGGGCAAGGTGCCGCTCCTTCACCGCGACCAGGAGATCAACCTGGCCAAGAACATCAAGGACAACGAGAAGACCCTGAAATGGCTGGTGCTCGAATCCCCCATCGCCATGCGCGAGATCCGCAACTGGGAGACGCTCATCACCCAGGACGAGATGACGCCCAAGGAGCTCATGCCCCGCGGCCGCAAGACCAACCAGGAGCTCTACCGCATGAAGACGAAGATGCGGGAAGTGGTGAAGTTCATCAACAAGGGCGAGAAGCGCATGGTCCAGGCCCAGGCCAAGGCCAAGGACCGCGGCCTCTCCGAGAAGAAGCGCGATTTCTGGAGATCCGAGACCGAGAAGGCCAAGGACTACATCATCGAGAAGATCGTGAGCCTGAACTTGAACAACGAGAAGATCAAGCGGCTCACCAACAAGATCAAGACGCTGGCCCAGCGCGTGCTGGAGACGGAGGAAGAGATCCGCCGCTACGAGAAACGCTTCAAGATGACGCACCACGAGATCGTGCGGGTCTATGAGCAGGCCAAGCGCGGCAAGATCTCCGCGGCCGTGTTCAAGAAAGCCACCGGCTACACGCTCACGGGCATCGAATCCTCCGTGGAGAACCTGCAGAACATCACGGACAAGCACCGGCGCATGGCCCAGTCGCTGCCCGAGGGCAAGAACAGCCTGCTGGACCGCTACAAGAAGATCAAGGAACTGGAAGAGACCATCTTGAAGAACAAGATCGAACTCATCAAGGCCAACCTGCGGCTGGTGGTCTCCATCGCCAAGAAGCACGTGGGCGGGTCCTCCCTGGAGCTGACCGACCTCATCCAGGAAGGGGGTCTGGGGCTCATCAAGGCCGTCGAGAAATTCGAATGGAAGCGGGGGTTCAAGTTCTCCACCTACGCCACCTGGTGGATCCGCCAGTCCATCAACCGTGCCATCGCCGACCAGTCGCGCACCATCCGCATCCCCGTGCACATGAAGGAGATCATCTCCAAGATGGGCAAGATCGCGCGCAAAAGCCGCCAGGATTTCGGCAGGGAGCCCCACGTGGAGGAGTATTCCAAGATATTGCGCCTCTCCACGGACAAGGTGCGCTCCATCCTGAAGATCATGCAGGACCCCATCTCGCTGACCACGCCCATCGGCGAGGACGAGGACTCTTATCTGGAGGATTTCATCGAGGACAAGCAGGGGCCTTCCCCCTCGCGCTCCGCCGTGGAATTCCTGAAAAGGCAGGAGATCGAGGGCGTGCTCTCCACGCTTTCCACAAGGGAGGCCGAGATCATCCGCATGAGGTTCGGCATCAGCACGGGCTATCCACGGACATTGGAAGACGTGGGCAAGATCTTCAACGTCACGCGCGAGCGCGTTCGCCAGATCGAGGCCAAGGCCATCCGCAAGATGCGGCACCCCTCCAGAAGCAAGAGGTTAAGGGAGTATTTGGAATAATGCGGTAGGGGCGGGTTTGAAACCCGCCCTTACGGGGTCGTTTCTTTCAGGCGGGAAGGATTTTTCAGGAAGATCTTGCTCACGCCTTCGTAAGCGACCCAGAAGCGCCCGTCTTTGACGGAGAAAGCGGAGATGGGCTTGCCCGCCGGGGAATCCCCGAAAATGAACGCCGCGTCCTGCCGGAACCTTTCCTGCAGGAGGTTCCGGTATATTTTCGCCCCCACCGCGTCGGCCGTCCAGAACCGGACCCCGTCGTGGGACATGCCGACGGGGAACTGGGCCCGGACCGGGTATTCTTCCAGGACGCTCAGCATGTCGTCCAGGGCGTGGCGGTAGACCTTGCGGGTCTTGCCGTCGCAGGACCAGAGGTATTTGCCGTCGTAAAAGAGCCCCGAGGGCTCGGGGCCGGGGCTGGGGTAGGCCGCGGCGAGCGTCATGCGTTCCCCCGACGAGTATTTTGAGATCTCTTTCTTCCACGAATCGCAGGTGAAGAGGAAGTCGCCGGCGGCGGCGATGCCGGTCAGATGCGCGCCGGGCATGGAGACGGAATTCACCAGGTTCAGCTTGTTCCCGTCCCAATCGTAGCGCTCGATGTTCTCCGTGAACCAGTCCGTCACCCAGAGCGAAGATCCGCTGAAAGCCAGCCCCGAGACCTTGGAATGCCCGATGGCGAATTCCCTGTCGGTTCCCCCCTTTGAGTTCCAGAAATAAAGGCCCCCGATGAAAAAAAGCGCGAAAAGCCCCGCCGCGACGGACAGGGGCAGGATGTTCTTCATGCCCGGAGACTGTTTTTTCTGGAACTGAACGGAGGGTCTTTCCGCCTTGGGCGGGGAGATCTTTTCGGCGAGGCGCTTGCCGAAAAGGCCTTCCGAACGCAGAGCGTCCATCTGGAGCGCCTTGTTCACGGATTCGATGAGCTGGGCGTTGTCGAAAGGTTTGGAGATGTAGTGGGAGGCGCCGAGCTTGATGGCCTGGACGGCCTCTTCGATGCCGCCGTAGCCGGTCACCATGATGACGGGGAGCAGGGGCTTGATCTGCTTGATCTTTTCCAGGATCTGGATGCCGTCCATGCCCGGGAGCCGGAAGTCCAGAAGCACCAGGTCCAGGGGCGAGTCCTTGACCTTGACCAGGGCTTCTTCGCCGGAATTGACGGAGACGACGGAATGGCCTTCGGACAGCAGGACATTGGTGATGGCCCAGATCATGTCGGGCTCATCGTCCACGGCCAGGATCTTAGCCATTCGGAAGGGTGACGGTGATCCGGGTGCCCTGGCCCTTCACGCTCTTCAGATCGATGTCCCCCCCGTGGGCGAGGACGGCGCGCTTGGCCACGGGCAGGCCCAGGCCGATGGAACTGGGCTTGGTGGAATAGAAAGGGGAGAACACTTCCGGCAGGTCCCGCGGGTGGATGCCCGCGCCGTTGTCCTCGAGGGTGACGGACGCGTTATTTTCCAGGCTGTGGGATGCCACTGAAATGACGCCGCCTTCGGGCACGGCTTCGACGGCGTTCAGAAGCAGGTTCATGAACGCCAGAAAGAGCTGATTCCTGTCGGCCCGCTCGAGCATGATACCCTCTAACTTACTAGAAATCCGGATATGTTTCAACTGACAGCGGTCTCTCAAGATGGCGATGGATTCGTTCAAAAGCCGGCTCAGATCGACCTTCTCCAGTTTGAGCACCAGGGGCTTGGAGAACTCCACGAACTCGTCCACCCGTTCTTCCAGGTACTTGACGCCGTTCAAGATGGATTCCATGGAGCGGCGGGCTTCGGGGGAGAGTTTCTCTTTTTCCAGGATGACACCGGCGTTCGCCTTGATGATGGCCGCGGGGTTGCGGATCTGGTGCGCCATGCCGAAGACGAGTTTTTCGATGTCTTTGTCGTTCACAACATCCTATTGTATTATTTTTCGGGCATGAGGAGGACCTGGCCGGTGGTGAGCGTGCCGCCGCGTTCGATGCGGTCGCTGTTCAACTCGTAGATCTCCACCCACTTGGAGGGGTCGCCGTAGAACTTGCCGGCGATGGTCTGGAGGGTCTCGCCTTCCTGCACCTGGTAGGTGCGGGGAACGGCGGGCAGGGCCTTGCC